>CAXUEE010000148.1:4226-9221 GCA_964249905.1 uncultured Acidobacteriaceae bacterium
CGTCAGTCCCTCCGCCTTGGCCGCGCCGAACGTACAGAGTACGCAAAAGAAAAGAAGACAGAAACGCATCCTGAGCCCGATCGATCTACGAAGTGTGTCGCTGCTCTCCTTAGACGCAGGTTTGCGCACGATGCAGCCAGGGATTTTTCGGATGCGAAAAATTTTGTCACGCAGACCTGGTCTCATGTCCAGTAAAGAAGTCGGCAGCGGGGCAGGACCTCCGCGATCGCGCCGTAAAACCAAGCCTTCATCGCCGCCATCGGATCCTTTGGATAAACATATTTAAAACCACCAAATTTATTCCTCTTCTGCGTCCGTCCGCTTTCCTCCAGATCGAGTTTCGTCTTCGGATACCAGCCCAGCAGAACTTCCTTCGATCCCGGGGTAAACCGATGCGTAATCAGCTCTGCCGTCAGGTCCACGCCGTCCACTCCCTCAAGCGCCGCCGCCACTGCCTGCAACAGCGCCGAGTATTCCGCCTGCCAGTCCTCCACCGGCATAATCGGCGCAATCGTGAGTCCCACAGGATAGCCAGCCACCGCCATCGCCCGCATGGCCCGCAGCCTCTCAGTCACGCGCGCTGTCCCGCCCTCAAAATTACGCGCCACGCTGGCGGCGTTCACGGAAAACCGCACCCGCGTCCGCCCGCGATGCTCGAGTGCCAGCAGCCGCCCCACCCCATCGAACTTGGTCGTAAACCGCAGCTGTACCGGAGCCTCCCAGCTCCCGAAAAAGCCAATTGCCTCCTCGAGCGCCCCGGTCAGGTGCTCGATGCCCAACGGATCCGTATAGCACGAAGCTTCAAACGTCGTTCCCTCCCCCATTCGCTCGGTCGACTTCGAAGTCACTCCGCCCAACCCCACATACGCCCGCAATCCTTCCAGGATCTCCGGCAGGTTAGCGTACGCCCGCGTAATGGGCGGCCCGCTCAAACTCCCTGCCAGGTAGCAGTACTGGCAGTGCGCCGGGCAGCCCTGCGCCACATGGAACTGCCAGTCCGCCGAAGGAGGAATCGGCTGTAGCTTCCTCTGCCCCGGCGGGGATACGACGATCGCAAACGAAGTTTTCGCCAGCGCATACGCCTTTCGCTCGTCGTTTCCCGCCGAAGCCGCCCCCAGCCCCATCAGCCGGTTACTCTTCAGCCGGATCACCTCCGCGCCAAAGCTCTCGGCGCGCGCCAGCATCACGCGCCCATGCTCCAGCGCATACGCCTCCGGCGTAATCAAGACCCGCCGTGGCCGCCACAGCTTTCCCTCCGCCGCGGCCTCCGCGACTCCGACCTCCGGACGAACCTCATCGTCTGTAGCACACACATCCATCGTCCCTCAGAGGCACCAAACCACCCGCCGCGCTGCCCAGCCTGCCCGTCTCCGCTTCCATCCCTCTACAATCGACTGATGTCCGCTCCTGACTCGCGCCCCTGGCCGCCGCCGCCCGATCTCCCCTCCATCCAGGAGCTCGTCCGCACCGCCGACCCCGAAGGCCACCTCGCCGAGGGTGCTCCGGCCGACGAGTACGAACCCGAAGAAGAAGCGATCCTTGACTCCCTTCACGGTGTCCCCACCGCGGACATCCTCGCCGCCAACCTTCTTCCCGCGATCGAACGGATCTGGCAGCAAGCCTTCGCGCTTTCTCCCGAAGCCCTCCAGGAGCGCCGGCCCAAACTCCTCGGTCTCGCCAAAGAAATCGAGCGCTTCTTTGGTCCCGAGTCCCAGCCCCGCACCCGCGCCGAAATCCTAGCCCAAGAAGCCGCGAAGACGCCCGCCGGATGAGCTCCGAGCTCAGCGACGAGTTTTTTCTCCGCACTGCTCTCTCCGAAGCTCTCAAGGCCCCGGACGCCGGCGAAGTCCCCGTCGGCGCGGTCCTGGTTCGCGGCACCGAGATCGTCGCCCCCGGCGCCAATCGCGTCATCCGTGACTCCGACCCCACCGCCCACGCCGAAATGGTCGCCCTCCGCGCCGCCGGCCGCGCGCTTGGCAACTACCGTCTGCTCGGCTGCACCCTCTACGTCACGCTTGAGCCCTGCAGCATGTGCGCCTCCGCCATTCTCCACGCCCGCCTTCGCCGCCTCGTCTTCGCCGCAGCCGACCCAAAAGCCGGCGCCTGCGGCTCGGTCCTCGAGGTCCTGAACCATCCGCGCCTGAATCACCGTGTGGAGGTCACGGCCGGCATCCTGGCCCAGGAATGCGGCACCCTGCTCACCTCCTTCTTCCGCGCACGCCGAGACGCCGGTTCTGCTGGCGCTAACAAGCTACGGGTGTAGCGGCGAAGCATTCGCACCCACAATCGCTTCTCTCAAGAGAGTAGGAACGGCATAATCTATCGTTCGGATACAGCGGCAGTTCACATTTCATCTTGAACCTTCAAACCAAGATGGCAGCATAGTGTCCTCGGGAACAGGTTTTGTCATCGATTCCCTAGGGCATGTTGCAACGGCCAACCATGTTTTAGATGAGGCGAATAACTTCCAGCTAACTCTGGAATCCGTAAAAAAGCAGGGGCAGACAATTGCGACCGGATCGTTCAAAACAGGCAGAACCATAATTAAGGTTCAGCTCCCAAACTCCGAGGATGAGGACCGTCACAGTGAATCTACAACGTATCGATGTTTACCGATGGCGTGGTTCTAAAACAGGATCGAGAGTTAGATATTGCCATCCTTGAGGTCCGCAGTACCCGAACACCGCCTTCGCATCCCAGTGGTCTAGTGTATCTCTCACGAGCAGTCCCGAAGTTCTACACTGGCGTACTACGCGCAGGACAAGCAGTTTCGGTGTCGGGCTATCCCGCCGTTGCAGGGTTCGAACAGGGCATCCCAGGTCTCACAACAAATACGGGCACAATTGCGAACCAGCTCTTCAAAGATGAGCTAGGTCGCTCCTATATCATGGCCGATTTTCGGCATTAACCATGGTGATAGCGGTGGACCGGTTTTCGACAGTTCTACTGGCGCGATCATAGGCTTTGCCGACGCTTACCTGAACACAGTAATCGGTGAGAACTCCGGCCTCAGTGTAGTCGTTCCCATTCGGAAAGTGCTAAACATGGACATCGATAACTAGGTCGCGACTTCGGTTGTCATCGAGATCACCCAAAGCTTTTCGCGACAGCGACGAAACGATGTTCTAACCAGATATTCAAGCGGACACTCGCACTGGACACTTTCTAATCCTGAAGCATCAGCCGAATCGTCGGAATTCTGTGGTGCGCCCGGAAGGATTCGAACCTCCGACCCTTTGGTTCGTAGCCAAATGCTCTATCCAGCTGAGCTACGGGCGCACACGGTTGCGGAAGCAACTCACCGTAGAATAACGGATCGAAGCGCCCGAAGCAACCGCTCCTTCGTTCCTCAGCTCGCCGCGGCCGACGCTGCAGCCGGAGGACGCGCCGCCGCCAGCACCACCCGTTCCACAATGTCGAGCCCCGCGCGACGGAGCAGATTGTGCACAACAGGCTCGCTCAGCCGCGTCGAGTCATATTCCACCCGCACCGTTTTTTCCTTCTCTTGAAAGCCGATCTGCCGAATCCCATACACCTCGCGCAGCCGCGCAATCGCCGTCGCCGCACCTGCTGCCGGCACCGCCTCGTACCGATACACCACATCCACTTGCGTCATATGCTCTCAATTCTAAAAGCAGATTGCTTTCAGTGCGCTTACTCGCTCTACACCCGCGGCGCCCGGTCAAAGTCCACGCCGAACGTAAACCGCTCCACCAGCATGCAGAAGATGTGCTCGAGCGCCAGGTGCGACTCCTGAATATTCATCGTCGTCGCGGACGGCACAACTACGTTCCAGTCACACAGCGCGCGCATCGCCCCGCCGCTATTGCCGCTAAACCCAAACGTATGCATCCCCTGCAACCTGGCCTGCTTCAGCGCCCTTAGAATATTCGGCGAGTTGCCCGAAGTGGAGATTCCAAGCAGCACATCCCCCTGCTGCCCCAGTGCCTCCACCTGGCGCGCAAACACGGCGTCAAACCCGTGGTCGTTGCCGCTGGCCGTCAGGATCGACGTATCCGTCGTCAGCGCGATCGCACGCAGCGCGGGCCGGTCCACTGTCAGCCGCACCACGAACTCCGCCACCAGGTGCTGTGCGTCCGCCGCCGAGCCCCCATTGCCCGCCACCAGCAGCTTGCCTCCGCGTCGCATGGACTCTGCCGTCAAGCGGCCCATCTCCAGCAGCGAAGCATGCAGGCCCACATCGTCATGCACCGCCTGCATCGTCGCGATCGATTCCGCCAGCTGACGGCGTACCAGGTCCTCCATTGTCGCCTACCTCTTGAAGGAGAACTTCTTGTGCGCGAAGTAGCTGTAGATCGCCGTAAACACTGCGACCACCAGAATCGCCAGCACCGGCGCCGGATGCAGGATATGCAGCCTCCGGAACAGCGGATTCAGAAAGCCGAGCGGAAATAACAAAAAGAACTTCGTCACCAGCGGCAGCGCCAGGAGCTCCGGCAGCGCACCCACCCCATACACTGCAAAGCAGCGCAGCCACTCCTTCAGGTAATTGCCCTTTGTGTGAAAGACGAAGTGCTTGTAGCAGAGGAACGCCATCGTGATCGCGATCGGCTTGGAAGTAATGGACGCAAAATCCGCCGTCAGCAGAATCCAGCGATGCGGCAAAATATGCGAGTAGAGCGCCACCAGTAGCGTGGAAAGCACCAGCGCGAAACCCGTGTTCCACACGCCTACCAGAAGAAAGCGGATCACCTGCGCAGGCGGCAGCAGACGCCGCATGCTTGCAAAGGGACCGTGCGGTTCCGCGGCAGGCGCAGGCAGGGTAGTGGACGTCACGGGCTGGGGGAGGGTCTCCAAAACGGTGCCGCTTCCATTCTAGCTGTTCCGCTCCCGCTTGCGAGTGCTCAGGTAGAATCCACCTGTCCCACAGGTCACCCGTGCCCAGCTGCCCTGCACCTCTGAGAGCACAACCAGGAGGCTACATGAACGCTATGCTTTTTGTCCCTTTGCTGTGTGTCGTCTCCGCAATCCATC
>CAXUEE010000149.1:0-3761 GCA_964249905.1 uncultured Acidobacteriaceae bacterium
ACACTACCATCACCGTGAACTTCAACTTCGGCAGCTAACCCAAGCTCAGTTCATCCACAGCTTCCGGCGGACGACTCGCAGCCGTCCACGTCCGCTGGAAGTCTGGCATCCATCTACGCTTCATCTACTCCCGGAGGAAAGTCCCTGTGATTCTCGCCCACACTGCCGTCGTCGCATCCGCCCACGTCTCCGCTGCTCTAGCCTTTTTCCAGGAGCCGGCAGCCACGGTTGGCTTCTCTCCTTTGCAGCTCTGGTCGAACATGAGCTGGATTCCCCGCGGTATCGTCATCATCCTGTTCATCATGTCGATCTGGTCGCTGGCCGTCATCATTGACCGTGCGCTCTACTTCTCGGCAGCCCGTTCGCAGTCGCGCGAGTTTGCGCCCAAAGTTGCCGGCGCGCTGAAGAACGGCAATCTGGACGAGGCGATCAAGGTTGCGGACCGCACCAAGAAGTCGCACCTGGCCGAGGTCGTCACCTCCGGTCTGCAGGAGTTCCGCAGCTTCGGTTCGGGCGGCTCCATCTCCGAGACACAGATTGAGTCCTCCAAGCGCGCGCTCGAGCGTTCTGAAGCGATCGTTCACTCTAAGCTGAAGCGCGGTCTGGGCGGTCTGGCGACGATCGGTTCGACGGCTCCGTTCATCGGCCTGCTCGGTACCGTGATCGGTATTTTGAACGCCTTCCAGCAGATCGCCACCCAGAAGACATCAGGTATTGGTGCGGTCGCTGGCGGTATCTCGGAAGCGCTGGTAACGACTGCGTTCGGTCTGGTGGTCGCGATCCCCGCCGTCATGTGCTTCAACTACTTCACCAACAAGGTCGAAGCGTTCGACGTCGAGATGGATAACAGCTCGTCCGAGCTGGTGGACTACTTCATCAAGCAGTCGCACCGCTAGTGTCCTGTTCGGTTCCGGCGGCGCAGGCGCGTCGCCGGAACCGGGAGTAACAAGAGTTCAAAGCCGGAGGAACCGGCTGGAGTCTGGTACATGGCTATTTCGAAGCGGGACGAAGGCAAGAAGGTCAACTCAAATATCAACGTCACGCCCATGGTCGACGTGATGCTGGTGCTTCTCATCATCTTCATGGTCATCACGCCGATGTTGAACAACAAGGTCAACGTCGACTTGCCGAAGGCGGACGCGGCGGTGGTGATGGAAGATGCCAACAAGGAAGATGCGGTCACGGTTGCGGTCACGCGGGATGGCAGAATCTTCCTTGGCGGCGACCAGATCCAGCCGGACGACATGGGCGCGAAAATCTCGTCCAAACTCGAGAACAAGACCAGCAAAGAGGTTTACCTCCGCGCGGACGTCCGTGCGACTTACAGCAAGGTCATGGACGCGGTAGACGGAATTCGCGCCGCCGGCGTCAGCCAGCTTGGCCTGTTGACCGAGAAGACAGACAAATAATTTTCAGCACTTGGGGAGAGATCCCGGTAGAGGAGAAGCGTTATGGGAATGGGCGGCGGAGGAACTGGAGGAGCAGTCTCGGAGATCAACGTAACTCCATTGATCGACGTACTGTTGGTATTGCTGATTATCTTTATGGTCATTGTGCCCGTAACGCCGAAGGGTCTGGACGCGCTGGTTCCGCAGCCTCCAAAGAACAAGAATCAGGAGCCGGACAACACCCGAACGATCGTCGTTCAAATTCTCGGCAACAAGAACGGACAGCCAGCGTATAAGATCAACGAGGACGCGTTCGCTCCTTCAGGGATCGAACCGAAGCTGGCTGAGATATTCGCTTCGCGGCAGGAGAAGGTCATGTTCGTCAAGGGCGATCCGGATCTATTCTACGGAGCGGTTGAACAAGCGATCGACTGGGGACACCAGGCTGGCGTGGACAACATCGGTATCATCACGCCGCGGGTGGAAGCCGGGCAGTAAGCCGGACACGGAGCAGCAGGAAACATGCAAAAGCGACCTGGCCACAGCCGGGTCGCTTTTGCATATAACGAGTTGCCCATTTTTGCGATCCTTGTCTCTTTCTGCCATCAAGGAGCCGCAAAAGCGCATCCCAACGGAGTGTGCTGGTTCCGGAGTCCATCCGCGAGTTCCTGCGCTGCCGCATTATGCGGCCGCTGCTCCGTCAGATGCGCGGCGGAGTGACTCCTCGCCGCCTGGCTTGGAGTCTCGCCCTCGGCATTGTGCTCGGCATCAATCCCTCTGTGGGCGTCACCACGCTTCTGGTCGTCCTGCTTGCGTGGATCTTTGGCTTGAATCAGGTTGCCTCCCAGGTCGGCGCTCATGCGATGACGCCGCTCCACCTGCTCTTATTTCTTCCCTTCATCGAGCTTGGTGTGCACCTCTTTCATACGCGCCGCCTGCCTATGACTCGGCAGCAGATCGAGCATCTCAGCCATCATCCGTTGCGCTTGTTTCACGATATTTGGCAATGGGAGTGGCATGCCCTGATTGTCTGGGGAGCGGTTGCGGCCATTGCCATGCCACTACTTGCGATGTACCTGCGGCGCGGCCTGGTGGTGCTGATGCGCCGTCATCGCACCCTGGTGCGTTCCCGGCCTGCGATGGAATCTTCGAAGTAGCAGGCCGCTGTACGTCTGTGCGGCCGTGACGCATCGAAAGAAGCAGACTGTCCGCCATGCGGAAGATTGACACCCTTTGCGAACATACCTGAAGAGAAATGCTCTTAGCCCCAGACGAACCATGTGCAAGCGGCCGGAGCACATCTCACTGTTCTGGTCTGTACTGAAGGGGAGTCAGGATCCATGCGGGTAGGTTTGCGGTACTGCGGCTTTTGCGTCATGCTCCTGGCCATGCTTTCCACCAGCGTTCCCGCCCAGAGCTTGGCTAAGCGGGGCTGGCAGGGGTCCGGCCTGACGGTAGAAAAGTGGTGGGAGTCGGCAACGTTCTACCAACTCGATCCGCTCACCTTCCAGGACACCAAAGGAAACGGTTTCGGAGATCTGCGCGGCGTCACTCAACACCTCGACTACCTGCAGTCTCTTCAGGTGGACGCCCTGATTCTGTCCCCTCTTCCACTTGAGCCGGCCGGGCCCAACCACGCCGGCAACGCCCCTTTTGACGCAGCTTACGGCACGGAGGAGGACCTGGACCTGCTTGTGCAGGAGGCCAGCAGCCGCAGAATGCGCATCCTGGTCGACTTACCATTCGACAGCACGCTGTCCGGAGAGGAAACAGCCAACGCTGCTCGCTTCTGGTTCAGCCGCGGGATCGCCGGCCTGCGCTTGACCCGGCCCGATCCCAGGACCGTGCCGCTAACCGCAGCCCAGACCTCGGCGCGTCTTGCGGAGCTCGAAGGTCTATGCAGCAGTTTTCCGGGCAAGCGCGTCCTGTTTTGGGATCTACCGGAGGAGACGGACCCTCATGCCTTGCCCGCCATTCGCATGCGCCGTTCCGCCGCCCACAGCCGCTCCGCCCAGCGGCGCTCCGCTCATAAGGCGACTCCGCTTTCGCCTGCTGCCGCAACCGGCGGGGCTTCTGTTGCGGGAGGACCCCAGCTCGTCCTCGACGGACGTCTGCTCCAGTTGGACTGCTGGCAAGCCGGGGATTTCGCTCGTCTCCTAACCGGGCGCCCGCAGCTCCGTTTTCCGCTTGCCAGACCCGTCATCGCCTCCGACGCGAGCAACCTCCGGCGCAGCTTCGACCGTTTCAGCGATGGGGAGCACGCGGGCGCCATCGCCAAGCAGGCCGCCGCGCTTCTTCTCCTGGGGCAAGCCGTACCGGAGCTCTATGCGGGACAGGAGATTGGCATCGAGACTGCTCCTGGTGCACCCTTAG
>CAXUEE010000149.1:3771-8910 GCA_964249905.1 uncultured Acidobacteriaceae bacterium
ATCGCCGCGCCGACGAAGGCGTCTCCGGCGAAACCGGCGGCTGCGGCCGCGCCGTCCCCCATGCCATGGGGCGGCACTCCAGGTTTTACTTCCGGTATCCCGTGGGTGCCGCCGGGTCCGAACGCAGCCACCGCGAATGTCGCGAGCGAGGAGGGGGACAAGGACTCTCTGCTGAACTGGTACCGCAGCCTGAGCCGCTTGCGCCGCACCTATTCTGCGTTGCGTGGCGGCTCGCTAGCCATTCTTGCGACTGAGGAGGCGGAGGTTGTGGCCTGGATACGGCGTCCGCCGCAAGGAGTCAGTGGCGGGGCGGCGATCGTCGTTGTCTGCAATCTTTCTTCGCACGCCAGGGTAGCCTCGCTTGCGGCGGAGCTTCGCGCACGCGAGCTCGCAGGCGGCACTGGGCTGCTGCGCACCCTCGCGTCCTCGACGTCTTCTACGGACGCGAGCGCACCCATGTCGCTTAAGAGCATCGCGCTTCCCGCCTATGGCGTGTACGTCGGCGAGCTTCGTCTTCAGCCCGGGCTGGAATCTGCTCCCGCTCCGGCCCAACACAAGTCGGGCCATCGCTCTGGCACGCCTTCGACGAGCGGAGAGTAAGCGGCATACACTCCATCGAAGACCGCGTCCCAGCTGCAGGTTGCCGCATACGCCGCTGCCGCCTCGCGCATCTTGAGCAGCCGGGCTGGATCCTGCAGAATGCCAGCGATAGCTGCGGCAAAGTCACTGTCGGCCGCGACCACACCTGTCTCCGGTTCTCCGCTTGCGCTCTCCCGAAGGATCGAGCGCGGACCTCCATCGGGCGTGACGACTGCGGGCACTCCGCTTGCCAGCGCCTCCAGGACCACGTTGCCGAACGTGTCTGTGTGAGACGGAAAAACGAACACATCCATGCGTGCGTACGCTCGTGCCAGGTCCGCTCCGCGCAGCACCCCGGCGAACTCCGCGGTGGGCATCTCGCGGCGCAGCCTCGCTTCTTCCGCACCGTGGCCGACGATCAGGAAGCGCACGCGATGTCCCGCGGCTAGCAAGGTCTGTTCTATTTGCGGCAGCAACGCAACATTCTTCTCGATAGAAAGCCGGCCCACGTAGCCCAACGTGTACGTAGTTTTCCCCATAGGCTCGGCGGGGGAACGATACCTGGGTGAGAACAAGGCGGTATCCACGCCACGCTGCATGAGGTGGCAAGGCCGCCTGGTTCGTTCCGCCAGCATCCGGCAGAGCTCCAGGTTCGGTGCAAACAGCACCCCTGCCAACGCGTAAAAGCGCAGGCTCGCTTCGAGCGAGCTGCCCTCGACGCCCTGCGCTGTCGCCTGACCCCAGGCGTCCGGCATCCGCCGCGTAAGCCAGACCAGACGGCGTGCTGCATATTCATGAACATTGGTGTGCCACGAAGCTGCCAGCGGAATCTTCAGCTTCCACGCAAAGTATGCCGCAAATATACCAAGTTCGCTCGGGCCTGTCATGTGGATCAGGTCCGGTCGAAACCGATGGAGCTCCTCTTCCATCGCATCCGCATGACGCCAGAAGAAAGGATCGAAGGACAAATCTTTTTCCATGCCAACTGCGGCTGCGGAACGCGGCAACTCCAGCGTACGTAAGGTGCCGTGTTGCTCGACCGGCGTCGACCGTGTTCCCGCGCGCACACAGAGAAAGGGGAGTGCATGCCGTTGCGCGTAGTCCGCAAAACTGCGGCTCGTATGCGCGACTCCATTGATTTCGTGAAAGGAGTCCGGGAAGAAGGCAACCCGCAAGGGACGCATCTCTTTACTTTACGCGACGGTGATTGGGTGAACGATTTGGACGCAGTCACAGAGCAGGGAAGGAAAGGGCAGGCAGCCGATCCCCGTCTTTCCACTAGAGTTGTATTCTCAGCCTAGGCAGGCTCACGTAGGTTGGATTCATTGCCGATGATCCCCCTTTCTCCATCTTCATCTTCCGCGCAATCGGCTACGGAGTCCGCCCGGTTGCTCGCGCTTGACCAGACGGGTCTGCTCGATACTCCGGAGGAGGCCGCGTTTGATGAACTTATCCAACTCGCGGCCGAGATCTGCGGGACAGCGATGAGCGCCTTCACCCTGATTGCAAGTGATCGGCAGTGGCTCAAGGCCGCCATTGGATTCCCGGAACGACAGATGCCTCGCGACGTCTCCTTCTGCCAGCACGCCATTGTGCAGGACGAGATGCTGATCGTGGAAGACGCGACACAGGACGAGCGCTTTCGCGAGAGTGCGCTTGTAACGGCGCAGCCCCATATTCGGTTTTATGCCGGCATGCCGCTCGGCGGCGAAAGTGGAGCGCATCTCGGGACGCTTTGCGTTCTGGACACGGTGCCTCGCCAGCTAAAGGCTTCTCAGTACAACGCGCTCAAGGTGCTTGCGCGTCAGGTCCAATTGCAGGTTGAGGTACGAGTTCAGCAGCGGCGATTGTTGGACGTAATCCGTGCGCGGGATGAGGTGGTCGCAGACCTGCGCTCGAGCGAAGACCGCTTTCGTACCTTCATGGACAATGCTCCGTTTCTCGGATTCATCAAGGACGAAGAGGGACGATTCGTCTTCTACAACGATCGCATGGCGCGGGAATTTGGCATCGATCGAACCGAATGGCTCGGCAAGAACGTGCATGATCTCTTTCCAGCCGAGTTGGCGGACGTGTACCGCGCCAACGATCTAGAGGCGATTGCCTCCGGATGCCTGATCGCGCGAGTGGAAGATGTGGTCGATCTGCACGGCCGCACCGGGCAGTGGAAGTCGCATAAGTTCCCCTGGAAGACAGTGCCCGGAGGAAAGGCGATGCTGGGATGCATCTCGGTCGACCTGACCAGCGAGATGCAGCAGCAGCGGGCGCTTGAGGTTCTATGCGGAGAGTTGGAACAGCTCGCGGCGACCGACGGGCTGACGGGACTGGCCAACCGGCGGGTGTTGGATGAGCGGGTGAAGCTGGAGTTCCAGTCCGCGCGGCGTTACCCGTCTGCACTATCCGTGGTTCTGCTGGATATTGACTCTTTCAAGAAACGCAACGATGAGTTTGGGCATGCGGTCGGGGACCAGGTGCTGCAGCGTATGGGCGCGCTGATCCGGGGTAGCGTCCGTGAGACGGACCTGGGTGCTCGCTACGGAGGCGAGGAGTTCGTTATCCTGCTGCCTAATACAGACGCGGACGGGGCTCTGCTGTTTGCGGAGCGTCTGAAAGCTGCCATTGATCGCGAGTCCTGGCCGGGGGGGCCGGTGACTGCGAGTATCGGGACTGCCTCGCTTGATGCTTGGACCTCCAGCGGCGAACGCCTGGTCGCGATGGCGGATGATGCCATGTACGAGGTGAAGTGCACGGGCAAGAACCGCATTCTCTCGCACGGGGAGCTGATGGAGCAGACGAGGGAACGGATCCAGGATGCTCCATTTCTGCTGCTGAGAGAGCGGCAGGCACAAGGCCGATTTCCGGCGCGGGCTTAGAGCATGCCTTTGCCGTAAGGCACCATGCATGCGCGAATGTTGCTGGACTTGGCAGCCGCAAGGTCGACCGGCGCAGGGCTACGCGTCGAGGCGGGTGAGAGAGGTGCGCATCTCGTGCGAGTCATTCCATGCCAGGCGAAGACCTCCGGAGACGGGTGCGCGCCCGAGCATGCGAACGATCTCGATAATTGCGCGGAGATAGACCGGAGTGCGGCCTCGCGCCTGGCCGCCGTTCCAAAGATCACAGATGGGCCGGATCTCCCCTTTGAGGTTCGGCGCGTAGACACGCTCGTCCCAGCGCCGGAAGCCTCCCGGGAAGTGCGGGTAGTCGCGAATAATGTCCAGGGTCGAATGCAGGATGCGATGTTTCCAGGGATTCTGGTACTGCGGCATAAACAGAACGTGTGAGACCCGTTCGCGGCGGACCTCCTGCACAAACTCGGCAAAGGTGGAGGCGTGGGTCAGGTTGAGATTGGCGTTCGGCTCGGTTCCGTGGCGATCCCCGCCGGACAGGACGAGTTGGTTCCAGCAAGAGGCGAGAGTCTGGACCCGGCGGTTTTCCGTCCAGTCGCGAAGCCCGTTGAGCTCGAGAGCGTGGATGAACTGCCCGTGCTCGGCAAGAAAGCCGTTGACGAGGATGGCGTGCGCGGCGGCACCGATGCGATAAAGATCCCACAGAGGATGGTTGAAGACGATGAGCACTCCCGGGAGGGCATCGAGCTCAGCCAGCAGATTGCCCAGCAGCGTAGCTGGCCGGCTCTCGATCGGGGTTCTCGTGAACCGGTTCAAGCGGCTGATCCATGCAGCTGCGGAGGCGGCCGGCAGATTATGGATGCCGAAGTGAAAGGTAGTTGGTTTGGCGTTGGGAAGCGCACCGCGGTTAAGGTAGGGTACAGACCATTCCACCGAAACAGGAATGTGGCGTGCCGAGGAGATCGTTCGCAGCAGGAGAGGCGCGCTGATGTCATCATGATCGGTCACGGACACGAGCCCGGGAAGGTTCAGGGTGTTCTCAATCTGGGAGCGCTCGAGATCAAAGGCAAGGCGCGGAGTGAGCGGCGGAGTCCAGTAGCTGTGCGCATAATCGGGCTTGATTCCGGAGCATCGGAAGCAGCGCGCTTCGGCCCAGCGGATGAACGGCTTGACGATGGGAAAGTCATTCGAGAACTCGGCCACGAAGTCCAGAGTCTCTCTGGACTGACTGGTGTGGGAGTGCAGGGAGACGCCGCTCGCGAATCCTTTTGCGGCCTGCGGCTCTCGCCAAAGATAGGAGACGGTGGATTTGCTCATCGTAAGACCTCCCTCGTTTGCTCAAGTGTCACGGACCAATATGACGACGCAGTAACTGCATCGAGAATGATGCAAGAATAAGTGACCTTCTCCACCTAAAGTGAGCTTCCTCGCGACCTGACATAGAGCCAAGAGGGTTAGGGGCGGGTCTTATTAATGTCCGGGCCAAGCAGGACCTGGGTCGGAGGGGCGGGTCCGTCAGGTGTCACGGCCGGATCGTCGTGGCGGCGTCCGGGCGTTTCCAGGTGGGCGGAGAGACCGGATTGAAGCAGAGCGAAGGCTTCTTCGGGCGTATCGGCGAACTGGAAGAGCTTGAGATCCTTCTGGGCGATGGCTCCGCGGGCGGCGAGCAGGTCGATCTCGCCGCGCGTGGTGTAGAGGCCGAAGCTCGCGCGCG
>CAXUEE010000149.1:8920-9191 GCA_964249905.1 uncultured Acidobacteriaceae bacterium
AACTGTTCGAAGGGCAGCTTGATGTTAAGACCGATGGAGCGGGCGCCGGCCTCGTGCGCGCCGCGGTTGGCGGCTTCCATAATGCCGGGGCCGCCGCCCGAGGTGATGACGAAGCGATGGCGTGGGCCGGGCAGGTCCTTGGCCCAAGTGGAGACCATGCGGGCGAGGGTGCGGGCGTCCTCGTAGAAGCGGGACATCTCGACTGCGGACTGGGCGAGCGAGAGCTTGAGGTCACTGGCGCGGCCGGTGGCTTGTTCCTCGGGGGAGGCGG
>CAXUEE010000150.1:0-4433 GCA_964249905.1 uncultured Acidobacteriaceae bacterium
CGTAGAGGCCGACCCGGCCGACCGGCACCATCCGCTGGGTGACGTGGGCGCCGGCGGCGTGGGCGAGGGCGACGGTCGCGTCGGTGGAGTGGGAGTCGAGGACGTGGATGTCGTCCGACCAGGAGATGGAGGCGAGGGCTCCGGGGAGGCCCTGCTCTTCGTTGCGGGTGAGGATGAGGACGGAGATCATTCTCCGGGTATGGTAGCGGAGAAGATCGGAAGGTTGTTGCCGGAGGGGTTGCAAGTTCGGGGAGAGGATGCGGATGCTTTCTCGCCATGGCTCAGTATGCGCGTTGCTTCCCACAATGCGACTTGTCGTTACCGAAGCTGTGCGGCCTCAGCTTTTGCGTTGTGGTGGCGGGAACTTGAAATCGCCCGTCCGTGTGTTGCCGTACTTCGCGGCGAGTGCAGGCATCCGTGCGATGAGTGGCCCAGGGTCTTGCGGCGGCGGTGATGTTGAATTGGGGATCGGAAGCCCGATCTCGTAGAACATGCCTTCAAAGCCGGATGGCGTGAATACGTTCATGATTCGCCCTCGTACGTCTCCGACATTCGTCCAACGGTGGGGTATCTCACGCGGACCAAATGCGTAGGTTCCTGGTCCACCAGTGATCGTTTTGTCACCGACCGAGATTTCGAATGTTCCCTCAATGACTAGGAAGGACTCGTCTTCATTCTTGTGCTTGTGAAATGGAACGCCCTGCCGGGGGCCGTTCTCAGCCATCAGCCAACCTGAGGTCCCGCCCGTATCTTTACCCGTCGCTTTCATGCAAAAACTGTGGCCGGGGAACCAGAACCATTGGTTTGGATCTGCATTGGGAACCTCGGCGGAAGCGGGCGCGGCTGTGCCAAGTTCACCAAAGAGCATCGGCGCGGCTAGCGAGGTGCGAATAAGCGAGCGGCGGGAAAGGGACATTTGACCTCCGGCATTGCGTTGCGACAAAAGCAGGCTACCAGACGAAAGATGGCAGTACCGAGAGACGCCGTTGTGTTGAGCAGTGTCTCGAAAGGGTCTCGTATGCAGCCTGCAGAGGTGAGCAGCGACTGTATGTAATTTTCAGGGACTCTCGCTGATCTCCTGGTGATGTAGTGCCAATTCAAAGACAAATACGGGATTCTGGCTTCGCCAGAATGACGACGCAGGTCGGTGAGCGCTCTACCAATAAGAATCAGCGCTGAAGAATCTCTGATTAACTCACAAATACATGTTCCGGCGGCTAAAGCCGCATTCATTTCCAGAAGGTTTAGTGGCGACCCTAAAGGATCGCCCTGTGAAGGACCTATAACCAGACCTTCTGTAAGCGAAGCTATCGAACGCGTCAAGGAGCGGTGCGGAGGAGAAGCATGGCGTTCAGGCCGCCAAAGGCGAGCGAGTTCGACAGGGCGAGGGTAGGCTGGTTGGGCGAGAGGGGGCGTGGGGTGTTCAGGACGAGATCGATGGGCAACTCGGGGTCGAGGGCCGAGGTGCCGACCGTGAACGGCAGGGTGCGGTGATGCAAGGCGAGGGCGGTGATGAGGATCTCTAGCGCAGAGGAGGCGCCGAGCGAGTGGCCGTGGAAACCCTTGGTGGCAAAGAGCGGGATGTGCGGGGTGCGGGCGCCGAAGACGAGTTGGAGGGCGGCGGTCTCGGAAGAGTCGTTGGCGCGGGTGGCGGTGCCGTGGGCGCTGATGCAGGCCACCTGCTCGCGGAGAGTGTGGGCAGTGCCCGGTTGATCGGTACCCGCGAGCGTGTGGGCGGCGTCGTCGAGCGCGGCAAGAATAGCCTGCGCGGCGCCCTCAGGGCGGGGCTGCGTGATGTGGTAAGCGTCGGTGGACATGCCGAAGCCGAGGATTTCGGCGTAGATGGGGGCGCTGCGGGCGCGGGCCGAGGCGAGCGACTCAAGCGTAAGCAGCGCGGCTCCTTCGCCGAGCGTCATGCCATCGCGGTCTGCCGAAAACGGGCGGCACGCAGTCGGAGAGACGACGCGCATGGAGTCCCAGGCGCGGAGAAAGCCGCGGGTCAGCGGAGCCTCATGCGCGCCGGCAAGCGCGGCCGAGACCATGCCGGAGCGGACCATCTGGAAGGCGAGCCCGATGGCGTGGGCTCCTGAGGAGCAGGCGGTGGAGATGGTGAGCGAGGGGCCGCTGATCTTCTGATCGATCGCGACTTGCGAGAGGCCGGTGGACGCCATGGACCGGGGAATGGTGAGCGGATGGACGCGCGCATTTTCCGTATAGAGACGGGCGGTTTCGAGCTCTTCGGCGTGGCGGCCGTTGGTGGAGCAGCCGAGAACGAGAGCGATGCCGCCGTGGGCGTGGTAGTCGAGGAGACGCGACTCGGCGACGGCCTGGCGGGCTGCGAGCAGGGCGAACTGAGCACAGCGCTCAGTCAGAGTGAGCTGGGCGGAGGAGAGCGAGGAGGGGTCGAAGTGCTGGACCTGGGCGATGTTGCGGAAGCGGAGGGCGGGATCGGGGACGGCGTCTTCGGGAACGTAAGGGCGGATGCCGGATTGCCCGGCGAGGAGGGCGTCCCAGAGCGCGCCGGGAGAGTTGCCGATGGGCGAGAGGCAGCCCAGACCTGTGATGACGACGCGGTTCAACGGAGTGTCTGTCCCTCCCTGCTCTGGTTCTAGTGTACGGGTGAAGTGATCACCGGCCAGGCCGCGAGCCGTGGAAGAGGAGCCAGACGCTTGCGAGGAAGAGCGCGGCAAACCAGAGGCGGAAGACCAGGACGAGATGCCGGTGAGGACGACGCAGTCTTCGATGTGCGGTGAGCGCATCGAGCAGGCGAGGCGTGTAAAGAGCAATGGCGGCAAACACGAGAGGGGCGAGAATCAGTTGGGACGGCATGCAGCGGAGTTCTCGAGAGGAGAGATGGGAGGATCAGCGGTCGAGACGGAATAGGTTGCTAGGAAAGATATTGCTTCGCGAAGTCTTGGGACGGCTTACGCGTGCTGCTCGGCCTGCAGCGTCCGCACACCCTCGATCACGTCACCGACGGTGCGCAGTGAATTGAGTGAGGCGTCCGGAATGTTGATGGAGAAGAGCTCTTCGACCTCAAAGGAGAGATTAATCTTGTCGAGAGAATCGATGTTCAGTTCTTCAAAGGTGGTTGCGGGAGTGATGGAGGCCGGGGGAATCGATTTCGAGCGAGCAATGAGATCAATGACGGAGGTGCCGATATCGGGCATGGAGGGAGTGTACGTTTTCCCGCCGCCGGGGGACAACTGAACCGGGCTGCTCACCATTGAAGCAGGACCAACTCCAAGCAGAAAGCGGGCCCCATGGCGGCCAGAATGGAGTACGTGCCGGGCTTGCCGGGCTGGTTTTTGAGGGTGTCCTCAAGGACGCATAGAACGGAAGCAGCGGAAAGGTTTCCGACCTCGCGGAGGGACTTCCAGCTGAGGGCGAGAGCGTGTTCAGGGAGGTCGAGAGCTTTCTCGGTGGCTTCGAGGACTTTGGGGCCGCCGGAGTGGAAGATCCAGGAGCCGACATCGGCAAGGGTGAGGGAGTGCTCGGCAAGAAAGCTTTCAACGTCACGGCGAACATTCTCAAGGACGACTTTGGGGACGTCGGGAGAGAGGACGATGCGGAACCCGGTGTCGCGGATGTCCCAGCCCATAATGTGCTCGGTGTGGCGGTAGAAGGTGCTGCGGGTGGCGAGAATGCTGGGTGTGCCGGTGGATGGCTTGGGCAGTCTGGCGGTGTCTCCGGCGAGGATAACGGCGGCACAGCCATCGCCAAAAAGGCCGGTTGAGATCAGGTTGGCGATCGACTGGTCGTCGTCCTGCCAGGTGAGCGAGCAGAGCTCGACCGAGAGCAGGAGCACGCATTGGTCAGGGTAGGCGCGCAGGTAGTCCGACGCGCGTGCAATGCCGGCAGCCCCCGCCACACAGCCCAGTCCGAAAATGGGGGTGCGCTTGACATGGGTGGGGAACGGCATGAGGTTGATGAGCCGCGCATCGATGGTGGGCGAGGCGACCCCGGTTACAGAGGCGAAGAAGATGGCTGAGATGTCGGCAGGGGTAAGGCCGAGCGGAGTCAGGGCGCGTTCCACGGCCTGCTGACCGAGGGTGACAGCAGCCTGGATCCACAGATCATTGGTCTGCTTGAATCCGCCGCCCAGCCCGGCATACTCTTCGATAGGCAGGACGAGGTATCGGGTGTCGACGCCGCAGTTGGCGTGCAGACGAGTCAATACGCGGGGTTCGGGCATTTTGTCCCGCCAGCGCTCTACCAGGGCTCCGGCAATTTCAGACTGGGTGTAACGATGGCCTGGAAAAGCGGTTCCTACAGAAGCAATGTGCATGCCGTCCTTTTGCCGACCGTTGTCATGACGCGTTAGATGCAGCGGCGGCTGGATGCGGAAAGAGGAACTGCTGACCGCTTTTTGGCATGCGACAGAAGCGCTGAGGAGAGATCAAAGCGCCGTGGGGACCAAGGGTACGAGCGTG
>CAXUEE010000150.1:4443-9174 GCA_964249905.1 uncultured Acidobacteriaceae bacterium
GGCCGTCAGCCCGGTGCGACTATTCCGAACGGCCAGCGCAGTACTTAGTTTTGAGTTTACCCTGATCGGCAATCGATCATTTTTTTCTCGCCCGCAGAACCATGCTTTTCCAGAGATACGGTACTCGGCCTGAGCCGACAAAGTCGATCTGTCCGAATCCTGTCTCGTGCAAGGCTTCCGTTAACGTCTTTCGCGACCAGAACTTGATGTGGCCGTGATCCCACAGCACCGTGAAATGCGCATCCATTTTGCCGGTTACGGCAAGCAGAATGTTCTTCAGGTAACCATGGTAAGGCGTGGTCAGCACAAGAGTTCCTTCCGGTTTCAGTAACGAGTAGGCGGTGCGCAGGAAGCCCCGCGGATCGTAGACGTGCTCGATCACCTCTGTGCTGAGGATCACATCGACGGGACCCACTCGATCCAAAATTTCGCCTGACGGAGAAGACGCGTCGGCCAGGAAAAATTCGATTTGCGGAAAGTTCTCGCGCGCAATTTGTATGCCGGTCGTCGAGAAATCCGAGCCGTACAGCTTCCAGCCGCGGTCCTGGAAGAGCGACAGAAAACTTCCGTTCCCACACCCGAGATCGAGTACTTTGGCGCCCGCGGGAACATCCCGAAGCAGCTCTTTCATCGGACCCAGCAAGTACGAATGGCTCGCCTCATGATTGGCTGCCCGATACTCATAAGTGATCCCTTTGTCGGCCATGAGGTCTACGGTACAGAGCGCACCGGTACGCATCAAGTCCTTGCACGGCCGAGCGGGAGGCATCCTTTCGATCGGTGCCGCGTCACATGAGCAGCGGGGCCGATGAAAAGCGGCCCTTGCGCGGCGCGAAAACCGGAAAGGATCTCATGACACCGCAGGAACAACAGATGCTCGAGGGTCTTGCTCAACGCGTTAACCAGACCACGCTGGCGGAAAAAGACCCGGATGCGGAGCGCTTCATCGAGCAGCAGCTCGGCCGTAATCCGGACGCGCTCTACATTCTTGCGCAAACGGTTCTTGTGCAGCAGTACGCCCTCGATCAGGCCAAAACGCAGCTCGATCAGCTCAAGCAGCAGGTGCAGCAGCCGAAGCACACAAGTTTTCTTGGCAGTCTGCTGGGGCATCGCGATGAGGAACCAACACCACCGCCGCAGTCTCAGTATCAGCAGGTGCCAAATTATGGTCCTCCGCAGCCTGGGTACGGGCATACGCAGTATGCTCAGCCGGGCTATGCCCCGACGGCCGGCTATGGAGCTTCCCCGGCTGGAGGCGGTTTTCTGCGCTCTGCTATGCAGACTGCTACCGGCGTTGCCGCAGGCGCGTTGGCGTTCGAGGGGATCGAAAGCCTGATGCACGGCTTCGGCGAGCATGCCGGTTACGGCTCTGGCTTCGGGGATGTCGGGGGCGGCATGGGACAGCCCCGCGAAGAGATCATCAACAACTACTATGGCGACGACGCCTCCAGGGATCGTGGCGGCCTTGCCGACCGTCTGGCCGCGAGCGGCGACCAACCCTCATCCGATATCGAGGATCGTCGCGACAGCGGCCAATCCGACTTTGCCGACACAGGAACAAGCGACGATCAGGGCGACGACGACGGCTCGGATAGCGACTCAGGCAGTTTCGACGACAGCGGCAGCTTCGACTCCGGCTCAAGTGACGACGGTAGCAGCTAGAGTTCGGCAGATCCCATGCGGCTTTACCGGCGCTCCCGCCAGATGCGATATACGCCCCAAGCCGCGGCCGTGCAGTTGTCGACGATTCTTCCGTCGAGCAGCATGTCCTCAAAGTCGCGCACCGAAACACGATGCACCAGGAGGTCAGTCTCTTCCGGATCGGGTTCAGTCTCACCCATCGTCAACTCTTCTGCCAGAAAGACGTGATGCCGCTGATTCATGACGCCATACGCAATCTGCAGATCGGTGAGATGTGTCATGCGTCCGGCGCTGAGACCGGTCTCTTCGCGGAGCTCGCCGCGGGCCAATTCCACAGGCTCAACATTGGCCGTCTCCCATCCCCCTTGAGGGAA
Source organism: uncultured Acidobacteriaceae bacterium (assembly GCA_964249905.1). Taxonomy (GTDB): domain Bacteria; phylum Acidobacteriota; class Terriglobia; order Terriglobales; family Acidobacteriaceae; genus Edaphobacter. The sequence goes on from CAXUEE010000150.1 coordinate 6,459, forward strand.
CTCCAGGAAGCGGCCAAGCACGGTGTACCGAAACTGCTCGACGAGATAGACAAAGTCCCCTTCGAGCGGCACCACGATGCATGCCGGATCCTTGTCGATCACGCCATAGATTCCACGCTGCCCGTTGGCCCGCTCGATCACGTCCTCGCGAACGCTGGTCCACGGATTGCGATACACCTCCCGCGTGCTGATCGTTTTGATCACTGCTCATCCTTTACTTTGCCGGCGTCTCAAACTCCAGATGACTTCCACCGTAGATGGTGATGGTCTGTTTTTGATATGCCTCTTTGGGCGCAGTCATGATGTTCGGGACAAAGGTCTGGGGATTGCGGTCGTAGAGCGGAAACCAAGTCGACTGCACCTCGACCATCATCCGGTGCCCCTTGAGGAAGGTATGGTCCGCCCCATGCAGCGACCACCGATACTCCTCAACCTCACCTGCCTCAATCGGTGAAGCCGTCTCAAAGCTCTCCCGGTAGCGGCCACGAAAGATCTCGTCGACGATCATCGTCTGCTGCCCGTCGGGTGCCACGTCGATCAGCTTGACAATGAAATCTCCGTCTGTTCCCGTCGTCGCTGCCAGGAGATCGACGTTAACATCCCCGGTCATGGTTAGATCCTGCGTGAGCACCGGCCCCTTGAACCCGGCCAGATCCTTGCGTCCGTCCACAAAGCGTTGATCCTCGACCAGCCAGGTACGCCACCGTGAGCCGTCGCCATAGGTCGGTTGAATGGGACGGTGGCGATACGGGACCGGATCGGCAGGATCCGCGACGTAGGTTGCGACCGGCATCGCAGGGGTATCGATGCGTGTGTTCGGAACCATCGTGGCCAGTGTGCCATTTGCGCCGAGATATACCCGTGACGGTTGGAATCCGGCTACCGGCGGCCACACTTCGTACCGCTCCCATGTGTTTGAGCCCGTGCGGAAGCTTGCCACACCTTTCAGATCAAAGCCCGGCTTGCCCTTGAGGTAGTACTCGAAGAACGGCGTCTCAAAGTGGTTTCGATAATATTCGCCCGTCTTCTCACCACCAAAGCTCACTTTTCCGAATTCTCCGCCCAGCGCGTCGCCGGGCCCGTGTGCCCAGCCTCCGTGATTCCAGGGACCAAGGACCAGGAAGAGTTCCTTGTCGTGGCCTTTCAGAGCCGCATATTCGGCCTGCGTGCCCCACATATCCTCCTGGTCCCACCAGCCGCCCACTTCGAGGGTCGGCACGTGGACATCATCGAGGTTCCGCTCCACAGCCATGTTGCGCCAGAATTTGGTGTAGCTTGGCTGCGATAAGAAGATTTTGGCCGTCGGCAGATCTCCCATGTGGGCGGCTTCGGCGGCGCCGGCAAAGTCTACGTTGCGCAGGAAGAAGTCGTACATGTCCTCTTTGGACTGCACGCGCACATCGGTCTTCTGAGCTTCGAGCTGCTGCACGTAATCGAAGCCGTAGGTCTCGCGAAACGCGCCATTGTGATAGAAATCGTCGCCCATCCATACGTCGGTCATGGGCGCCTGCGGGCTGATCGCCTTAACTGCCGGATGGGCATCGACGCCTGCCATCATGGCCAGGAAGCCGGGATAGGAGATCCCCAGCACCCCGACCTTCCCGGCATTTCTGGGAACGTTCTTGAGAAGCCAGTCGACCGTGTCCCGCGTGTCGGTCGTCTCGTCCACGTCCGTCTGGGCGGTATGCGCAACGATGGGCCGGTTCATGACAAACTGCCCTTCGGACCCGTAACGCCCGCGAATGTCTTCAAAGACGAAGATGTAGCCGCTGGCAGCGAGCTCCGGCTTGCTGCGCGCAAGCGTCGTCGCCGAATCGGTATCGACCCCATAAGGGGTACGCTCCATCAGGAACGGAAGCGGTTCCCCGGATGCGGCAGAGTTCTTCGGACGCAGAAGGACGGCGTGCAGCTTTACTCCGTCGCGCATCGGAATCATCACCTCCGACCGGACATAGTCGGGAGTTTGCGCAGAACTCTCTTCCACCGAAAAAAGAGAGAACGTCACCAAAAACCAGGCAAACACAAAGCGCACGATCAACGTTTCTTCTCCAATCCGTTTCTGATTGCGCAGACAAATTGTTTATCGGCGGAAGCAGCGCGAACGTGAGCCGAATCGCTTTGAGCCGCAATTTGAAGCGGATCTACGAGGCTGAAGCAAGGCTCACCTCATCCCTGAGCGATCGGCTCCACTGGAATAGGGCTTGCGTCGCACTTCCAGCCCTCGCGTCCGTGAGTTCCATCACAGAAGGGACGCTTCGAGGAAAGGCCGCACCGGCAAAGGGAAATAGCCGGTTTCCCCGTGAGATCCCACTCATTGCCATTGACATCGATCAAGGCGATCGGTCCTTCGACGCGGAACGGACCGTTCGGCCGAACCGTAATCTTCACCGCAGGCGCTGCCGCCGTGAGACTGGAAGGAGCTGCCGTAAGGTTCAAGATCTCGTCTGCCATGTTGTCTCCCTTGCGACGTATTGCTAGGGTCAGCATAGCAAAGGCTGTCGGCCCGAGCGCAACCGGGCGAGATCGGCTACAGGTCGAGCATGATCTGATCCACGTAGCACCAGCCCCAGCGCTCGCCGGGCTCTGCACTCCTCATCACCGGATGGTGCGTCTGGCCGAAGTGCTTGGTGGCATGCTTGCCGGGACTCGAGTCACAGCAGCCGACGTGCCCGCAGATCAGGCATTCCCGCAGGTGGACCCAATGCATGCCTTGCTG
>CAXUEE010000151.1:0-3165 GCA_964249905.1 uncultured Acidobacteriaceae bacterium
GTTCAGATACCCACGCGCCAAACCCGCTCCCGCAATATACAACTCCCCATATACCCCCACCGGCACCGGACGCAATCCCCCGTCCAGCACATACACCTGCGTGTTCCATATCGGCCTGCCGATCGGCGGCGCCTCCTTGCTGCTCGCCGCCTCCGCGTTGCCGCCCAAAACTGCGGCCGTGGACCAGACCGTGGTCTCCGTTGGACCGTAAAGATGCAGCACCGGCCGACCTGTTGCTTTTTCCAGACCCCAACCCTGTTCTGCCCCAAGTGTCTCGCCGCCAACCAGGGCCTGTACGCCCCTCAAAAATGGCGCCTGCGTCGCCACCAGCTCGCGCCACCCGCTGGGTGTTGCCTGAAGCAGGGTGACGCCGTGCCTTGCGCCAAGCTCCGCAACCAGGGCTGGATCATGCAGCACCTTCTCGGGGGCAAGCACTACTGCGGCTCCATGCAGCAGGGGCAGGTACAGCTCCAAGGCTGCAATATCGAAGCTGATGGTCGTCGTCGCAAGCATCACATCGCTGGTACCGGGCGGAATCAGCGCCGCCATCGCCGCAAGGAAGTTCCCCAAGCTCCCGTGCTCGACGACGACGCCCTTGGGCAGGCCAGTCGAGCCGGAGGTATAGATCACGTAGGCGGGGTGTTCGGGCCGCAGTCCGGTAACGGCCCGGGGCAACGCCCCGTCCGGCTGCCCGCCCAGCGCCGCCATCGTTTCCGGGCTGTCCAGAACCACCAGCCCGGCCTGCTCCCCCAGTTGCTCCGCCGCGCCGCCTGCGCTCAGCACACACAAGGGACGCGCGTCTTCCAGCATCAGCGCCAGCCGCTCCCCCGGGTAGCCAGGGTCCAGGGGCAGATACGCCGCTCCCGCCTTCAGCACCCCAAGCATCGCCACCACCAGCGCCTCCGTCCGCTCCAGGCAAAGACCCACGATCGTTTCCGGCTTCGCCCCACGCTCCCGTAACCAATGCGCCAGCCGGTTGGAGCGCCGGTCCAACTCCCCATAGCTCAGCTGCCGCTCCCCACACACCACCGCCACCGCCTCCGGACTCCGCGCCGCCTGCGCCGCAAACAGCTCGGCTACCGTCCCCTCCCCTACCTCCTGCTCCGTCCCGTTCCACCCGTACAGCACCTGCTCCCGCTCCCCTGCTCCCACTACCTCGATCTCCCCTACGCGCCGTACCGGTTCAGCCGACCATGCTGCGGAATCCTTGCTGCGTGTGTCGCTCAGGATTGCCTGCTCCAGAGCTTCGACCATCTGCTCTAAAGCACGATTCACGTACTCGCACATCCGCTGCGAATCTATATTTGCGGCAACACTGGTCCGGAGCACAAACTCCTTACCAAAGTCGTCCACTGTGAGCATGATCGGGTAATCCCCACCGTCTGTTGCATCAAGGGATTCAATTTTGAAGGGGTTCTTCCCTGCCTTCGCATCATCCTCAACATACTGTCTGAAATTGAAAGCCGTCATGAAGAGGGGCAGCGGTGCAGGCACGGAGCTACAGCGCTGCGCCAAGGCAAGGGACGAATGCTCATGCATAAGCAATGCCGATAGGGTTTGATTCACCTGCCGTAGGTCGGCTGCGACTCCGTTCCCCTTGATGCGGATGCGGATGGGCAGAGTGTTGATAAACAATCCAGGTACCCGGTCGGCCCCTAAACCTGCTCGCATGCGACCGGACAAAACGGTACCGAACACAATATCGTCTCGCCCTGAGGTACCCGCCAAGACATATGCCCATGCCAGATGAAAGAGGCTGGCAATGCTGACCCCGAACGCACGGGCTTGCTCGCGTAAACGGAGAGCCATCCCTATCTCTATTCGCCTGGAAGTTTCTTGCGCATCGTCACTCCCAATTCTGCTGCTGGAAAAACCGAACGGAGTAACAGGCTCGTCGAAGCTTTCCAGCATAGTGCGAAAGAATGCTTCCTGCGCTGCTTGATCGCTTCCCAGCATCGCTTGCGCGATAAAGTTTCTGTATGGAAGAGCTGCTGGAAGATTGGTGGCTTGTTCTCGAATGTGCGCTTCCACCTCCTTCTGCACCAACACGAGCGACAGGCGATCCATGATGATGTGATGGAAGAGAATCAGTAACATCCAGCGATCATGTACCGGATCGTGCGCGAGTACCGCACGTAAAAGCGGCGCCTTGTCGAGATGCATGCGGTAATGCCGTGGACTGAAGCGTTCTCGAAGATATGCAGATGCATTCTCAGCCGAAGCCGGAATCTCAATCTCTTCGACAGATAGATCCGCACTGCGCCAGACTACCTGGACAGGCTGCCGTAAGCCTTTCCAGAGGATGGCTGTGCGGAGAATGTCATGCCGAACAATAACTGCTTGGAATGCTTCAAGCAGAGCGTAGGCCGCTTTCCGACTTTCTACAGCCAACATACTGCTGAGAAGATACGGATCGTCGTCTAAGTTCGTCAGGTGGTGGAACAGCAAACCCTCCTGCAGCGGTGCAAGCGGGTAGATATCCTGGATAGCAGGCGCGCCGCCTGGTACGCATGCAACGATCGATGCAATCTCTGCTTCACTCAGGTTTATCAGAGTAAGCATCTGCGGCTTGATTGTCTCGCATTGCTCGGGAATGAGATTTGGCGGAATTTCTGCATGGCCTGTTTCCTTTGCAGTGGCTGCCAACTCCTTCAAGGTTGAATGAGCAAAGATAGCTTGTACATCCACTTCCAAACCGATCGCCCGCATCTGTTCTGCCAGTTGAACGGCAAGCAACGAGTTGCCGCCCACGGCGAAGAAATTGTCTTCGCGGCTGATGCGGTGTTCGGGCAGATGAAGCAGGCTTGTCCAGATACGAGCGAGGGCAAGTTCAGCTGGACCCTGGAACGTTCGGATGTTAATTTCCTCTTTCAATGAAGAGGCTTCTATGCGAGGAAGAGCAAAACGGTCAAGCTTACCATTGGGCAGCAAAGGCATGGCGTCAAGCTGCACATAAGATGCCGGGACCATATGGGCGGGGAGCCGCTCAGCGAGCCAGCGATGTAGAGCGTTATGATCAATCCCAACGAGTGAAGACGGTTCCGAGGACGAGATTGCCTTTCCGGACGCATGACGAGGAACCCAGTAGGCAGCCAGAAGAGCGTCCGGCTCGCCGCTATTCCAGCCGCGTACGGCGCAACGAGATACTTCCGGGTGAGTAGCGAG
>CAXUEE010000151.1:3175-9172 GCA_964249905.1 uncultured Acidobacteriaceae bacterium
GATCCACTTTCTGGCCGCGGAGCTTGACTTGAAAATCGGCCCGACCCACATACGAGAGCACATAGGAGTGCCTGAAATCCGACGATGTTGAAGCACGGCGAAGCCGGGCAAGGTCCCCAGTGTGGAACAGCCGTGTAGTGCCTGCATCCAACGGATTGAGTATCCAGCGCTCGGAGGTGAGTTCGGGACGCTGCCAGTAATATCCATCGTTTACTGCCGCTCCTTGAACCCAAATGTGCCCCACAGAACCTGCCGGTACCGGGCGCATAGCGTCATCAAGCAGGTGTAAGCGAAGATTAGTAATCGGCCATCCTATAGGCACGATGCTGCCGTCTTCGATCTCTTGACTCTCCGCTTCCGGTGCAATTAGTCGAGGGCCTGCGACAAGATTGTAAGTAACATCATTCAGTTCGGTCGAGCCGTAATTGTTGTAAAGCTCGCAGTTGGAGAGCAGCCGGGAGAAGCGTGCTCTCAAGGTCTCTTGCAGAGGCTCGCCAGCAACGACGACGCGACGCAGACTACCCAGGTGCTCAGCATGGTCCAAAAGGGCAGCAAGTTGCGATGGCACGAGATTGAGCCGCGTAATCTCCTGTTCCCCGAGTGCTCGGGCGAAAAGTGGAGTGTTGCGCACCAGAGCGTCTGAAGCGATCCACTGTTCAACACCCGCGAGTAGACCTAGCAGCATCTCTTTCAGGTGAACTACAAATCCTGTCGGGGTCTTCTGCGCCAGGCGTTCCCCTGAGGCGAATGGCTGTGTTTCCCATACATGATGAAGGCAACCTAACAATTGCCTGTAGGAGACCACCACGCCTTTGGGCTCGCCAGTCGAGCCGGAGGTATAGGCAATGTAGGCTGGCTCATGCAATGCTGGATTAGGATCGAGTTCAAGGTCAGCCCTGGGGGCGCCTGACTCTTGCTCCTTGGTCCACAATGCGTTGAGCGCAATAACTTCTGCGTTGACGCTGCCGAAGCTAAGCGGCAGCGTGCTGGCCACCACGATGATTCTAGGTTCAACTTCGGCAAGAATGCGCGCGGCATATGCTTCCGGGTAGGACGGATCTACTGGAACATAGATTGCAGCGGCCTTCCAAACACCTAGAAGCGCTGCCAACAGATCCACGCTGCGCGCGAGGTAAAGCACGACGCGATCACCGGATTTTGCTCCGTGCTGGATTAGCGCATGGGCAACCAAGTCTGAGCGCCAATCCAGCTCGGCATAAGTTAACGCGTACGCAGAATCACGACACGCAGGCGCCTTCGAATGTAGCCTGACCTGCTCGCGGAAGATCGATAGCACTCCTGGCGAAGGCCAACTACGTTCTTTGCCTTGTAGCGCTTCCACTTCGGCTTCGCTTGGGCCGCTTAATTGCGACAAGGGCGTCCCCGGCGCGCCGACCATTCGGTCTAACATGAGTTCCAAGTCATCCAGTAGCAGGCGCACCTCGGCTTCACTGAAGCGCGCTTGATCGTATTCGACTACTGCCCGCAGCTCAGGTCCTTCGCTAAAATATTGAACGTCCAAGTCGCTCGAGGCTTTGCGATCCGGTGCGCGGTCGATCATGCGGGCCTCAAGATCGCCAGCCCATTGCCGCACATCAGCTTGGCTATAATTTTGGTGTCGTAGTATCACCGGCACTGGTGAGCCGCCGCCTGCCTGCCGAAGCCCATTGACCTCGGCTAATAGGCGTTCGAACGGGACTGACTGATGCTCGAAGCCGTCCAGTACAGCGCGACGTGCCTGCTCGACAAGTTCATCGGCGCTCGGATCCCCGCTTAGGTCTAACCTGATTGCCACTACGTTGATGAAGAAGCCAACCAGTTGCTCGACTTCGAGGCGCTCCCGCCCTGCCACGGTAGTTGCGAGTAATACGTCCGTGGCTCGTGTCCGCCGCCAGGCCGTAGCCGCCCAGCCCGCCACAAGGACCATGAATAAGCTGGCCCGGTGTGCGCGCGCCCACTGATCTAACCGCTCGGCCAACCTAGACGGTACCGCTTGCTCAAGACGCGCTACCGTACCGCTTATCCTGGGTTCGCCGAGCGCGAGCGGAGCCGGCGGCTTAGCCAGCTTCTGCTTCCAGTAAGACACCGAGCGGCTCAGATCGCGCTTCCGCTGCCACGTAGCCCAATCCGCATACTGGATCGCGAGCGGGCTGAGTGTAGGAGCTACACCTTTCACTGCCGCCTGATACAAAGCGCGCATGTCGCGCACCAGCACATCGAGTGACCAGCCATCGGCCACTATATGGTGCATAGCCACGGATAAAACGTGTTCCTGCTCGGCTAATTGTAAAAGCAACACTCGGAACAAAGGCCCGCGGCTGAGATCGAAGACCTGCTGCTCGTGCGCCCGTGTTAGCGCATCGACCTCTGGCCATGAAGTCCTCTGAATGCGGAAATCCGCCCCTGCGGGCGTATCGATGGACAGGCGCGCACTGGACTCGCCCCAAGGAACAACAAAGCGGGTCCGTAACGGCTCATGCCTCGCCACCAAGGCATCGAGTGCAGAACGAAGCGCTGACTCGTTAAGCGGGCCGGTGAACAGGAGCGAGGCTGACATGTTCCAGCCAGCACCTCCATCGAGTGCCTGCTGTGCCCATAGACGTTCTTGTATCTCCGCCAGCAACAAAGCGCCCCCTCGCGGTACAGGGACAAGAGCTGGTACTTGAGACTGCTGACTTCTTCGGTCGCGAAGTAGCTTTAGGAGTTCTTCACGTTCTGTATTGAGCATGCTTTTCACGTAAGCACCTTTGCCTTAGAACAATTTCGCTAAAACTGTGAATGTTTGGCAGAGAGTAGGCTGGCCTTCTCTTGAGGGAATACCAGAAGAGCGCATCTTGATTTACGTCTTTAATGAAACAGCTTTAGCCATATCATTTATGAGATGTATTAGCGAATACTGACCGGCCGCAGGTCTGTCCAGTGAGCCGCAATGTAGGAAAGACAATTCTCCCTTGTATCAGCAGAGTGGACGACATGCCAGCCCGCAGGTACTTTGATCGGTTCTGGCCACAAGGAATGCTGCCCTTCGGCATTAACAAGCACAAGAAACTTTCCATCTATATCGTCCAACATGCTTTTCATTAACGCTCCAATCTGTCCGATCCTAGCGGAAGGACTCCGTGGTTGATAGGACTTGGCGCATGCTTGGCTCTACGGGCAACACTCGTGCCCGCAACACGCCGCGTAAGGAGCTGCAAAGCCGAATTTCCTCGGCCTCCCACAAATCGCTGGGAAAAAGAACTTTCTCGCATGCACAGAACTCCCTGTCTTCAAGGAGCACACTTCGCATAATACCGGGAAGCACACCTGAGAAAACTGGAGGTGTCCACCACGAACCTCTTATTTTCACAAATATATTGGAGCGACCGCCTTCAGTAATTTCCTCGCGCTCATTTATAAAAAGCGTGTCAAACGCACCTTCTCTTTCAGCGAGTTTCCATCCACGATCATAATCTTCGCGAAGAGACGTTTTATGGTGAAGGAGCAGGTTAAGCGAGCACTGGTGAGTAAGGTTCCAGTCAGAAGCGAGCAACAAGCCGACGGGTTCGCTGCTTACCGGCGGTAGCGGATAGGTAGAAATCTGAAACGATCCTGACCGCTGAAGTGTGATACGTACTCGGCTTGGTTCGAACAGTCGAAGGTTTGACACGTGCAGCAACGCCTCACTCTGGATATACTCCGGTTCGCAGAGAAAGCCGAGCTCCCGCGCACTCGCTGAAAGCCTTGCAACATGGCGATCAAGAAAGCGCAAGCCTGTTTCTGGAGAGCCATACAACGTTTCAAAAAGGTAAAATCCATGTTCCGCTGCGGGCGTTACATTCATCCTCAACCTCTAATTCAATGCTCTGTGGTTCTGTAACGGGTACAAAAGCAGTCAGTGGTGCGATAGCACTGAAAGGAGCTAGCGCCTTGAGCAGCATTTCCTCATATTCTTCTTCGGCGTCGGAAAGATGAATGATGGCACCGCCCACACCAATTTCCGCCATGTCTTTATGTATGACCGCAGTTCGGATAACAATGTTCAAGTCAATCGCGCCGTTTAGAGATAAATACCCAATAACTCCTGAGTAAATGCCTCGTGGCGCCTCTTCAAGGCCATGGATAATTTCCAAAGTCCGCTTTTTTGGAGCACCGGTCATCGAACCGCCAGGGAAACATCCCATGATGCACCGAATCGGTGAGCATTTCAGCACACCTCGAATTGTCGATACGAGTTGGTGGACCGTCGAATATGACTCCACATGCATGAGTGATGGAACGTGAACTGAGCCGGGCACACAAGTCCGTGTTAAATCATTGCGCAGCAGGTCCACAATCATAAGATTTTCGCTAAAGAACTTTTGATCCTCAAGCAACTTCTTCCTATTCGCGTCATCCTCCCAGCTGTCCTTGCCGCGCCGCATCGTACCTTTAATTGGCTTGGTCTCCACTACGCCATTCGGAGCAACCTTCAGGAAGCGTTCCGGGGAACTACAGAGAACAGTGACTACACCAAAGTGCAGAAACGCAGCGTAAGGTGCAGGATTGATTTGACGCAACCCCAGATAAGCGTTAAACAGCTCTTGCTCGGTACTGGAAACCAGTGGCACTCGCACGCGGTTAGTCAAGCATATCTCGTAGGACTCTCCATCCAGGATCTGCTGTTTCGCTTGCGCTATCTGCTCGAGATAAGCAGCCTTGGCGTGCAGTAGAAACGGCTCCACGTCCTCGATTTTAAGGAGGCACAATGGTGTCTCGCTTAACGGCTTCTGCGTTGCTAGACCTTGAAGAACAGCCTGTGTGCCGGCAAGCCAGGCCTCGGCATCCATGGAGTCGCCCCGATGCAAAGCGGCGAGGTAAAGCTCTCCTGTCAGGTGGTCGATAGCGATAAAGCGATCCGCAAACAACAGCACTGCATCCGCTATAGGACCTGCATGCCCAGGCACTTTTTCAGTAATCGCCATCAGTTCATACCCAAGCCAACCGACGAAGCCGCCATGAAACTCAAACGGCAACACGTCATCGGTACGGACAGTAGTTGAGGCTAGCCGTTCTTCCAGGAAATGAAATATGTTGTCGTTTACCAGTTCCGGTTCACTCCCGGAACGCAGAATTGTTGTCGCGCCTCCAACAAACCCCTCCACCCGGTAGGCTTCGGGGCCACCACTCAGGCCCATAAATGAAAATCGTGCTTCGCCCGGCTCATGGCGGCTTGAATCAAACCAGAACGCATAAGGAGACTTCTGGCAAACTGCCTCGAAAATCTGAGCAGCCATAGACGACAGGAGAAGCCTGCGTGTTATGAGTTGGTAGTTCAACATGGGACTCCGTCGAAGAAATTGGCCATGATTGTATCTCCATACTCCGAACAAATCGATTCAGGATGAAACTGGACGCCGAAGATGTTCCGCGTGCGATGTTGAATTCCCATCACCAATCCATCATCGGTCCATGCGGTCCTACGCAGCGTGCCTGGCAGCTTGGCATCGACAATAAGTGAGTGGTAGCGAACCATTTTCACCCGCTGCGGCACCTCTCGGAACAAGCCCGTGCCGTCATGCAAAATTTCAGCAACGCAGCCGTGCACGGGTTGCGGCGCGTGCTCGACTTTCCCTCCAAAAGCCAATCCGATGCCCTGATGTCCAAGACAAATGCCTAGGATGGGTTTGTGGCTTTGCCGCAGAATGGGGGTACATATCCCGAAATCTCGCACGCGTGCCGGGTGCCCCGGTCCGGGTGAGATCACAATGCAGTCGAAGTTGAGTTCAGCAAACGCGGGATAAGTGATTTCATCATTCCGTAGCACGATTGCGTGCAGGCCGGAGACGCGGTAGATCAGATCGCTGACGTTGTGCGTGAAGGAATCATAATTATCGACCAAAGCTACTCTCATGCAACGCGCCTTTTGACGTACGTTAGTTGGCTTTGACACACGTACTGCCCTCAGTAGGAATGGGCGTTTAATCTGCTCACGAGCTCTCAGTTTCCTAAGTGCAACAGCGTCATCTCGCCTCCGAT
>CAXUEE010000152.1:0-8703 GCA_964249905.1 uncultured Acidobacteriaceae bacterium
GCCATGGCCGTCGCCGAGCGCCCATCCAAGGCCTACAACCCCCTCTTCCTCTACGGCGGCGTCGGCATGGGCAAAACTCACCTCATGCACGCCATCGGCCATGAGACCAAGCGCCGCCTCCCGCACACCGCCATCAGCTACGTCTCCGGAGAAAAGTTCGTCAACGAGCTCATCGACTCCCTCCGCTACAACAAGATGACCTCCTTCCGCGATAAGTTCCGCTCCGTCGACGTCCTGCTCGTCGATGACGTGCAGTTCCTTGCCGGCAAGGAGCGCATGCAGGAAGAGTTCTTCCACACCTTCAACGCCCTCCACGAAGAATCGAAGCAAATCGTCATTGCCTCCGACCGCCCCCCGAAAGAGCTCGGCGACATCGAAGACCGCCTCCGCTCCCGCTTCGAGTGGGGCCTCATCGCCGACATCCAGCCACCCGACCTCGAGACCAAGGTCGCCATCCTCCAGCGCAAAGCCGAGTCCGAGCACACCACGCTCCCGACCGACGTCGCCCTCTTCATCGCTTCCAACGTCCGCACCAACGTCCGCGAGCTCGAGGGCGCGCTCATCCGCGTCATCGCCTGGTGCTCGCATCACGGCGTCGAGTGCACTCTCGCCGTCGCCCAGCAGTGCCTCAAGCAGTTCATCGACACCCAGGTCCGCAAGATCACCATCGAGGCTATCCAGCGCGCCGTCGCCGAACAGTTCGGCATGCGCATCCCCGAGCTCAAGCAGAAAAACAACTCTCGCCAGATCGTCGTCCCGCGCCAGATCGCCATGTACCTGGCCAAGCAGATGACCGAGGCCTCGCTCCCCGAGATCGGACGCCAGTTCGGCGGCAAGCACCACACCACTGTCATGCACTCCATCGCCAAGATCGACGAGCAGCGCCGTTCCGACAAAGACCTCAACCGCACCCTCAACAAGCTCACCGAGACGCTCAGCTAACCCGCTCCACACCCTTCCACAACCCATCCACTCCGGGTTTCCCAGGTCTCGCCTCTGAGACCTAGGGCTGTTTGCGCGCGCATGGCACCGCCTCGCCTGAACCCATCGTCTCAACGCCCTCACGTCTGATGGACACGCGTGTTCGCGCCCGCATGAACCCTTTCTCGCCGACGAGCTGCCCAGCCTACGATTCAGCCGTCCTTATCCTCCTCTCCCCCTCGTCACTGTGCACAAATCGCCGCTCGCAACTCCTTTTCCTGCCCCAACTTGGTCAGGCAATCCCACTTTCAGTGCATTCTTCTTGACCCTCGCTCTCCCTCCCGTGTGCACAAGTGGGAGAACCTGGAACACGCTGCTTCTTCCATCCCCGGCGATCCGCATCTTCAGTTTCCGCGGTCGCCGCTTTCTAAATCAGGACACCGGCCCAACCTGCTCACTCCATTCGACTTCGATCCGCAATCCACATTTCAAGCGCAAACGGCTACTACTTCTCTCTTGTCTTTCTCTTTCAAGCTCTTTCTTAGAAGCCTTCGCATCTCCACCATCCAGAGAGCAGGGAAGAGTTCGTTCTTGACCGAAACTCCTCCCGCGCAGACCATGGAACTCTCAAGGAAAAACCCTCCATGCGCACTCTGCTCCTTGCCGCTCTTGTCTCGTTTGCCTCGGCACCGCTTCCGCAGCCCACCCAACAGGAGCCTCGCATACCCGCCTCCCAATCCACCGCCCAGGGCACCTTCGACGTCCAGGTCGCTCCCACCGGCCATCCTCCGGACGAGTCCCTCCAAAGCCTCTCCCTCACCAAGACCTACCATGGCGATCTCGAAGCCACCTCCCGGGGCGAGATGCTCGCTTCCGGAGGCCCGCCCAGCACCAGCGGCGGCTATGTCGCCATGGAGCGCGTCACGGGCACCCTCGCCGGCCGCAAGGGCAGCTTCAGCGCCATGCAGCTCGGCAGCATGAGCTCCGGCGCCGCGCCGCAGATCACCATGGAGATCGTCCCCGGCTCCGGCACCGCAGACCTCACCGGCCTCTACGGCACCCTAACCATCGCCATCACCGCCGGCCAGCACCACTACACGATCCACTACGGGTTCCTCGGCCACTAAAGCAGCCGTCCTTCTGGGCAAGCCAGAGTCCCGCATTCGCTTCACAGGGGGGTGCGCTGCGGGCGATCTTCGCATATCATCCGGCGATATGAGGAAATGTTGGATCGTCGCGTTACTCCTTGCTATCGCTCCCCTTGCGCGGCCGGCCGCCGCGCAGCAAACCCACAAGGACTACGAGCCGCCCACCGCCGCCGGCGCCGGCCAGAAGCTCCTCGCGCAGTTTGCCGGCGACTGGGACATGACCAAGACCTTCTACCCGGCCACGGGCCAGCCCGCCGTCACCAAGGGCACCGTCAAGCAGTACATGATCCAGGGCGGCAAGTTTCTTCAATCCGACTTCACCTTCTTCGACGCGGACGGCAGCCGGAGCACCGGCACCGGCATCTCCGGCTTCGACCCCAAAACCAATCGCTTCACCACCGTCTGGTACGACTCCGAGAAGACCTCCATGTCCATCCGCCAGAGCGACGGCACCTTCGACGGCACCAACATCGTGCTGATCGCCACGGCCCTCGACCCCGACCGTCCCGGCCGCAAGACCGTCGCCCGTGCGCATCTCGAGGACAACGGCCACGTCCTCGTCCACCGTCATTACGTCATCGACGACAAGGGCGGCGAGCGCTTGGTCCTCGAGTGGCGCATGACGCGAAAGTAGGCGTCTGAGCAGACGGCCTCCGAAAGTGCCTGCAGCCCGTTCCGCCGAGCGCCTTACCCCGCAGCCGAGGCCAAACTATCGGAGTCGCTTTCGCCCATATCTTCGCGCCTGGCCGCCCGTTGATCTTGGTCTGCTTTAGGACCATACTTCTGGGATGAAGCGGACGGAAGATCTCTGCTCCGACGCGGAGGCTGCCCGATGAAGTGGGTGGTGTTCGTTTTCCTGCTCGTTGGTCTGGGCACAAGGGTAAGCGGGCAGGAAACGACGACTGATCCCGGCCCGCCGCTCAGCACGCTGCATGTCTACATGGACCTAATCCAGGTGCCCGTGCTGGTCCTGAGCACGTCGTTCGAGCCCCTTAAGAAGCCAGTGGATCCGGGACGATTTGCGGTGAGCCTGGATAGCGGGCCTGCCTTCAAACCAAAGCATGTGCGGGTGGAGGGAGAGGATCCGATTACGTTGGGTATTCTGCTGGATATGAACAGCCCCGAGTCTCTCCTTAAGAGATTTGGCGCAGCAGCCGGCGTGCTCCCCGCTGAAACAATGCACTCCTATGATCGTGTCAGCGTTTTTTCCATGGACTGCAAGTTGCTGCGCACCTTGGGGGATTCAGCGGGGAACGACACTTCGCGGCTTCAAGGTGGAATAACAGCAGCTGTCTCGCTCGCAGCGGAGCGGCGTCTACAACACGAACGCTGCGACAGCCGCACGCAGCTTTGGGACGCTGTTGCCCGCTGCGCGCAACAACTCGGGAACGTTCCCGGCGGCAGACGCGTTCTGCTGCTGATCACGGATGGTCTTGACCGCGGAAGCAAAATGACATGGAACGAGGTGAAAAGCTACGCGCAAAGCGAAGGGGTTGCTGTCTTCGCATTCGCGCCACGGGACACCTCATTCCAGAAGGGAAAAATTGGCCCGGACCTCACGGACGCTGCCCCGCTCGACGCAGTGTGCCAGCTGAGCGGTGGAATCGCTATTCCGGTAAAGGATTACGCCTTGCAATTTCAGTTTGTGGAGTTCCTTCGTCTGGTGCGGGGCCGCTACATCGTCGAGTTTGGGCGTCCGCGTACCGACGATCCGGGCCAACACTCGATGTTAGTCACGGTCGCAAAAAGCGCCGCGATCGTACGTCCTGCAGGTGTCTCGGTGGTGCTTCCGGACCCCCGCCTGGCGTTGGATCCAAACACCATTCCGCGCGATGAAACGAACGCGCCGGAACTGGGCAAGCGCAAGATCCTGCAGCCACCGCAGTAGACTGGTCCTCGAGTAGCGGATGACGCGAAAGCAGGCCCCCGATGTCAGAACAGGAAACAAAGGTCCCCTCTCTTTTCAAGCCTCACGAGATCGCGAAGCAGTTCCCCGCAACGGCAGACACCCTGCTCCTCGATCAATACCTCACCGACGAAGCGGCGGCCAGTGCCCGCATCTTCCGGGTCTACCGGCCTACGCCTCCGCACTTCCACGCCGGCTGTGACGAGTACCTCTATGTGCTCTCCGGCAGAGGAACTCTTTGGCTCGACAACGCCGCCAACCTGCGGGAGTTCGCCCCCGGGGATCTGCTCTTCTTCAAGCGAGGCACGGTCCACGCTCTCCCGGATCTTTTGGAGGAGCCGGTAACGTTTCTAGCCCTGGACACACCCCGCCGCGACCCCAAGGACGTCATCTTCGTCCGCCCGGAAGACGGCAGCCCCGAAACCTTCATCGCAAAACGCGAGAATCTCTAAAAGACAACACGTTTTGTGACGGCTTCGGTTACAAAATACCGGTCATCGGCAGAGCACAACATCAAAACGCCGTTCCCCCCGCGAAGTCCGCGTTCACGGCCGTGTACACCCCCGTCATACTGGCCGGATCATGGAAGATCAGTCCCAATTCCCGGTTGCTGCCCAACGACTCCGTCGTGAAGTTTTCCGATCCCAAAAACAGCTGGGCCGTCTCTGTACCGTAGTCGGCCAAAATGGTCTTGGCGTGGATGTAGTAGCCGGTCGAGGAAGAGTAGACGGCGATCTTTGCCCCGGCGGACTTGAGCGCAGTGAGCGTTGATTTGTACTTGTCTTCCAGGTTCTCCTGCACCAGCGTCACCGCGACGCCGCGCCCCAGGGCCGCTACCAGAGCCGCCTCCAACGCTAAGTCGCTGAACTCTTCCTGCGCCAGCAGCAACGAGGTCTTCGCCCCGGCGATCAGTGCCTCAAGCGCCCCAAGCGCGTTAGTCGGACTCCAAAGGAGGTTGTCGCCCGTAGGTGGAGTGATGGACTGGTTCGCGAAGTCGGCGTTGAAGGTCGCCTCGATGGCCGCGATATCGTTGGCATTGTTCGTCAGCACGGCAAAGTCGCGCGTCGAGGCGTAGTCGGTGGGCGTCAGATTGAGCGTCAGAATTGCCGCCATGGCCTGGTCGACAGTGATCGTCTTCTGGTGCGTCGCCAAATAGATCGGGTTCGCCCAATGCACAGCAACCTTGTGCTCCAGAAGGTAGTTATAGGCAGGCGTGTTGCTCTTCTTTTCATTGTTCTGATCGAGAATCACGCGCACTGCGACGCCCGCGGCCGCCGCTTTGCCCAGCAGCGAAGTCACCGTAATATCCGTGAGCTCATACATCGTCATGTCGATTGACTTCTTCGCCGAAGAAAGCAGGTCGTAGATCGGCGTCAGATCGTCCGCCCGCTCCGTGAGCAGGGTGTAGGTCGTGGCAAGCGATGCATTCGGGATGACGGATTCTTGCGCGGGATGCGGAGTGGCGTTTCCGAGCATGTCTTTCTCCTTCTTAGCTGAACTTCTTGAGCGCCGCGTCATTCCCGCGAAGACAGAATCCCCGTACTTATTTGTCTACCTATAGAACGGGGTTAAAGCTGATCCGCGGTCGAATGCAGCAGATTCTACGCCGAGCTCCATGCACATTGCGTGAAGAGACCAAGTCCCGGGAAACCTCAGATCCGTTCCCACGAGAAAGACTCTCACCCTGGCGATCCGCTCGACGTGCCGGCAAGAGGCCAGTACCATGGCTGCGTGTAGGAACCTTCTCGGTTTGAACTTCCTCGCAGAGAAACCCCTTTGAACAGATCGACCGACACGAAGCAACGCCGCGACTTCCTCAAGCTGGCCGCCCTGACCAGCGCGGCAGCTCTCACCGGCAAAGCAGCCCCTGCCGTCGCCAAAGAAGCCGATCTCTCGCTCGCAGCCCAAACCGATCCCCCGGATGCCGTCATGGAGTTCCTCCACGTCAGCGGCCCCCACATCGTCGACACAAAGGGCAGAGAAGTTCGCCTCCGCGGTACCTGCCCCGGCGGCTGGATGAACATGGAAGACTTCATCAACGGTCACCCCGGCGCGGAACATACCCTTCGCTCGCAGATGGCGGAGATCCTCGGCACCGCCCGGGCGCAGTTCTTCTTCGAGCGCCTCCTTGACCATTTCTTTAACGAAGACGACGTCCTCTTCCTCCGCAAAGTCGGAGCGAATGTCGTTCGCATTCCCTTGAACTATCGCCATTTCGAGGACGACCTCAACCCTTTCCAATACAAGGAGGCCGGCTTCCAGCGCCTCGATCGCATCCTGGCTCAATGCGAGAAACACGGCCTCTACGTCATCCTCGATCTCCATTCCGCTCAGGGTTGGCAGAACGTCCACTGGCACTCCGACAACGCCTCCCGCATCAGCCTCTTCTGGACCAACCCGCACTACCAGGAGCGCTACATTGCGCTCTGGCAGGAGTTCGCCCGCCGCTACAAAAACCGCTCCGTCATCGCCGGTTACGATCTCCTCAACGAGCCCTGCTCCAACAACGAAGAAGGCGATTATCCCTGGAACATCAACGCAAACTACAAGCCCGCCTACGACCGCATCAACTCCCTCTACCGTCGCGTCGTCGCCGCCATCCGCACGATCGACACAAACCATATCGTCTTCCTGGAAGGCGATAACTACGCCAAACTTTTCGCGGGTCTGGATAAGCCCTACGACAGCAACATCGCCTACACCTCGCATAACTACACCGTCCCGGGCTTCGGACCCGGCCAGTACCCCGGCACCGTCCATCCTCGCTCCGCCTCCGCCAACAACGCCGGCGAACACTGGGACCGCCCCAAACAGGAGCGCGCCTTCCTCGAAGCCGAAGGCACCCGCTTCACCCAGCATCACAACGTCCCTCTCTGGGTCAGCGAGTTCGGCTCCGTCTTCAATGGCCCACCTGGCGAAGTTCCGGACCGCCTCCGTGCCCTGGACGACCAGATCAGCATCTTCGAACAGCACCATGCCCACTGGACCACCTGGAACTACAAAGACGTCGGGGTCATGGGTATGCTCACCCTCGATCCCGCCTCGCCCTACATGCAGCGCATAGGCGGCCTGCTGCGTAAGAAGGCCGCACTCGGTACCGACGACTGGATGTCGTGGCTTCCCTCAACCACGGTCAAGGACGCCACCGGGCAGCTCGCCGACCAGATCCTCCAGGTAGTCGGCGACCCCGGGCTCGACCCCCGCCTTAACCGCCGCTGCGTCCAGCAGACCATGCTCTGCTTCTACACCGGATCGCTCATGCAGCCGCTCTACGCCAGCCTCTTCAAAGGAATGTCTGAAAACGACCTGGACCGCACCCTCGCCTCCTTCTCCGCCAAACAATGCCTCCCCAACCAGGGTCTCGTGGACGTCCTCAGCAAGTACATGGCGAAGCCTGCCTGAAAATAGGTTTTTCGGATAGGGCGACCCTTTAGGGTCGCCACTGGACCGTGTGGAATAACGCGGCTTTAGCCGCCGGGACATGCATTCTGACCTAATCAGAGGCTCTTCCAAACCGGTTTCCCTGTCTCAATCCCCACTTTCAACCGTCTTTCCCACAAGCATTCGTGTCGCATCCTGAGCCACCGCGCCCCTAGAATCAAGAGAGACCCATCGCCCCAAACCGAGGAGACTCCCCATGGCCACACTGACCGAAGATCCCGAGACCTCGAACTCCACGCCGCACGCCGCGCCGTCCGGGAACCTCGAGATCACCGTGTCCCGCGCCGAGCTGCTCCGGGAGCTCACCGCCGCCCAGTCCGTCGTCGAGCGCAAGACCACCATACCCATCCTGTCCAACTTCCTCTTCGAAGCCACCCAGGAAGGCACTGCCAGCGGAGAGCCATCCGGCCGCCTCACCATCACCGCCACCGACCTCGACCAGAGCCTCCGCACCAGCTGCGTCGCCAAAGTCAAAAAGCCCGGGGCCTGCACCATTCCCGCGCGCAAGCTTTACGACTATATTCGCCTCCTGCCCGAAGGCGACATCTCCATCAAGCTGATGGACAACCACTGGGTCCAGATCCGCGCCGGCCGCTCCAATACCAAGATGGTCGGCATGGCCCGCGCCAACTTCCCCCAGGTCGCGGAGTTCCCCTCCTCAGGCGCCACCAAAATCTCCGTCCCCGGCCTCAAGAACATGGTCTCGAAGACCATCTTCGCCATCTCCAACGAAGAGTCGCGCTACACCCTCAACGGCGCCCTGCTCGTCCTCAAAGCCGAATCCATGGCCATGGTCGCCACCGACGGACACCGCCTCGCCCACGTCGAGAAGATGGGCGAAACCATCGATGGCATCTCCGGAGAAAAGAAAACCCTCATCCCTCGCAAGGCGCTCTCCGAGCTCGCCAGCCTTCTCTCGACCTCTGAGGCCGAGACCATGGACTTCGCTGACGACGACTCCACCCTCTTCTTCCGCGTCGGCGGCCGCGTGCTCACCAGCCGCAAGCTCACCGGCCAGTTCCCCAACTACGAAGCCGTCCTGCCGCGCGACAACAACAAGTTCGTCATCGTGCGCTCGGAAGATCTCATGCACTCCATCCAGCGCGTCGCCCAGTTCGCCGACGAGCGCTCCGGAGCCATCAAGATCCGCCTCGAGCAGAACGAACTCAAGCTCTCCTCGCAATCCACCGACGCCGGCGAATCCGAAGACATCATCGAGACTCCCTACAACTACGACCCCCTCGTCGTCGGCTTCAACTCCCAGTACCTCATCGACTTCCTCAAGGC
>CAXUEE010000152.1:8713-9135 GCA_964249905.1 uncultured Acidobacteriaceae bacterium
GTTCAAGGACGCTCAGTCCGCCGGCCAGATGCGCCCCGAGGACGGCAACGAGGACCTCCGCTACCGCTACATCCTCATGCCCATGCGCATCTGAAAACCGCTTCGAGCACCTGCACAACATTTGGAGCAGACGTACCTTGAGGTCCGGAGCTAACATCCCTCGAATGAAGATTTTGCACGTTTTTCGGGAGGTGGGGCCGATTTGCCTCGTTTTTGCTCTCACCAGCTGCTATCGCTACGTTTTCTCCTCCCACGGGACAGTCGCGAGTGACGGCGGAGCCCTCGGCCAGTGGAGCGCCAAACCTCAGGGCTGCAGCCGAGACCCGCAGGACGGCCTTCCCATCGGCCAGACCTCCAGCCTCTTCACCCTTCTCTGGGAGGACCCCGCCACCCACGACCCCGCCCGTGAGCAGCACCAGAAG
>CAXUEE010000153.1:0-9115 GCA_964249905.1 uncultured Acidobacteriaceae bacterium
GGGTGGCGACCCAGAAGATCGGTCCGCCCTCAAGCGCCATGGTGCCGCAGGCGGTCACGAAATACTCCACCCACTTGGGTGTGCGAAAGCCGCGGTGCGTCAGCAGGCGGTGGTAGGCGACGCCGATGCCGACATTGATCGCGAGAAAATACATGATGCCGAACGCGGCGAGATTCTTCCAGGAGAAGCAGAAGAGCGCGGCGATGGCGAGGACGTGGAAGAGGCCCATCACGACGGTGGTGATCCAGTTGATGCGGCCCTGCTGGTACTCGCGGCCCATGCGGAGGTCCTGCTTGACCTGCTGGCGGATCTGCTCGGCGGAGTTGCGGGGCTTGGCGTTCGAAAGGTCCTGCAGCTCGGACTGCCCGAGCTCCGTCTGGATGCGGGCTTCCTGGGTCTTCTCGTGGGTCTCGGCAGAGGCGATGGCGTCCTGCTGGAACGCGGCGTAGCTGGAAGGGGAGGCGGCGGGGCTGTCGGTCTCGGGGCTGAGTGTGGCAGGGGTCATCTGAAAATCATCCTCATGTTGCTGCTAGGTTCCACGCTAGCAGGGCGCGAGAGACACCGTTGTAAGACTTTTGTAAGGGGCTGTCGTTGTGAACCGAGGGAAGTACGTGGTCTCTCTCGACCACGCGGGATCGAGAGGACCTCGGTGCTTAGAGGCATGAGGGTTAGCTGCGCCGGTATTTGCGCCGAGCTGCGCCGACCACGCCGAGCAAGCCGGTGCCGAGCAGCGCCAGGCTTGAGGGCTCGGGCGTGACGCTGGCGGAGAAGGCCTGCGTGCCGAGGGTTCCAAGGGAGTTCCCGTTCGGACCTCCAAGGAGGGAGAAGCTGCCGTTGTAGAGGCCCGCGGTCGCGCTGGCGGGGATCAGAATGCTGAAGAGCACGCCGGTATAGCTCTGTCCGGGCGTCAGGTCCAGGGGTGCATTGGTGAAGAAAGCGCTGTCATCCAGAGTGAGCGGCGAGGTGACATTGAAGGAGTCGCCGTTCAGGAACTCGAGGCCGCTGTTGCTGATCGGCGCGGAAAGGGTGCCGCTATAAGTAAGCGTGGTTCCGGGACGGCCGACTTCGGTGGGAGTGCTGAGGGTGAAGGTGACAGTGTCGGCTTTGGCGGCGGCAAAGGGAAGCGTGAGCGCAAAGGCAACAGAGAAGGCGTAAAAAAGACGACGCATGGCTCGGTCCTCGGGAGAAGTGAGCCTACGGTAGCATCGTTGCGCAGGTGCGTCTACCACTTCTGTGTGACGGGAAGCGACGGTGGTTCGTTCGGGACAAGACATCCTTCCGCTCCGGCCTGAAAGGAACAATCTTCAACAGAATATTGATACTGCGTTGGTAGGCTGTAGAGATGATCAAACGATGGACGTTGGCGGCGGCAGCGGCAGTGACGGTAGCGGGTGCGTGTGCTCAGGGGCAAGCGCCGGTGGAGAAGACGGGCGGGCGGATCGACCTGCCGACCAGCAAGGAGATTCACGGCGTCGTGCCGGGCGCGCCCAAGCCGCTGAACTCGCTGCCGGTGACCATGGCGGCGAGTCCGGATGGACGGTACGTTGTGACCGTGAACGGGGGCTACGGTTCCTATGAGAGCGGGTATCACCAGTCGCTGGCGGTGATGGACACGCACACGGGCAAGGTGGAAGAGTTTCCGGACGCGCGCACGCTCGTGAACTCAAAGCAGGTGCTGTTCTCCGGGCTGGCGTTTTCGGCCGATGGACGGACGCTCTACGGCAGTGTCGTCTCGTCGGCAGACCCGGAAGGAAAAAAGGGAGATGACGCGGGGTCGGGAATCCAGGTCTACGGCTTCGCGGATGGCAAGGTGACGCGGGAGCGCATGATGAAGATCCCGCGGCCGCAACTGGCATCGGGGCGGAAGACGCTGCTGGTAGGCGGAGGCGAGGCCGGAGAGGCGTTTGGCCCGGCCAATCCGAATGCGGACCACACCAAGGGGCTGCCCTACCCGGCAGCGATCGCGGCAGTGGGCTCAAAGCTTCTGGTGGCGGGCAATCTGTCGGACGATGTGTGGCTCATCGTCCAGGCGACCGGCGCGGTGGAAACGCGCTTCGATCTGAGCGAAACGGACATCGTGCCGAGTGTCTATCCGGTGGCGCTTGCCGTGACGAAGGATGGACGGAGGGCGTTTGTCGCCTTGTGGAACGGCAGCGAGGTCGTGGAACTCGACCTGGTGAAGGGAACGGTGGGGCGCAAGCTGCCGCTGCTCAAGAACGACGATCCGGTGCGGCCGGGATCGCATCCGGATGCGCTGGCCATGAGTCCGGACGGCAAGACGCTGTACGCAGCGCTGGGCAATCGCGACACGGTGGCAGCGCTTGACCTGAGCGATGGCGGCTTCAAACTGAAGGGCTACTTCGATGTGCGGCTGCCGGGCCAGAGCTTCTTCGGGGCCGAGCCGGAGTCGCTCGCCGTGAGCGCGGATGGCGCTCGGGTGTATGTGGCAGACATGGGGTCCGATGCCGTGGCGGTGCTCGACGCGCGCAAGCTGACCAGGGGCGCAGCGGAGAAGGGCATGATCGAACCAATGGGGTTCATCCCGACCGAGTGGCTGCCCACCGGCATCGCGCTCTCTGAGGGCAAGCTGTATGTGGCGACCGGCAAAGGGACGGGCACGGGGCCGAACAACTTCCCGCAGCGGCCGACGGCGGAGACGACCGGCCCCCGATTCAAGCAATCCTTTACATACATCGCGACGCTCCTGCACGGGTCGATCGCGCAGGTGGACCTTGCGGCGGCGGACAGAGACTTGAAGAACATGACCGCGGCAGTGCTGACGGACAACCGGATGAAGGCCGCGGAGGAACGGATTCAGTGGGATCCGGCGGTGATGGGCAAGATGGGGGGCGTGGCGAGAACCCAGGTCTCAGAAGCGAGACCCGGGGCACCCGGAGTCGTAGCAGGGTCGCCTGGGCCGATCCGGCACGTGATCTACATCATCCGCGAGAACCGGACCTACGACCAGCTGCTGGGGGACCTCAAGGTCAATGGGAAGGCGGTCGGCAACGGCGATCCGAGCCTCGTAATGTACGGGGAAGACGTCACGCCAAACATCCACAAGCTGGTAAAGCAGTTCGGCGTGCTCGACAACTTCTACGATTCGGCCGAGGTCTCGGGCGACGGGCATGTTTGGTCGAACTCGGCCATCGGCACGGATTACCTCGAGCGCACCTGGCAGCTGAACTACCGCGGCGGTCAGCACGGCTATGACTTCGAGGGCGTGGTCAGCCAGGGGCTGCCGCTCGAGCAGCATATCCCGGATGTCAACGAGCCCCAGAGCGGCTATATCTGGGGCAACCTTGCCAAGCACGGCATGACGCTCTATCATTTTGGCGAGTTCATCTCGACCACCTTCTGCAACCCGAAGCGCGGCGGGGGGGCGCAGACCGACTCGCGGCAGGGCCCGATGCTCGAAGGGGTGCCGTGCTCGAGCCGCAACGAGGTGAAGCCGGGCGAGGCGCTGCCGGAGGTGTGGGGCGGCGGCCAAAACAAGTGGCCCTGGGCCATCCCGCTGATCGAGGCCAACAAGCCGACCAAGCCCGAGCTGGTAGGGCACTTCGCGCCGGAGGCTCCGGACTTCAACCTGCGGGTGCCGGACCAGGTACGCGAGGACATCTTCGAGAAGCACCTGGCGGGCTGGATTGCCGACAAGAAAGCTGGCAAGGACACTATGCCCAACTTCGTCATGCTGCGCCTCGCGAACGACCATACCGCCGGAACAACGCCGGGCGGGCCGACGCCGAAGGCCTCGGTGGCGGACAACGACCTTGCCGTAGGCCGCGCGGTCGAGGCGATCTCGCACTCGCCGTTCTGGGACGACACGGCCTTCTTCATCCTGGAGGACGATGCACAGAACGGGGCCGACCATGTCGACGCGCACCGGTCAGTCGGCGTGGTGGTCAGCAAGTATGCGCCGCATGCGGAGGGCGGCATGCCGTTTGTCGACAGCCGCTTCTACTCGACGGTCAGCATGGTGCGGACGATGGAGATGGTGCTGGGCCTGCCGCCGATGAACAACAACGATGCGCTGAGCTCGGCGATGGGAAGCCTGTTTACGGGGCCCGGGGACCAGGCTCCGTTTGCGGCGGACCGCTCGAATGACACGAACCGGCTGATCTACACGGCGAACGCCCCGGCGGCGCGGGCTGCAAATGCGGCGGCGGCACGGGGCGCGCGCGAGTCGGCAAAGATGGACTTCAGCCATGCCGACCGTGCCGACGCGCAGAAACTGAATCTGATACTGTGGCAAGACGCCCGCCCGGACACGCCGGTTCCGGCCCAGCTGACGGTGAAGCGCAAGAAGCAGAAGAAGGATGACGATGGCGACGAATAACTACAACCTGCGGCCCTTCCGGCTGAAACCGAAGTTTGTTGAGCGGGTGTGGGGCCGGACCGAGCTCAAGCCGTGGTATGAGGAAACCGGGGTCGCAGGCAAGGTGGGCGAGGCATGGCTGACCGGCGCCGACTGTGTGATCGAGACCGGGCAGGAGACGGGACGCACGCTGGGCGACCTGTCGCAGCAGTGTATAGGAACGCTCGATGGCGTAACCGGCGGCGGGGAGTTTCCGTTGCTGGTCAAAATGCTGTTTCCAAACGATAAGCTTTCCGTGCAGGTGCATCCAGATGACGAGGCGGCGGCGAAACTCGGCCTGCCGCGGGGCAAAACGGAGTGCTGGTACGTGCTCGAAGCAGCACCGGGAGCGACGGTGGCGTGCGGGCTGAAGTCCGGGGTCTCGGTCGAGGATGTGCGTACGGCGGCCGGAGATGGCACGCTCGAAACGCTGCTCGAAACGGTCCAGGTACAGGTGGGCGACATGGTGTTTGTGGACGCGGGCACGGTGCACGCGATCGGGCCGGGTCTGGTGCTGCTCGAGGTGCAGCAGACGTCTGAAACGACGTACCGCCTGTTCGACTATGGACGCGGGCGGGACCTGCACCTCGAGGAGGGCCTGGGCGTCGTGAAAACCAAAACCAGCGCCGGAGTGGTGGAGTCTGTCGCCACGGAACGGTACACGCGCCTGATCGACGAGAAGTACTTCGTCGTCGACCGCTTCGAGGTCCCGGCCGGACACACCTTCGAGATGGAGATGGATGGGGTAGGCTGCGTCGTCGGGATCCAGGGCAGCGCCGCGGCCAACGAGGTCCGGTTCGGGATCGGCCAGGCGGTGGTGATTCCGGCGGGAAGTGTCACGATGAGCAGCGCGGCGGGAGGAACGTTTGTGCGCTGCTGGGAACGGGCAAAGTAGGGAGAAGCTCTCAAAGCATCTCTGCGCAGAGACGTTGTAGGCACTTCGCTTCCAGTCAAAGCTCACCCCAGAATGAGTTGTCCTCCTTCGCCAAGGGCGGAGGATCTGCTTTCTAGCTTGATGACGAGAAGTTCGGACTCAACACGGCTTGAGAGCGGATGAGCTCTTGCTGGACAGTAGCTGTGTTCTTTGTTGTCATCCCGCAGAGTCTGTTTCTGCCTTTCGCACTGCATGTTTCTCGACCCTGAGCTCGTTGCTGAGGTCGCCGGAACATGCATCCTTGCGTCCATCAGACACCCCTGGTTTGTAGTTCGCGAAGCCCTCAGAACTGAAAGTAAAGAAACTGGGCGGTGCGGTCCAGCTCGACAAGGACGGCGAAAAACAGAACGGCCATCACCACGCTCCAGCGCAGGGTAGGCGCCCAGCGGAGTGCCGGAAAAAGGGTAGGCGCTTGCTGGTGAGCGGGAGTGGCCGCAGCGTCCGGGCTGGGAAGGGAACGGTCCACGGCGTGCTCCTGACCGAGGATCTGTTGGGTGTTCGGCAGAAACCAGACCACAGGAAAGAGAGCGAAGGCAAGTGCGCCTTCGAGCAGGCTGGCGGGAGAGCCGAAGCCGTGTGCGCCGGCCAGATCATGAACCAGCGCGAGCGCGGCGTGCATGGAACTGGAACGAAAGAAGATGAGCGCGAAGAGAACCTGTAGATACACGCCGAGCATCATCGCCAGCCGTTTTGCTCCCGTCGGACCAGGGGACAGGGGCGTACGCCGGCGGAAGTGCCTCCAGGCCTGATTGGCCGTGAGATAAAAGCCGTGCAGCAGTCCAAAGACAAGAAACTGCAGCCCGGCGCCGTGCCAGAGACCGGTGAGCAGCATGGTCGCGAGGGTGGGGTAGGCAACCATGGTGGCAAACCCTGCAGGCGTGGCGAGGGCCTTGCGGGAAAGGCTGCCTCCGCGTGCCAGGCGGCGACGCTGGATGCCGAGCAGGATCGGATTGTAGACATACAGCGTGACGTAGCGGGTGAGGGTTATGTGCCAGCGCTGCCAGTACTCGGTAACACTGGTGGCCTTGTAGGGCGAGTCGAAGTTGAGCGGAAAGCGAATAGAGAAGATGCGCGCAAGCCCAAGCGCCATATCGCTATAGCCGGAAAAGTCAAAGTAGAGCTGCATGGAGTAGACGACGAGCCCGGTGAAGGCTGAGGTGAAGGAGAGCGAACCCGCGTCGCGAAAGGTGAGGTCGGCGGTGTGGGCCAGGGTATCGGCGATGAGTACTTTCTTGGCCAGTCCCATCAGGAACCACGTCAGGCCCAGGGAAACGTCCTCGGAGTGCAGGGAAAACCGGCGGGGAGTCTCGGCCGAGGCACCGGGGCCGAACTGCGGCATCATCTCTTTATGGTGAAGAATCGGGCCGGCGATCAGGTGCGGAAAGAAGGTGACAAACAGCAGATAGGAAAGGAAGTCCTGGCGCTCGGCTTGCCCCTGGGCCAGATCGACAAGATAACTGATCTGCGTGAAGGTGAAGAAAGAGATGCCGAGCGGCAAAAGAATGGAGTGCAGGTGAGCATCGGGAAGCCCGAGCGTGTGCAGAAGCACGAGTCCCTTGAGCAGGTATTTGAAGTAAAAGAGCGCAAGGAGGTTGAGAGCCACGCCCGCCGTGAGCAGGCGCGTGCGTAGACGTGAGCCCTGGGGTGCGAAACCAATGGCGCGGGCAGCGACGTAGTTGATGAGCGTCGAGAGCAGGAGCAGCAGGACAAACGGAGGATTCCACGCAGCATAGAAGACAAGCGATGCAGCGGCCAGCCAGAGCATGACGGCACGCCGGCCGAAGCGGCCCAGCAGCTGGTACCCGAGCATCGTTCCCGGGAGGAAAACAAAGAGAAAGCGGTAAGAGTTGAACAGCATTCGTAACAGGCCCGTGGATTTCTTTGAAGTACGTGACTGCCGACTAAGGTTTTGTGCTCCCGTGCCGATAAGGGGGAGGGAGGTGCATCCGGTGCAGCAAAGCTACGCTGTGGGAGGAGGGCATGCGATCCTGCGGAGAGGAGCTCTGGCCGGCTACTGTGTTCACTTCTTGAGCCGCTGCGGCCGAGACGACGCGAGCGCCGGCAGCGGTGTAATGGCGGTCGTCGTTGAATAGGGCGATAGGTAAGGTCTGGAGGGAATTGGAGGTCACGCCGTGGAGCGCGGCTTGGTAGGCGGCCAGATTGCCGTCGCAGGCTGGGATGGGTGCGACGTTGACGAGCACCACCTCGGCGTGGCTGGCGTAGCGGCGTTTAAAGCTGTCGACCAGCTCCCGGGAGAGGCGGGAGTTGTGCGGGTCATCTCGGTCGAGGATCAGATCTGGTGGATGGCAGGACGTTCTCGCGGGCAGGGGAGCCGTGAAAAAGCCGTTGCGGACGAGCGGGGTGTCTTCCTCCGGCCGGCGATGGCTGAGCTGCGACCAGGCCTCCCGGAGCAGGTACCAGGCGCCGAACCCGGCGGCGTAGCCGGCAAAAGCGATCGACTCGCGGGGATGGAGGAGCAGCATGCGCCGTACCTGGGTCCGGTCGCCGTGGCGGAGCAGCTCCAGCATGCCTTCGGCGTAGATGGTCTGGTGCCAGGCGTCCGCGGCGGCTTCAAAGCCGTCCGGCGCGAGCTGGACAAGCAGAATGCGCGGACTGCGATTCGCGGCCAGGTAGTGGTCCAGAGGCAGATTGCCAGTCACGGCAAGAACCGCGTTGGTCACGGCAATGTTGCAGGTGCGCAGACTGGTTTCGGCGGCGAGCAGGTCCGGGTCCAGCCCGGTCATCGCCGTGGAGTCGCCAAACACGAGAACCTCGCAGTCGCGATCGCGCATGTCGAAGACGGCATCGTTGGCCCGGACCCAGATACTGGCCCCGTGGTGAAGAAAGTAGTTGGAGGCGCCAAAGGCGATGCAGGCCGGAACAGCGAGCAGCGGAAGCAGAACGAGCAACAGGCAATAGCGAAGATGCTGTTGGCGGGTGACAGAGGCAACAACAAGGGTGGGCTCGAGATCGTGCGTCGAGTGGAGCCGTTCCGCTGGTTCGGCGACCAGGAGGATGGAGAACGATGAAATGAAGACAATCCTTGGGTCGTTCTTGTATCCCGGACTCTCCTCACCGCGTGGGGAGTGAGTTGCCGGAGCTTGCTCTCTCATGGACGCTTGGAACAGCTGTTCGGTTTACCGTCGCGAGCTACGATCTCGCCAGGTCGCCAAGGCCGGCTTGGCGCGTATGCCGTTCCCGGACGCATCCGGGGTTGCCGATCAGCAGAGCGGAGCCTCAGTTCAGAAGCATGGCGGCCGGCTGCGCATTGGCCTCTTCGATTGGGGAAGAGGGCCGCCGAGCTTCGCGGACACTCTGCAGCAGCTGCCAGCTGCCCGCGGCGAAAAAGAGCACAAGCAAGGGGCCGTCGGTCAGTTTGCGGACCGCCCATCCACGCGCGCCGATCGCATTCGCCAGAACAAACAGGAGGTTTAAGAGAAGAATCGTACGGGGAGGCAATGTCCAGCGAGCCATGAAGCGCCAGGCGATCAGCGCAAGCGGAAGGGCAAGCGGCGCCGTGTCGTACTCCATAATGCGGGGGTTCAGGAGGATGACGCCGACCAGCATGACCGGCATCCACTGCCCCAGCGAGAAGCTGCCGCGCAGGAAGTGCCGCGACAGAAAAACGAGGAAAACAAATAGCGGAATCGCGTAAAGCAGAAAAAAGATCATGCTGCCGGGCGAGTAAGGGATGCCATGGTCGTAAAGCACGCCACCGAACAGACCGGCGGGGCTGCACCCGAAGTCGCGGTTGAAGCGAAACTGCAGGTCGACGGCCTCAAGATAGTGGCGGAACAGCACAGGCCAGATGACCGGCTGGCCAACAA
>CAXUEE010000154.1:0-2451 GCA_964249905.1 uncultured Acidobacteriaceae bacterium
GAGCTCCCCCACCAGTGCCCGCAGCTCCGCCCGGCTCGCCCCAAACAACGCCCTGGCCGGAATTGATGCGTCCATCCCTTAAGTTTACGCCGCATACTCCCGCGGCACCCTGTATGAAAGAATGGAGAAGCAAGGAGCCGCATGTCCGCAACGCTCGTTTCCTCCGATCTTCAGGTCCCTGTCCCATCCGAAGCACACCCGGCGCGCAACATCCGCCGCACCGTCCTGCCTAACGGACTCCTCGTCCTCACCGAGTCCATGCCGCACATGCGTTCCGTCTCGATGGGCGCCTGGATCGACTCCGGCTCGCGCGATGAACCCGCAGCAGAAAACGGGCTCTCTCACTTCGTCGAGCACATGGTCTTCAAAGGCACCACCACCCGCTCCGCGCAGGATATCGCCCGCGAAGTCGACTCGATCGGCGGCAATCTCGACGCCTTTACCGGCAAAGAGACAGTCTGCTTCAACATCAAGGTGCTCGACGACAACCTGCACCCCGCGCTCGACGTCCTCTCCGATCTCGTCCTCCATCCCAAGTTCTCGACCTCCGACCTCGAGCGCGAACAAGGCGTCATCCTCGAAGAGATCAAGATGGACGAGGACAACCCCGACTACCTGGTCCACGAGACCTTCACCCAGAACTTCTGGCAGAACCACCCTCTCGGCCGGCCCATCCTCGGCACCGTGCAAACCGTCTCCTCCTTCGACCAGGAGATCGTCTTCGACCACCACCGCCGCCGCTTCACGCCGGAGAACATGGTCTTCTCCGCCGCCGGCCACCTCGATCACGATCGTTTCGTCGCCGAGGTGGAGGCGCGATTCGGAAACCTGGCTCCCTCCGGCGCAAAAGCGCTGGAGCCGGAGACCCGCCCCACCACCACCCCGCACATCACGCTCAAGAAGAAGCGCTCTCTCGAGCAGGTGCAGATGTGTCTCGGCGTCCCCGCGCCTCCGGTGAACGACCCCGACCGCTTCGCGCTGTACCTGCTCAACTCTATGCTCGGCGGCGGCATGAGCTCGCGCCTCTTCGAGTCCATCCGTGAGAACGAAGGCCTGGCCTACTCCATCTACTCCGAGCTCAGCCCGTTTCGCGATGCCGGCGCGCTTTCCGTTTATGCCGGCATGTCGCTCGACCGCACCGAACGCGTCCTCGCCCTCACCCTGGTCGAGTTCCGCCGCCTGAAAGAGCAACCCGTCACCCCGGCCGAACTCAAACGCGCCAAAGACCAGATGAAGTCCAATATCGTGCTGGGCCTGGAGAGCTCATCCAGCCGCATGAACAACCTCGCCCGCCAGCAGATGTACTTCAGCCGCTTTTTCACCGTCGACGAGGTGGTCGGGGAGATCGACCGCGTCACGCCGGACGACGTACAGCGTCTGGCCAACCAGCTCTTTCAGCCGGACCTCATCGCCTTGACTCTGCTTGGCAACCTGGGCCCGATGAAGGTCAGCCGCAGGGAGCTCAGCTGCTGAGCGTTCTCCCCCGTATGACCCTTCGGTGCGCTTTCGCTCCCGCGCTCCACCCTGCTAAAGTTCTGGTGAACGTTTTTGAAGCTAGGTCGTCAGAGGAAGTATGAAGATCGAGTCATTTCGAGTTCCACGCCGCGCAGAAGGCAGAGGCACAGAAGACGAGGGCTTCACCCTCATCGAGCTGCTGATCGTCATGTCCGTCATCCTTATCCTCATGACGCTCGCCATTCCGCAGATGCTGAAGCTGCGCAAGCAGGCCAACGAAACCTCCGCCGTCCAGTCTGTCCGCACCATCGGCAACGCGGAGCTCCAGTACAACCAGGCGTACCCCGCCAACGGCTTCTCCTGCTCGCGCGTCACCATGGGCGGCGCGCCTGGGACCGCACCCTCCGCGCAAGCCGCCGAGGTGCTCTCCCCGGATCTTGCCGGCGGCAACAAGTCGGGCTATACGTTTAACGTCACCAACTGCACCAAGGTCACGGTGAACAATCAAGACATGTACACCGGTTTCGAAGTAACCGCCGTGCCCATCTCTGTCGGCCGTACGGGCGATCGCGGCTACTGCATGGATGAGAACAACCTCATCAAGTTCGACCCCGCCGGCGGCACCAATTGCACCCAGCCGCTGCAGTAACCCGGAAGGTCGCACAGCTTAGCCTTGTCGCCGGGCTCCTGCTTCCAACCGTGGTCCCGCAAACTCCGGATTCCGCCCGCATCCTCAAAGCGGTCGACGCCCACTACAATCACCTTGCCAGCCTGCGCACCCGCTACACCGAGCGCTATACCGGCTTGGGCCTTGTTCGCGCTGAGTCCGGAACCCTCACCCTCAGGAAACCCGGGCGCATGCGCTGGGCCTACGACTCTCCTTCCGGCAAGGTTTTCATCCTCGACGGCCACTTCGCCTGGTTCTACACCCCGGGCGACGCTCAGGCGCAGCGGATCCCGGCAAAGCAGATGAATGACCTGCGCACCCCGCTGCGC
>CAXUEE010000154.1:2461-7616 GCA_964249905.1 uncultured Acidobacteriaceae bacterium
GTGCGCAGGTCATTCATCTGCTTTGCCGGGATCCGCTGCGCTTTCTGCTCGGCCACACTGAGCTCGCCAAAGAACTCGATACAATCACTGTCATCCCGCAGGAAAACCACTTTGTGATCACTGGAGTCCCGCGAGGCATGGAGCGGCGGGTGAAGCTCATCAAGCTCGAGGTGACCTCAGCAGGCAGCATCGTAAAGATGAAGCTGGAAGAGATCGACGGCGCCACCACTGAGTTCCTCTTCTCCGACCAGCAGGAAAACGTGCCCACCGCCGACGCTGACTTCACTTTCCACCCGCCTCCGGGCGTCGCCATTGCAACCGGCGCCACCCCGATGTAAGCAAGTGGGGCGCACGCCGGCCAGAGAAAGTGGAGCCCTTACAGTTTCACCGTCCCATGCTCCCCAATCTTGGTGTGATCTCCCGTGACCGCAGCCGCTAGGTACTTCATTCCCATCACGATCTTTGACGAGGAAGCCTGCCAAAACTGCGCCTCCTTCACTTCTACCCGCATTACGGAGATCGCCGGATCATCCTGCCCGCCCGGGAACCACGCCCTGAACATCGGATTCCAAAGCTCCTGAATCTTCGCCTTATCCTTGCTCACGGTCGCCCGGCCTTTGGCCACCACGTACTTCGAGTCGCTCGTGTCCGAATACAGCAGGCTGACATGCGCGTCGTCTTCGACCTCATGGACCTTGCCAGACTCACCGCGGGTCAGAAACCACACCGTTCCGTCGAACTCCGTCTGCTGCGTCGCCATAGGACGGCTGTCAAAGGATCCATCGCCTCCCGCCGTAGTCATCATGCAGATGCGAATGTCCTTGATCAGCTCGGCAATCTTCTTCCGGCCTTCGTCCCCACTCAACGCTACCTCTTCGCTCATAGTTCCTCCACTCGGCTAGGATGCGCTGCGCTCGGCCCCGGTAGGCCAACGTAGAATCGGAGGGTGACTGAAACCTCTCCCGCCCTGCTCTCCACCCAGGAGTTTCACGCCGCCGTCCACGCACTCTCTCCACGCGTCGCCCCCTTCCATTCCGACGGAACCCTCTGGTCGGCCGACGCCGGCACCGCTTTCATGCTCTGGACCATCGACACCGGCCTGCTCTCCCCCGAGCGCATCGCCTGGCTCAACCGCCGCTACGAAGGCTACCGGCGCGGCGAAGTCTCCGAGCTTGCCATCTGCGGCGAGATGGTCCAGGTCTACGCCGGACTCCCCGAGCTAACCCTCCGCGCCGCTGCTCGCGAGTTCTTCCGCACCCACATCGAGCCCAACCTCTTCCCCGAACTCCAACAGCTGATCGCCCAGCTCCAGTACGCCGGCACCGACCTCTGGGCCGTCAGCTCCACCAACCACTGGGTCATCGAAGAAGGCGTCCAGCGCTTCGGCATCCCGCCCAACCGAGTCCTCGCCGCACGCGTGCATATTTCCGACGGCCTGGCCACCGACTGCCTCGTCGACATCCCCACCGACGAGGGCAAAGTCGCCGCCCTCGCCCGCGTCGGCCTCCCTCATCCCGACGCCGTCTTCGGCAACTCCGTCCACGACGCCGCTATGCTGGCCATCGCGCGCCAGGCCTTCCCCGTCAATCCAACCCCGGCCCTGCTCGCCCACAGCGCCGCCGCGGGCTGGCCCGTCTACTTTCCCGCCTCGGTCGCTCCGCCGCAATGAGCTTGTCTCGTTGAGCAGGTTGATTCCGCATTAAATTCCGTGATGCTGCAGAAGCAGAGCGTCGCCCATTGTCTACAATCAGCGAAGGAGGCAGCCCATGCCCCGCATCAACTTCCAGCAACAGCTCGTCGCTCTGAAAGACAAGCTGCTCGCCATGGCCGCGCTCTCTCAACAGGCTCTCGAGTTCTCCGTCGAGGCCTACCTGAACCGCGACACCGGCCTCTCCGCCCTGGTGCAGGAGATCGAAGCCGCCATCAACGCCGCCGAAACCTCGGTCGACGGCATGGCCTACGATCTGCTCGCCAAGGAGCAGCCCATGGCCATCGACCTCCGCTTCATCCTTTCCGTCATCAAGATCAATGGCGACCTCGAACGCATCGGCGACCAGTCCACCAACATCGCGTCCCGGGTCATCGCGCTCGGCAACCAGCCAAGTATCTCCCTGCCGGTCGACCTCGAGACGATGGGTTACAGAGTCGGCGTCATGATTCGCCGTGCGATCCAGGCGCTGCTCGAAGGCGACTCTAAACTTGCTGAATCGGTGCTGGCCATGGACGACGAGATCGATGAGATGAACCGCGCCATCCAGGCCGAGCTGATAGAGGTCATGATGCAGCACCCGCACGTTGCCGAACAGTGCCTAAACGCCATCATCATCAGCCGCAACCTCGAGCGCGCAGCCGACCACGCCACCAACATCGCCGAAGACGTCATCTTCTGGGTGCGCGGCAGCGACGTCCGCCACAAATTCTCCATGCTGCCGCCGCACGAAGAACGAACGCTGCCCGTCTAAGCCGGGCGAATTAGGCCTCCGCGCCCCGCACATCGCAGTCTTCTCGCGATGAGTGGGTCCACCGAACCTCAACCATCTTCGGGCGCCAAGCTTGACCCGCTCTTCCAGCCCGGCTACCCTTAAGAACATGCAGCCTTGCCCCAAGCCGGCCGGCACCCAACGTTGTCGTCTGGCCGCGCGCTGCGCTCTGCCCCGTTGACCTGATCGAGGTTGACCGCCCGCAAAGCCCAGCCGCCCACGAGCTCCGTGGGCCTTTCTTTTGCCCGCAAGCATCCAATCCTCAAGGAATCCAATGCCAGACGAGACCCTCGCCACCCTGCCCGACACCCCTGTTGCAAAAGAAGTCAAAGAGACCAAAGCTCAGCGGTCCGAGCGCCTCAAACTCGTCAAAAATCCCTGGGACGCCTGGGATGAAGTCCGCGAATACGCCAGGCAAGGCCGCGACTCGGTCGCCCCGGAGTGGTCCGCGCTCTACTTTAAGTGGTGGGGTATCTACACCCAGGGCAATGGCGTCGGCGCGACCGGTGGGGTCGGCGGCGAGGGTAAGGCTACCGAGTTCTTCATGATGCGCATCGGTCTGCCCAACGGCCTCCTGACCTCGCACCAGCTCCGCACCATCGCCGACATCACCCAGAAACACGCCCGCAACCTCGCCGACATCACGACCCGCCAGAACATCCAGCTCCACTGGCTCACCATCGCCGATCTCGTCGAGGTCACCGACCGCCTCACCGAGATCGGCCTCTCCCCCAAGGGCGCCTGCGGCGACGTCGTTCGCAACGTCACGGGCTGTCCCCTCGCCGGCCTCGACCACCACGAGCTCGTCGACTCCAGTCCCCTCGCCGTCGAGCTCGCCCATTTCCTTACCGCCAACCCAGAGTTCTACAACCTCCCCCGCAAGTTCAAAATCTCTGTCACCGGCTGCCCCCTCTGGTGCAGCTACCCGGAGATTAACGACGTCGCCCTTACCGCCATTCAGCGGGAAGTGGACGGCCTGCTCGAGGTCGGTTACACCCTCCGCGTCGGCGGCGGCCTCTCGACCGAGCCGCACATGGCCGTCCGCATCCCCGCCTTCATCCCGCAGGAGAGGGCTCTCGACGTCGTCACCGCCGTCGCCCGCATTTTCAAGGAGCAGTCCGAGCTCCGCGAAAATCGCACCCGCGCCCGCATCAAGTACCTCTTCATGCGCCACGGCTGGACCGCCGAAACCATGCTCGAGGCCATCGAGGCCAAGCTCGGCTACAAGCTCGACCCCTCTCCTATCGAGCAGGACATTATTCCCGGCGATATCTACCGCGACCACGTCGGCGTTTCGCCTCAGAAGCAGCAAGGTTTTTCCGCCGTAGGCGCCTCCGTCCTGCGCGGCCGCCTCACCGGCGACCAGCTGCACGCCCTGGCTGACCTTGCGGAGAAGCATGGCGACGGCCATCTGCGCGCGACCATTATGCAAAATATCGTGCTGGTCAACATCCGCAACGCCGAAGTTCCCGAGCTGATCCGCGAGCTCACGGTACTCGACATCCACGTCGACGTCTCGCCCTTTTGGCGCGGAGCCATCGCCTGCACCGGCACCGAGTTCTGCAAACTGGCCATCACCGAGACCAAGGGCTTTGCACGCTGGCTAGTTGACGAGATGCAGGGCCGCCTGCCCGGCTTCGACCAGCAGATCAAGCTCCACGTTACCGGCTGTACCAACTCCTGCGGCCAGCACTGGATCGCCGACATCGGCCTGGAGGGCAAGAAGCTCAAGAAAGACGGCAAGCTGGTCGATGCGTACTATTTCTGCGTAGGCGGCTCAATTGGCAAGTACGCCGGCGCCGGACGCACACTCGGCTACCGTGCTGCCGCCGACGAGTGTCCGGACGCGATCGAGCGGCTCCTGCGCGGCTATCTCTTTTCACGCAAGCCGGAAGAAGGTCTGCGTGCCTACTTCGCCCGCACCAGCGACGACGAGCTGCGCGCTCAGCTGAACGGCACGCCGATGGCGCCTGTCGAGCGCGATGCTCCGCCCGCTGGCGGCAGCCATGCCATCGACGCTTGAAGAGCTGCGTCCACGGTACCTTTGGGTTTGCTGTTGAAAAAGATAGGGCCGAGTGCTTCAAGATTTCTGGAATAGTGTCGATAAGCGAGTCAGGATTTCGAGTGCGCAGAAGGCTTTTGCCGGTATGATTCCTTCCTAAGCACTTCACTTTCAGGACCCTTACTGCCTATGCGACGTCGGCCGCTCATTCTGTTGCTGCTTTCCATTTTTCTGCTACCAACTGCAGGACCGTGCGGCGCCCAGACGGCTCCGCCGGCCTCTGGTCAGGCGATGGATCCGGCTTATGCCGCGGCGGTGAAGGAGTGGACGACCAAGCCCGAGTTCATGAGCCCGCTGGTCGACCACCTGCCCAAATCCTCAACCGTGCCCTCGCCCAAAGACGTGCTCGGCTACTATGTTGGTGCGCCCAAAAAGCTGACCTACTACGCCGATGTCCAGCGCTACTACGCGGCACTTGCGGCCAAGTCGCCCCGGGTCAAGATTCTTCCCATCGGCAAGACCGAGGAAGGCCGCGAGTCCGAAATCATCTTCATCGGCTCCGAAGACTCGATCGCGCACCTGGAGCAGAACCGCGCCAATTTGGCTAAACTCGCCGACCCGCGTGGTCTGTCTAACGAGCAGGCCAGGCAGATGATCGCCGCGACCAAGCCTA
>CAXUEE010000154.1:7626-8963 GCA_964249905.1 uncultured Acidobacteriaceae bacterium
CCTTTTCGGGAGGCTTGCACTCGGCCGAGCTAGGGCCGCCGGAGCTGCTGATGGAGCTAGCCTATCGGCTTGTCACGGAGGAGTCGCCCCTGATCCAGAAGATCCGCGACAACGTCATCGTGGCGATCATGCCGGTCGCCGACCCTGACGGACGCGACCGCTCGATCGATTGGTACACCCGCTACAACATCGACGTGACGGACTACGAACAGATGTCGGGCGTTCCCTACTGGGGCAAGTACACCAAGCACGACGATAACCGCGACATCAACTACGCCGGGCTCGCCAACCAGAATTTTCTAAAATGGTACCTGGACTGGCATCCGCCCATCATGCATGACCTCCATGAGTCGGTTCCCTTCCTGTACGCGTACAGCGGCCAGTCGCCGCAGAACCCGCTGTTCGACCCGATCGTCTATGCCGAGCTGCCGATGTTCGCCAACTGGGACATGGCCCAGCTGACCAAGTACGGCATGCCGGGCGTGTGGAATCACGGCTACGTCGATGCGTGGTCGCCCGGCTACGTCGCCATCATGGCGACCAACCACAACGGCCTGATGCGCTTTTATGAGATCTTCGGCAACGCCGGCGCGACGACCATGAAGCGCACCGTGTCCTCGCCGCCGAACCCTGCCGTTACCGGCTCAGGAGGCGGCGCCGGTGGTCTGGGCGATCTTTCCAAGCGTCAATGGTTCCGGCCCAACCCTCCCTACAAGGAGGTGGTCTGGTCTATGCGCAACAATACCAACTACGCCGAGACGGGTGCGCTGACCTCGCTGCAGTTTGCTTCCGCGTTCCCTCAGGTACTTGTCGAGAACTTCTACACCAAAAGCAGGAACTCGATCCATGCGGGCACGACGGAGCCGCCTTACGGCTTTGTGCTGCCGTCGGACCAGGAGGACATGACCCGCGTCCAGTTTGCGGTGCACATCCTGCGCATGCAGGGGATCGAGGTAGGACGGACCACCGCCGAGCTGAAGCTGAAGGACGGAACCTACCCGGCCGGCTCGTTGATCGTTAAATGCAATCAGCCATACGGACGCTTGGCCAAGACGCTGCTGGGCAAGCAGGTCGACCCTGACCCCGAGCTAATGACCTACGACGACAGCGCGTGGACGTTGAGCCTGATGACGCATACGACGATCACGCCCACGACCGACATCGCCATCCAGCAGGCAGCCGCGGAGCCGGTGACGGAGTACGTGGCAGCCGGCAAGGTGACCGAGCGGGCCGGCGCGGCCATGTATGCGGTGCCGGACCACGGCTCGCCGAACATGGTGACGCTCCGGTACGGGTTGAAGGATGTGCCGGTGCAGGTTTTAGAGACGGCGGTTACG
>CAXUEE010000155.1:0-5040 GCA_964249905.1 uncultured Acidobacteriaceae bacterium
TGTTGTCGGGTTTGACGAGGGTGCCGCTTTTGAGGGAGCGCAGGATTTTATAGCGTCCGGTGATGATGGTTTGCCCGGTGTCGACGCCGCCGGTGACCTCGATGTCGGTCGCGCCGGTAACGCCGGTGGCCACGGGCACGAAGGTGGCGCGGTCTTTGCCGTGCTCGGGTTTGAGGAGGTAGATGCCTTGCACAAATGAGGGTTTCAACTTGCTCGAGACGACGGGAGCGGAGCTGTTTTGCTTGGGGGTCTTGCCGCCGTTCCGGGCGAGCTCGGTTTCAAGGGTGGGATCGCGCTGGACGAGCGCCTGGATAGGGATGGTGACGATGTTGCTGCGGCGGGCGGTTGTGATCTTGGCGGTGGCGGAAAGGCCGGGGCGAAGCTCGTCGTTGATGGCGCCGTTGGCAGAGTCGATGGTGACGACGACTTTGAAGTCCTTGGCCTCCTCGGTGCCGGTGGTGGACTGGCTGGTGGCGACGCCGGTGGTGCGGAGCAAGGCCTGGTCGCCGACTTCGGTGACGTGGCCTTTGAAGATCTTGCCGGGCAGGGCATCGACGGTAACGTCGGCGGCCTGGCCCATTTTGACGTTGACGATGTCGGTCTCGTCGACCTTGACCTCGGCGGTGATGACGCTCATGTCGGCGAGCGTCATGAGGGTGGAGCCTTCGGCGTTCTGGATGCCGACGACGACGGTTTCGCCTTCGCGGACGGGGACGTTGGTGACGAGGCCGTCGAAGGGGGCGCGGCTGACGGTTTTGTCGAGCGCGTCGAAGTTCGAGCGCTGCGAGGCGACGGCCTGGTTGACCTTGGCGCGCTGCGAGGCGGTCTGGGCGATGGACTGCTCGTAAACGGCTTTGCGCTGGTCGAGCGTGGCGACGGAGCTATCGTAGCTGGCTTTTTTGGAGTCGTAATCCTGCTTGGCGATGAGCTGGTCTTTGTAAAGCTCCTCCGCGCGGGTGAAGTCGAGCTTGCGCTGCTCGAGGTCGGCCTCCGCGGCGGCGATGTTGGCCTTGGCGGTGGTTTCGGCGGCGAGGAAGGAGTTCACGTCGGTCTTCGAGGAGGCGATTGTGGCGGTCTGGGCGGCGACGGTGGCGCTGGGCTGGACGTTTTCAAGCGTGGCCAGGACGGCGCCTTTCCGGACGTGGTCGCCTTCCTTGACGTTGAGGTTGGTGATGCGTCCGAAGGCGGTGGCGCCGATGTTGACGTAGGTCTTGGGCTTGATTTGGCCGGTGCCGCTGACGACGGAGACGAGGTCCTGGCGGCTGATGACCGCGGTGGTGACTTTGGTGACGTTGGCCTGGTTGCGATACACGGCAAAGGCGGCGGCACTGCCAACGGCCAACAGCACAATCACGGTGATGACGATGTTTCTGGTCTTCATGCTCCTCTTGTTCTCACGTCCGGCGGGCTTTGCGGCGGTGGCCTACCTTCAAAGATACCCCCGTCGGCAAGTACGCAGGAAAGAAAGCAACGGTTCCTGAAAAGTGACGGGAGATTGTGCGTGGGCGGGTGCTTTCCTGCGACGAGCTTCGTCCAAAGCCGAGACGTCCCTTTTCCGGGCCGCGTGTATGCCGCAATCCGTTTGAATGTTGTATGAATTCGGCCTACACTGTCCCTATCAGCAGCAGCAGGGGTTTCACCGATGACGATCGAGCGGTTCTGTTTTCTCCGAGGTGTTGTTTCTTCCGCTCAGTGGAGGACGCGCGCCATGGGGCTGTGTCTGGCTGCAGGGCTGGTAGCGCTGGGCATGGGCGGCGGGATGGCGGCGCGGGCGCAGACGCAGGATCCGGACGTGAAGAAGGGGCCGGTGACGGATGACAAGCCCGATCCGACGAAGCGGGGCCGGACGGACTCTGAAAAGATTGCTACTAATAAGGCGCTGAAGCAGGAGTTGAAGGGCTCATACAAGACCTGGGTGGAACAGGATGTGCGCTGGATCATCACCGATCAAGAGCTTTCTGCCTTCAAGCACTTGTCGAACGATGAAGAGCGCGACCAGTTTATTGAGAATTTCTGGCTGCGGCGGAACCCGAATCCGGAGAGCCCGGAGAACGAGTATCGGGAAGAGCACTACGCGCGCATCGCGTATGCGAACGAGCACTTTGCGGCGGGCAAAGCGGGCTGGCGTACGGATCGCGGCCATATGTACATCGCCTACGGCAAGCCGGATTCGATCGACTCACATCCGAGCGGCGGCAACTATGACCGGCCGATCGAAGAGGGCGGCGGCAACACGTCGACTTTCCCGTTTGAGATCTGGCACTACCGGTACCTGGAAGGGATCGGCGATAACATCGACATCGAGTTTGTCGACACGTGCATGTGCGGCGACTACCACATGACGATCGACCGCTCGGAAAAGGATGCGCTCAAGAATGTCCCGGGCGCGGGTCAGACGCTCTACGAGCAAATGGGGCAGTCGACCAAGGCGGACCGGTTCTCGGGCGGTGGTTTGGAGCAGCTGGGTAAGGGGCCGGGCTCGGAGCAGAACCAGTCCAAGCAGTTCGACCGGCTGGATCGTTACGCCAAGCTGCAGGCTGCGCCGGTGATCAAGTTCAAGGATCTGGAGAGCTTTATGGTGAGCTCGAAGATCCTGACCGGGCC
Organism: uncultured Acidobacteriaceae bacterium; assembly: GCA_964249905.1. Lineage (GTDB taxonomy): Bacteria > Acidobacteriota > Terriglobia > Terriglobales > Acidobacteriaceae > Edaphobacter. The sequence goes on from CAXUEE010000155.1 coordinate 2,605, forward strand.
TCCGTTTCTGTTTGAAGTCCGCACCGACTACGTGAAGATCACCAACGACACGGTGCTGGTGCCGCTCACGCTGCAGATCCATAACAAGGACATTACGTTCAACACCAAGGACGGCGTGTCGATGGGCACGGTCAACATTCTGGGCCGGGTGTCGTCGCTGACCGGTCGTCCGCTGCAGACGTTTGAGGAAACGGTGGCCGTGCAGGCTCCGAGCGAGCTGCTGGCGCAGGAGCAGCAGAAGCAGTCGGTGTACTGGAAAGCCGTCCCGCTGCGTCCGGGGCTGTACAAAGTCGATATCGTGATCAAGGATGTGAACAATCCGGATCACGTCGGCCGCTGGGAGCGGAGCGTGAATGTGCCGAAGTACGACGATGACCAACTGGCGCATTCCTCGCTGATTCTCGCGGACCAGATGTTTCGCGTCCCCTCGAAAGATATTGGTGCCGGCAACTTCGTGATTGGCAATACGCATGTGCGTCCGCGGGTGTCGACCGGGGTGCAGGTTCCGATCTCGTTCAAGCAGAACCAGAACCTGAACTTCTGGATGCAGGTGTATAACCTGGGCATCGGGGACAACAAGCAGAATGGTGCGACGATCGAGTACCAGATTATGGATCTGGCCACCAACAAGTCGGTCTTGGATGCTTCTGAGCAGACCAACAGATTGAGCCCCAACGCAGACCAGGTGACGCTCGAAAAGAGCTTGCCCCTGGCAAGTCTGCAGCCGGGCAAGTACCAGGTGAGCATCACGGTGAAGGACGGAGTGAGGAAGCAGCAGTTTGCCGAGAGCGCTCCGTTCACGGTGGAGTAGAGCGCAGTGGCGTCACGCGAAATGAGCGGATGCAGGCCGCTGCGCCTGAGGATGGCAGGCGGTACGGAGACGCGGAGCGCAGGCGATCTCCGGCGGCACAGGAGTGAGTTGCAAGGGGAAGCCATCGACGCACAGAGGAACGCTGTGCCACGATCGAGAGAAGTACGAAGCAGTGCGGCATGGTCCGCGTTCGTGTTGGCGGTTCTGTGGATGCAGTCTGCCTTTGCCGCGGGTACGGGAACGGGTGTTTCAGGCGTGGTGCGGGACGTGAGCGGCACGGTGCAGATGGGGGCGCTGGTCCAGGTGTTGACGGGGGACTCTTCCACCGTGGCTACGGCGTTTACGGATTCCCACGGGCGCTATGCGATCGGGAACCTGCGTGCGGGGCGTTATGTGGTCCGCGCCAGCCAGAGCCTGTACGTTCCGGCGACGCGGGCGAATCTGCAACTGCGCACCGGGGCCATGGCGGTAGTCAATCTGACAATGACGGCCCTGTTCGACACCGCGGCGTGGCTTCCCGCGGTGCCGCGTGGGCCGAATGATTCCGCAGACGATTGGCAGTGGACGCTGCGGTCAAGCGCAAACCGGCCAATTTTGCGGGTGGTGGAGGACGGTGCGGCGATCGAAGTGAGCGCGGAAGCTCCAGGGAGCCGCCCGGGAACAGCGACCGAAGCAAGGGAGTGGGTGGTGAACCGGACGGGCACGTTCGGAGACGGCGGGACGCATAGCGTGCTCGCGATCCACCATGCGTTTCCGGGGGAGCGCGGGGACGCTTTGTTCTGGGCCGATACAGCCGCCTCACCCTATGGCTTGTCGCAGAGGCTTGAGACGGGGTTCGAGGCCGGGGCCGCAGGAGAGGGTGCGACGCGGTCGGTAGTGAGGTACGAGTCCCATCCGGAGTTCCTGGCGGTGGGGCAGGCTGGTGGCTTGCAGGTGCTGGCGATGACCAGTGCGCGGCGGATGAACTTTGGGGAGGCGCTGGCGGTCGAGGCGGGCGGTAGCCTCGAAGCCGTGCAAGCCGGCCAGGGAGGCGTGGCGGCGCATCCGTTTGTCCGTGTGACGGCGCACCCGAAGGGAGTCTGGACGCTGCGGTACCGGATGGCCAGCGACCGGCAGGTGCAGGGGTTCGAGGAGGTGGCTCCGGGGCAGAGCGAGGTGCCGGTGGCCTTGGTGCGGAATGGCAAGCTGGCGCTTGAGTCGGGGCGGCATCAAGAGATTGCCCTGGGACGGCGGGTGGCTCACGGGACTGTAGAGCTTGCGTACTACCACGATGCTCTTGAGAATGTGGCGCTTTCGGGAGTGCTGGCGGGCGGCAAAGCTGCGCCGGCGGCGGTCGATGGGTGGATGGTCGACCGGGCAACGGGGGCTTTGCGGACGCTGGCGCGGGGGGCGACGTCAAACGGCGTACGCGTGACGGTGAGCACACCGGTGGTGACCGGGATGTGGCTGGCCGCGGAGTACAGTACAGGGGCCGCTCTAAGCGTGGACGGGCAGCGTGCGCCGCTGCAGGGGAGTGTGGCGGAGATGCTGCGCGGAGGCAGCGCAGAAGCAGCGGGGATTGCGCTCAAGGGCAGGGTGCTCGAGACCGGCACGCGGGTGCATGCGGCGTACCGCTGGCAGCCAGC
>CAXUEE010000155.1:5050-7867 GCA_964249905.1 uncultured Acidobacteriaceae bacterium
GGCAGACAGCGGGAACGGTCTCCGCGGTAAATCCGTATGGAGAGTTTAGCAGCGAGGCATATTTGAGCTGCGGGGTGCGGCAGTCGCTCTTGCGGAGCCGAGGGATGGGCGCGCTGGACGCGACGATTGATGTGACGAATCTGCTGGCACAGGGCTACCGACCGTACCTTTCGGCGGATGGGCAGACGGTTTACTTTGCGCAGGCTCCGCGGGCGATCCAGGCAGGTCTCTCGTTTACGTTCTGAGGGGTGGTGGGTTCTAAGTTTTGAGTTCCGCCGCCCGGTGTAAGCGAGAAGCAGATTCCCTGCGGAATGACAAACAAAGGGGTCGAGCTGATGGGGTGACCTACTTCTTCTCCGAGCTTTTTCAGGAGAGATAGTCCTTCAGCCAGGGGTCGTCGGAGTGGACGAGCTGGTGGGTGTCGCCTTGAAAGACGACGGCGCCCTCGTTGAGGACGAGGAAACGGGTGGTTTCGTCGACTTTGCCGTCAGGCAGAGGCTCCATCTTGGAATCTTTTTTGTTCCAGCAGTGCGTGGCGAGGGTGAAGGCGTCCTGAAGTCGATGCGTGATGAGGAGCGAGGTGGTGTGCTCGACATCGCGCTGCTTGACGACGAGCTCGATGATGGTGGTGGAGGTGATCGGGTCCAGGCCGCCGGTTGGGGAATCGTAGAGAAGGAGTTCGGGACCGGTAATGATGGCGCGCGCGATGGAGACACGGCGGCGCATGCCTCCGGAGAGCTCGGAGGGGAACTTGTTGATGGCGTCTGGAAGCGCGACGAATTTGAGCGCTTCTTCCACCTTGGCATGCGATTGTTCGGCGGGCATGCCGTCCTGGTTGAAGCGGTAGGCGACGTTGTCTTCGACGGAAAGCGAGTCGAAGAGGGCGGACTCCTGAAAGACCATGCCGATGCGGGCACGCAGTTTGAAGAGGTCATTTTCAGGCATGTTGTCGATGCGCTGGCCGAAGACGGTGATGGTTCCGGTGTCGGGGCAGATGAGTCCGTTCGCGAGCTTCATAAGCACGGACTTTCCGGTGCCGGCGGGGCCGAGGATGATGAGCGTCTGGCCGGGATCGACGGAAAAAGAGATTTCTTTGAGGACGGGGCCGCGGTCGAAGCCGATGGAGACTTTGTCAAAGACGACGACGGGTTGATTGGGCTGGTCGGGCATAGATGGAGGTCCGGTGTCCGTTCTTCGTTGTCCGTTCTATGCATGCGCTGCTTCTGATAACGGAGAACGTACAACGTACAACGCTTTTCAGCTTCCGAAGATGGCAATCATGGCACGGCTGATGAGGAAGTCGAGGACGATGATCAAGACGGAGGAGACGACGACGGCCTGGGTAGTGGCGCGGCCGACCCCCTGGGTTCCGCCTTCGGTGCGCATGCCGAAGAAGCAGCCGACGGTGGCGATGGTGAAGCCGGAGAAGAGCGCCTTGGTGAGCCCTTCGACGACGTTGCCGTAGGCAAGCGACGAGTAGGAGGAGTGAAGATACATGGTCGCATTGAGGCCGAGCAGGGTGACCGAGACGAGCGCTCCTCCGGCGATGCCGACCGCGTCCGAGATGATGGTGAGGAAAAACAGCATGAAGACGGTGGCGACGAGGCGGGGCGTGACGAGTTTGCGGGTGGGATCTGTGCCCAGGGCGCGCATGGCGTCGATCTGCTCGGTGACCTTCATGGAGCCAAGCTCGGAGGCCATGCCGCTGGCGTTGCGGCCGGAGACCATGAGCGCGGTGAGGACGGGGCCGAGCTCTTTGACCATCGACAAGGAGACGAGCGAGCCGGTGCGGCTGACAGCGCCGAACTCCTGCAACGCGGTCTCCGATTGCAGAGCGAGAACGCAGCCGGTAAAGAAGCCGGTGAGAATGACGATGGGCAGGGAGCCAACGCCGATGGAATCCATCTGGGTGAAGATGTCCGACCAGTAACGGGGGCCGGAGACCATGTTCGTCACGGCACGGGCCGCGAGGAGGGAATACTCCTGGAGGGCGCTGACCCGTTCTTTTACAAAGCTTTCTGTGGAAACAAAAGGCATTCGGTCTGTGGCTCACTGTATCAGATGCGCGTCCGTGTGCCTGGGCTACGAAAGAGGGACCTCGAAGAGTGAGAAGATAGAAGGAGATGATGGAGCACACGATGACAGCGGCGGTGCTGTACGGCCGGGAGGATTTGCGGCTTGCCCAGGTGGAGACGCCAACCGCGGCGCCGGGGGAATTGGTGGTGCGCGTGGGCGCGGCGCTGACGTGTGGGACGGACCTGAAGGTGTACCGCCGCGGGTACCACGCACGGATGCTGGAGCCGCCCATTCTGTTCGGACATGAGCTGGCGGGCGTGGTGACGGAGGTAGGGGAAGGGGTTGCTGGATTCGCGGTGGGCGACCGCGTGGTGCCGATGAACTCGGCGCCGTGCGAGGCCTGCTATTTTTGCCGTCGCGGGCAGGAGAATTTGTGTGATGACCTCTTGTTCAACAATGGGGCCTATGCGGAGTACTTGCGGGTGCCGGCGCGGATTGTAGCCGGCAATACGCTGCGCGTGCCGGAGTCGGTTCCGCTGGAGCATGCCGCGCTGACCGAGCCGCTGGCGTGCGTGCTGCGGGGCCTGGAGGAGAGCGGAGCCTGCGCGGGTGATTCGATGATTGTGATCGGCGCGGGACCGATCGGGCTGATGTTTCTGCATGCGGCCGCGCTGGCGGGAGTGCAGGTGATCGCGGTCGTAAAGCGGGAGGATCAGGTCAAGACGGCGGAGCGATTTGGTGCGCGGGCGGTGGTGCGGATCGGCAAGAGCCCGGACGTTGTGGCGGAGGCGCGCGCGTTGA
>CAXUEE010000155.1:7910-8938 GCA_964249905.1 uncultured Acidobacteriaceae bacterium
GCGAGGCAGTCGCGACGCCGACGACCTGGGAGTGGGCGGTCGGGATGGTGCGCAAGGGTGGGCTGGTGAATTTTTTTGGAGGGCCTCCGAGCGGGACGGTGGTGGCGCTCGACACCAACCGGCTGCATTACGGCGACATTACTCTGAAGGCAAGCTTCCATCACACTCCCGGAACCTGCCGGCGCGCCTTCCATCTGATCACCAGCAGCCGCTTTCGCTCCGCGGAGTTCCTGACGGGGCGAGCGAGGCTCAAGGAGGTGCCGGAGGTGTTTCGGCGCATGATGACGCGGTCGAGAACGGGCATACGGGACATCAAGACGGCGATCTTCCCCGGTGAGGCGGACGGGCCGGGTCACGCGGGAGAAGCTCGATGACGGAGACGGCCGCAGAGGCTCGTCTTGTGGGGGCGCCGGCGGAATACCTCCTGCCGGCGGTTCGGCCGACGCTTGCCGAGGCACAGGCCTGGTGCCGGCATCTGGCGACGACGCACTATGAGAACTTTCATGTGGCGACTTGGTTTCTACCCAAGCGAGTGCGGCCGTATTTCGAGAGCGTATACGCGTTCAGCCGGACGGCGGATGATCTGGGGGACGAAGTGCCGGACCGCGCCGTGGCAACGCGGCTGCTGGGCGAGTGGCGGGAGATGCTGCGGGAGTGCTATGCCTCGCTGGAGCAGGCCGACCCCGCATTGGCTCCGCGGCATCCCGTGTTTGTGGCGTTGCGGCAGACGATTGCGGAGACCGAGGTGCCGGAGCGGTTGTTCGATGACCTGATCTCGGCCTTTGAGATGGACCAAGTGAAGACGAGGTTTGAGTCGCTCGAGGAGTGTCTGGAGTATTCGCGGCTTTCGGCGAATCCTGTAGGACGGCTGGTGCTGTGGGTGTGCGGGTACCGGGATGAGGAGAGGGCGCGGCTTTCGGACAAGGTGTGCACGGCGCTGCAGCTGGCGAACTTCTGGCAGGATGTGGTGGAGGACTTCGAGCGTGGGCGGCGATATCTGCCGGGAGACGCGATGCGGCGGTTCGGGG
>CAXUEE010000156.1:0-8924 GCA_964249905.1 uncultured Acidobacteriaceae bacterium
AAACAACCCCCAGTTCAGACGAAAAGGAAAACCTATTTCAACAAGCTCCTAAAGCCGGATCCTTGCAAAAGGTTTTGTGGCGACCTGAAGTGTCGCCCTATCTAGAATCCAACTTGATCAGACCTTCCCTAGAAGGAATGTGTAGAGATTGATCATGCCGGTAAACGAATTCTTCGACTTAGATCGATCTCCTGCTTCGCGTACGGTGTCGCCGGTACGCTGCGAGATACTTCTCATCCTCGCTGTAGCTGCTTGGATAAACGCGAGGAACCGGCATGAGTTCCAGGTCAGCATTCACGTTCAGAAAAGTGAAGACGCAGTTGTTGCTGAGCGCGGTTACGAGCCGATCCCGGCTGATGCGTGTGATGGAGGTTTCGACGGTGATCGAACTCCGGCCCGTATAGGTGATTTGACTGACGAAATGCAGCTTGTCTCCCATGCGGACCGGTTGATAGAAGTCGATGCGGCTCGAAGATACGAGCAGAGCCCGATGATCTGCGATCATCTCCGCGCAGATATGGCTGTACATGTAAGCGTGATGGATAACGTGTCCGCCGAAGATGGTTTCAGGGACGTTCTCATATTCAGGATAGGTTCGCTCCCAGCCACTTGTAACCAGATTCCGTGTCAGCAGCGGGACGGCATCGGAGGCATGGAGGCTTCGGTGCAGCTCGTGTAATAGCCGGTGTTCTTCCAGCGTCGGAGCTTGTGTGACGCTATTGCGGAGACGATTCGATCGTCTCTCCGCGGCTCGCTGAGACCGACGCTTTTCTTCGTCCGTCGTGTATTCGAGTGGCTGCACGGCGAGGCTCTCTCCTGCTTTGCGTGCCACCATGGTGAAGTAACAACTCGCAATGTGTTCCGTGCCGTCTGCCTGTTCTATGCGTACACCCACTTCCATGGACGATCTGCCAACAAAATTAAGACGCGCGTGGAAGATGAAGTCCTGCTCGATGTTGGGCGCATTTCGGACCTCAAGATCATCCATTGCAGCGGTCACAACATGAGCGTCGGATTCAAAATGCCTGACATATCGCAGCGCTGTTTCTTCGGCCAGCTTGTCCAGTCGCTCAAGGATTAAGCCGACGCGCACATTTGCCTGCACATGCTCGTCGGTCACCATGAACCTGCGGCGCAGTGCCATGTCCGAGCTCAAGCTTAGCCGTGCCGTTGTCGATGTTTCCGCGGGTGTCATGATCGCTGGTTCAAGATAACAGGCGGCGGCTTACGGATCCGCCGGTCATTCGCGAACCGGGACGCCTCCCGGCTCATCAGAGCGATCCAGTGTCACGTCCGCGGTGCTGGCCTGGGTGCATTTTGGCGCGACGGAACGGCAAGAAGAAAGCGTAAGGAAAGGAGCCGATTTGGTTCTCGTCCGGAACGGGCGAGGCTGCGTTGCGTGAGGCCGGAGACGCAGGTCTACTGATCGTGAAGGTATCCCAAAGGAGGCACTATGGAGCGCATGCAATTGGCCGGGTTGAAGACAGAAGGACGAACGAGCAGAAGGATGGAGCGCGGAGGACGGAGGCGCAGCCGGTCACGCTTGCGCAGAAGACTGTGTTGCAGCCGGATATACCTTGCAGCTGCCCCGGGTGTTTTCAATTCGATTTTTAAACCTTGCCTATTTGACCCTTACTTGCATTACGCAGATCTCAAGCTTCACTCATTGCTGTCTTTCTGCAGCGAGAGTGCGCCAGGAAAGCGACTTGGTGTCGCTAGTTGTGAACGCTCATCTAGAATGTCAGTTTGGCAGCGATCTGGACAACTCGGGGGTTGTTTACCGTGGAGGTAACGGCTCCAAAGCCGGGCTGATTGATGTCGCTCGCGGGCGATCCGTACTGCGGGTGATTGAAGAGGTTGAAGAACTCGAAGCGGAGATTGAAACCCGTCTCCGTGCGCGGCAGGGCAAACTGCTTGATGAGCGAGAAGTCACTGTTCCAAAAGTCTGGGCCGACGACCGGGACACGTGCGGCGTTGCCTAGCTCGCCGGGCGCGGAGGCTTGAAAGCACGTCGCGTTGATCCACTGATGCTGGGCATGGTTCGCGCTGTAAGGGTTGCAGTTGGCGACCTGATTGGGCCGATTGTAATTGTTGCCGTTGCCGCCGTTCTGAAACGAGACGCCGGATTCGTTGTTGCTGTTAATGAGCGGAACAGGAAAGCCGGAAGTGACGTGCTCGATGAGGGTTACCTGGAATCCGCCAAGGACGCTGTTCGTCAGCGAGCTCCAGTTGGAACCGAACGCCCGGCTGCGGCCGAACGGCAGATCATAGATGACGCTGGCGGTGAAGTTATTGTTCAGATTGATCTGGGAGAGCGAATAGTCCAGAGATTGCCAGTTGGGAAGCGGGAAGTAGGGAGCGCTCAGTTCAGAACCGAGACCATCGGACAAGCCGTTGTCGTTCGTGCGTGAGTAGGTGTAAGCGATGAGCGCGTAAAGACCGTGCCTGGAGGTCCTGGTTTCCGCCTTGACCTGCAGGGAATCGTAGTTGGTTTGGCCTACGTCGTTGAAAGGGAAGATGGCGTTGGTCGTCGGGTAGGACGGAATGTAGGGCGTTCCGTTCGGTTCGCAACCGATGGTGTAGCCGGCGATGGTTCCGCAGCCTGTGGGACTGGCCACATTGAGATCGTTGCCGCTGATCAGAATATGCGAGCCGCGAGAACCGGCGTAACCGGCAGTGAGCAGCAGATTGCCGACCAACTGACGTTCCACATTGACGTTGAACTGCTGCACGCGGCCTTGCTTGAAGTTATGCGGCTGCGTGTAGAACGAACCGGTAAAGGAGGCCGCGGTGGGCGGTGTAGTCAGGGTCCGGAAACCAGTGGCGATCGTAGTAGATGCCGGCGTTTGCTTCAGCACCGTGGCACAGTAGGACGTGGAGAACGCGCAACCGGCCGGCTGGAAAGCATCCGTTTCTCCCAGGAACGGCGGGTTCTGCCATAAGCCCTGAGCGCCCTGGCTCCATGCGGAGTCATGGTATAGCGAATAGCCCGCACGCAGCACAGTCTTGTCGCTGCCGAGCACCTTCCACGACGCACCCACACGGGGCTCAAGCGTGGTCCAATCCATGTGGACGTTGGCCGAAGAGCTGACGCCGTTCTGGTTCGCGACTTCGAGCACGCCGGTGGTCAGATTGTAGTTCGCGAGACGTCCGTGTTCTTCGGTCATCGGTGTGGTCAGAGCGTAGGCCAGGCCGAGATTGAGGGTGAGCGATGGGGTGACACGCCAGTCATCCTGAACGAAGGGACGAATAATCTTCCAGCGACGGCCGGTGACGGCGCCGTCGAAGGTCTGATCGTGTTCCGCCAGGCCTGTGAAGCCGGTCAGGACGTCTGCTTCGGCGTCGCCTCCCGTGACCCCCGCGCCGCTGAAATAGCCGCCTGCTCCGATGACCCAGAAGCCATCCTGGAAGGCTTCCGTACCGACGTTCATCTGGTTGGCCCGAAAATCGATGCCGAATCTGAGCTCATGCTTGCGCAGGATGAAGTCGAGTGCGTCCTTGTAGGTGAAGACGTTGGTGCCGCCCTGAAATGGGGAATAACCGCGATCCCCGAGGCTCCAGTAACCGCCTGTGAGGAGGGTGGACGTCAAGCCGCAGCTATAGGCGCCAGGGAGGCACGTGGCATGGGGCGACGCGCCGGTGCAGCCGAGGTTGGCACCTGGAATGCCGCCGGGTACGAGATTGGAAGAGGCGCAGGTGCCATTGCCCTGGGAGGCGATGTAGTCGAAGATGCGGTTGTACCCGAAGGTAAACTGGTTGATCTTGGTTGGGGAAAAGATGTGGGTCTCGCTCAAAGCGAGATTGCGGGCGTGGTTCCGGATGTTCTCATTGCTGCCGAAGGCATTGCCTTCAGCCAAGCCCGGAGCGCCACCCGGTACGAACGAGAACGCCTGGTCGTAGCTGAAGCGAGCAAAGGCGGTGTCCTTGCTTGAGAGACTGTGATCAAGCCGGACGTCGAACTTGGATTCATTCAAGCTGCGGACGGGCTGTGCGACGTAGTTGTAGCCGGCGTTGGTGTTGCCCGCGTTGACGTTCGGAGCGGGATAGATATTCAGGAGAGCTTGGCCGATGTTGTTGATCTGGCTTGCCGGGATTTTGTTGCAGGGAGTTCCGTTGGCCTGGGTTCCATTGGCGGCCGTTGGCAGCGGATTGCCTGCGCTATCGCACTGCCAGTAGACACTCGGTGAGCCCGCTGTTGTGGGCACCCCGTACAGGTTTGGGTTCGCGATGACGAGGCTTGTATTCGCGACACCGAAGGGATTTGCCGAGAAGTCACCGGTTCGCATCGCGAGCGAGGGAACAAGGCCGGTAAACACGATGCCGTGACGCTGATCCTTCTGTTCGCCATCGACGAAGAAGAAGGTTTTGTTCTTGAAGATCGGACCACCGATGGTGCCGCCAAACTGGTTCAGGTTGAACTTCTCGCGGGAGCTGGCCAGCGCGCTTTTGGCGTCGAGATTGGTGTTGCGGAAGAACTCAAAGAGCGAGCCGTGGAACTGGTTCGTGCCGGACTTCGTGGTGACCAGGACGGTCGGACCCGCGCGGGTGCCGAACTCGGCCGAGTAGGTATAGGTGAGGACTTTGAACTCCTGGATGTCGTCGATGGACGAGAAGACACCGATGCCGCCGCCGGTGAGCTCGTTGTTGTCTACGCCGTCCAGCAGCCAGTCAGTCGCGTTCGGGCGGGAACCGCCGACCGAGAGCGAAAAGGCGCCGCGAGCCGCGACTTCACTGTCGCTGCCGGAGGTGAAGAAGCTGTTGGTGTTGGTTTCGGCGGTAGCGCCGGCGGTCAACGTGGCCAGCTGCACAAAGTCGCGGCCGTTGAGCGGCAGTTGCGATACTTGCTGCGAGGTGATGACCTGGCCGAGCGAGGGGCTTGCCGTGTCGATCGCGACGGCGTCGCCGGTGACGAGCACTGACTCTTCCACTGTCGCCGGCGAGAGCGAGAAGTTGATTTCCCGGGCCTCGTCAATCTGGAGTCGCTGGTCGTTGGAGGCGGCGCTCTGGAAGCCGGGGTCGTCCACGCGAACGGTGTATATACCGACGGGCAGCAGCGGGATGAGATAGTGTCCGGTGTTGTCGGTCTTGATGTCGCGCTCGAAGCCGGTTGCGGTCGCCGTGACTTTCACGTTGGCTCCCACCAGAGCCGAGCCAGACTTGTCCGTAACGTTTCCAGAGAAGCTTGCCGTGGCCTGACCATAAGAGACTCGGGCAGCTGAGACTACAAGCAAGAGCAAGAGGAGTCGGAGAAAGACCCGACGGAATTTTGTAGCAAGAGTGATCTCTCTCGACTGGATACACTTTGCCGAAGACATGAACGTCGTCATGCGTCAACCTCCTGAAGGGGAATCTCCAAAGCAGAACAGTTGTGTCGACCTGTGATGGGGTGAAGCTTTGACTGTAAGAACATGCCTGTGGAAAGTCAACCTGGTCAGGCTTGAAAATGTCCGCACGCCTCACTGGGGAGGCAGCCCCTACGCAAGGGAGAAAGTGATTTCTACGAAGCGCAACTACACTGATTCAGATATTCCACTATGCGACACGAAGGATCATGCGCACTGGTTCGTGCATAGGCGCACGCTTTAATAGGAAGTATCCTGCCGGTGCAATCGAAGAACGGGATGGCGGAGAGGGAGGGATTCGAACCCCCGGTACCCGTAAAGGTACGTCTGATTTCGAGTCAGGTGCATTCAACCGGGCTCTGCCACCTCTCCGCGCAGCTTCAGTTTACGCAGAGACCTTCTTTTGTTCAATGGCCAGGTCGAGCTTCCGTGCCTAGCCTAGACTAGGCGAGTGGACACTGCCTGGACTGCCGAGCTGCGCGCGTGGGTGGAGGTTTGCGCGCTGGAGACGGGGTTTGCTCTTGCGGGAGTTGCGCCGGCGCTGGCGGCAGAGGATCCTTCCGCCGCTCAGACCGGCGAACGCTTTACAGAGTGGGTGGAGCTAGGCCGGGCCGGGGAGATGGAATACTTAAAACGCCGGGATGCAGCGGGTGCTCTGCTGCGCACGTCGGCGCGGGTAGCGCTTCCGTGGGCACGCTCGGTGCTGGTCTGCGCGCTGAACTATAACGCGGCTGAGGTGCGGTCCATTGACCCGGCCGATGCGGGTGCAGGCTGGATTGCTCGCTATGCCTGGCTGGGCGATGCCGAGGGGAAGCCGACGGACTACCATGACGAGTTGCTGGCGCGCCTGCGCGTGGTGGAAGCGGCGCTGCAGGAGCGCGTCGCGTGCGAGAGCCGATGCTACGTGGACACCGGGCCGCTGCTCGAGCGGGACTTTGCCGCACGGGCCGGAGTCGGTTGGATCGGCAAGAATACCTGCGTACTGAACCAGGAGCAGGGTTCCTGGCTGCTGCTGGGCGTGATTGTGACGTCGCTCTCGTTACCTGCAGAGATGACTTTGGATCTGGCCGCGGATCGATGCGGGAGCTGCACGCGCTGCCTGGATGCGTGTCCGACCGGGGCCTTAGTCGCCCCTCACGAGATGGATGCGTCGACGTGCATCGCCTACCTCACCATCGAGAAGAAAGGGACGATTCCGGTGGAGCTGCGCGCGGGGATGGGACGACAGGTGTTTGGCTGCGACATCTGCCAGGACGTGTGTCCCTGGAACCGGAAGGCTCCGGTGATTGTGCGGGAAGACCTGCGAACGCGGAATGAGTTGGTCAACCCGGAACTTGCGTGGCTGGCGGGGCTGGACCAGGCCGGGTTTAAGCAGGTCTTTGCGGGTTCGCCGCTGGAACGAACCAAGCGTGCCCGCGTCCAGAGGAACGTAGCCATCGCGATGGGCAACAGCGGAGAACACGGCTTTCTGCCGCGACTGAAAGAGTGGACGGCCGGAGAAGATCCAGTTCTGGCCGAGACTGCGGAGTGGGCGATCCAGCAGCTCCAGCCTGATCTCTTGGAGGAGCTTTGATAGCATCGCTTTGGGTGGTTAACCGAAGTGCTTTCGATCTCTCCAAAGTCGGGTAAGCCGCCTGTTCCAATGCAGCCGATGGACGACGCGGTCGAAAAGACTGTTGGTGCTGCGGAAATTCCGGCTGTTGCGGAGCCTGCGACGTCGGTCCCGATCGAGCATGTGCGGCCGGTGGTGGCGAAGTCCGGCTGGTGGCCGCAGGTCAAAGCATTGGCGGTTTATCTTGCGGGGACGGAGGTGCACACGTATGCCTTCAGCGTGGCAGCCAACACCATCCTGGCGCTGTTTCCCTTTCTCGTGCTGCTCATCACGCTGGCGGAGCGGGTCTTTCACTCGAAGGCGATGGTGGATGTTCTTGGCGATCTGATGCACACGATGCTCCCGAGCAACCAGGACTTCGTGATGCGGAATATGGTGGCTCTGGTGCATCCGCACAAGGGCACGCAGGCCTTCTCGGTGTTTATGCTGCTGGTGACGTCGACTGGCGTCTTCCTGCCGCTTGAGGTGGCGCTGAACAACGTATGGGGCGTAAAGGAAAATCGCAACTATCTGATGAATCAGATTGTGTCGCTCGGGCTCGCAGCGGCGGTCGGAGCGCTGGTGCTTGGCTCGGTAGCGGCGACGGTGGCACAGCGTACGCTGCTGACGTGGATCTTTTTCGGCCATACCGACAATGTGGTCTTCCGGTTGATTGGCGAGGGTGTGCTGAGCTTCTTCGCGGTAATCGCCAGTATCTTGATTTTCTTCCTGATTTACTGGATTCTGCCCCATCGCAAGATTCCAGCAATGGCCGTGCTGCCGACCGCCGTCGTGGTCGGGCTGGGGTGGGAGATCGCAAAGTACTTGTATGTGCTAGCGCTACCGCGGCTTGATTTTGAGTCGGTCTACGGTCCATTCCGGGTGTCGGTCGGGATCATGATGTGGGCGTTTCTCTCCGGGCTGCTGCTGTTGGCGGGGGCGCACTTTTCGGCGACCCGCTATACGCTGCGGCTGGCCCGGCAGGCAGCGGCCAAGCAGCAGACGGATTGATCACGAAGCCCGCACTTTAACCAAGATAGAGGAGATTGCTTGCGCTCACCGGCTGCAGCTTCGATAGACGTGGTGGCGCGAGCGCTGGGGGAGGGTGGCGACGCGGTGTGTGCGGATCTGCTGCGAAAAGTGACTGGCGCCGAGAAGACGGTGGCAGAGCGAGCTTCCCGCATGCTCAAGAAAATTTCAGAGGTCGACCGGAGTGCACTGTACTCGTTCCGCGATTCGTTGATCCGCGAGGCGGTCTCGGCTCGAGACCTGAGAGTGCAGTGGAATCTGCTGACCGTCCTCGGACGGTTACCGTTGCAAGGCAAGGAGAAGGCTCTCGTTGTTGATCTCTGCTTGCAGCGTCTTGAAGATGCAAGCTCGCTGAACCGGACCTTCGCCCTGCAAGCCTTGATGGATTTGTCAGAGGAAGACAGAGCTTTGCGGGCCCGGGTACTGCCGCTGGTGCGGCGGTTTGCGGAGAGTGAGACTCTGGGAAGCCCGGCGTTGCGGGCGCGGGCACGAAGACTGCTGAAGCAAGGTGCTGCAGGGAGAGTGGAGTCACGTACGTAGCGCACTTTACGGCTTCGGCAAAGCACAGCAGTCGCCGGAAGAGGGCGGCTCGTCGGCACTGGCGTCCATGGCGACTTTCCAGCTTCCGTTGGGCAGCTTCTTCCAGATCGTGATGTACCGGCCCGAGGTGACGATCGGCTTTCCATTGTGATCGGTAGCATGCCCTTCATAGTGTCCCCAGGTGAAGCCCATGTCGTTGGAGGGACCCATCTGCGCACCTTGGGCTACCCAGCTGAGCTGGTAGGTTTTCGGGTCCCAGTTGGCGTTTTGCACGATCGCACCTCGGCCGAGCACCGCCGGCTTGCCGTTGCTGAGGGTAACGGCGTCGTCGGCGAACCAGGTGGCGAAGGCCTTGCCGCCACCCTCAGTTGTCTCCTGCGAGAAGCGGCCTTCTAGCTCCAGCAGAGTGATGACGCCTGGAC
>CAXUEE010000157.1:0-2482 GCA_964249905.1 uncultured Acidobacteriaceae bacterium
CTTCCACGCTACCTACCCGCCGCTCATCACCAACGGACGCCCCAGCCCGGCCATCATCACCACCTCCGTCAACTTCTCGCTCAAGGAGCTCCCACCTGACACCGACCTCCTTGTCGATCGCGCTTTCGAGCCGCTCCATGCCCGCTGTCAGCAGGCCTCACTCGACCGCACGCCGGACGCCCTCGATCTCTGCCGCCAGGCCGTCCAAACCTCCGAGCGATTCTCCCCCACCGCCCAGCTTGAGGTCCGCGCCACCGCTCTCAACGACCTCGTCCTGCTCCTGATCATCGACGGCAAAAGATCCACCCACCTACCGGAGGCCGGCCAATACGCCGACCGCGCCGTCGACCTCGTCACCTCTTCCGGACGGTCGCTCCCCCACACCCAGGCGGTTGCCATCGCCTACATCACCCGCGCCGAAGTCCGTTCGCTCGCCGGCAATCTGAAAGGCTCCGCAGCCGACTGCGCCGAAGCCGAAGAGGTGCTCACAACGCTGCTCGCCGACCAGGCCAAGGACGTCAAAGATACCGACCGCGTCGGCAATCTGCGCGTCCAGCTGCGTGACACTTACCTGCTGCACGCGATCGTTCTCCAGCGAGCAGGCAAGAACAAGGATGCCAAAACATTCACCGACCGGGCTGCCCTCCTCTAGCCATGCAGAGGCCGGAGGTTTGCTGGGACTCGCCGGCAGATCACCAAGGCAGCCGACACCCTCCGCATCCAGAGCCGGCCCATAGAGTGGAGCCTCGGTCCAACTGGACGAGGCAGTGGAGGACTACCAAAAGCCGCATCTTTGAGCTGAGGGGAGATCAGGAGGCGAGAGCCAGTTCGGCACTGTCTTGCTTCAGGGCGGATGCAAGACCTGCTTTCGCCACAGCGAACCGGGCGACCCGCAGCCGGGACGGGGAGCAGGACACATAATCAACGCCGAGCGCGTGAAAGAAGGCGATGGACTCCGGATCGCCGCCGTGCTCGCCACAGACACCTATCTTGATTTTTGAGTTCACCCGCCGCACGCTCGCGATGGCCATACGCATCAGCTCACCCACTCCTTCGCGATCGATAGTGGTGAACGGGTCCACTTTGAAGATGCCTTGCTCAAGATAGCCGTCGAGGTAGCTGCGTGCGTCGTCGCGAGAAAAGCCGAAGGTCATCTGCGTGAGGTCGTTTGTGCCGAAGGAGATAAAGCTGACGTGCTTTGAGATAAGTCCTGCGCACACCGCGGCGCGCGGAAGCTCGATCATGGTGCCGATCTGATAAGGGACACTCGCGCCTTTGGCTGCGAAGACCTCAGCCGCGGTGGTGTGAATGAGATGGGCCAGAACACGCATCTCCTCTTCTGATGAGACGAGCGGAACCATGATCTCCGGATGAGGCTCAAAGCCATCCGCAGTAACGGCGAGGGCAGCTTGCAGGATGGCGCGTACCTGCATGCCGAGGATCTCCGGGTAGGTAAGGCTAAGGCGGCAGCCGCGATGACCCATCATCGGGTTCGACTCGGTAAGAGCCTCGATGCGGTCTCGTATCTTGCCTAAGGTCATGTAGCGATCCCAATCCTCCTCCTCCTTGGCAGCAGACAGCTCGACGTCAATATCCTGGTGAGATGGAAGGAACTCATGAAGGGGAGGGTCGAGCAGGCGGATGGTTACGGGATGCGGAGCCATGGTGCGGAACAGAACCTCGAAGTCACTCTGCTGGATGGGCAGAAGTCGATCCAGCGCTGCGATGCGCTCCGGGGTAGTGTCGGCCATAATCATCGCCCGTACGTGCTGCAAGCGGCCGGCAGCGAAGAACATGTGCTCCGTGCGGCAGAGACCGATTCCCACGGCTCCGTTGGCGATGGCGACACGCGCATCCGCAGGGGTGTCGGCGTTCGCCCGCACCTCGCAGCTTGGGATGGCGGCAGCCCAGGCAAGCAACTGGTCGAGCTCGGGATGATGCTCGCTTGCAGGGCGCATGGGCTGTTTGCCGGCGAAGACACGGCCGGTACTGCCGTCCAGCGAGAGCCAGTCCCCTTGGCGAAAGGTCTGTTCTCCAATGCGGGCAGTTCCGGTGGATGGGTCGATGGAGGTGTCACGGGCACCCGTGATGCAGCACTTGCCCATGCCGCGCGCCACCACGGCCGCATGGCTGGTCGCACCGCCCCGCGCAGTCAGGAAACCGACAGAAGCGTCCATGCCGTGGATGTCATCCGCCGTGGTTTCTTCGGTCAACAGAATGACGGCTTCGCCTTCAGCATGCATGACGATCGCGGCGTTGGCGGAAAGCGCGAGCCTGCCTACAGCGGCGCCGGGAGAGGCGGGCAGGCCGACGGTGAGCGCAGACGCGCCTGACTCGGACATGTCGAGTTGCGGTGAAAGCATCTCCGCCAGGCTTTCTGGCTTGACGCGTCCGATTGCCTCGGTGCGCGTGATCAGTCCCTCGTTCGCCATGTCGACCGCGATCTTGACGGCTGCCAGGCCGGCGCGCTTGGCGGCACGGG
>CAXUEE010000157.1:2492-8894 GCA_964249905.1 uncultured Acidobacteriaceae bacterium
AAGAGGAAGAGCTTGCCTTTTTCAACGGTGAACTCGAAGTCTTGTGCGTCTTTATAGTGCCGCTCAAGCTGCTCGGTAAGTTGGAGCAGTTCAAAATAGACCGAAGGCATGGAGCCGGCCAGCGTGGAAATCGATTGCGGAGTGCGGACGCCGGCGACAATATCTTCACCCTGAGCGTTGGGGAGGTATTCGCCGAAGACCTGCGCGTCTCCGTTGGAGGGATTGCGCGTGAATCCGACGCCGGTGCCGCTATCCATGCCGCGATTGCCGAAGACCATTGCCTGCACAGTCACGGCCGTGCCCATTTCCTCCGCGATGCCGTTGAGCTTGCGGTAGAAGATAGCCCGGTCACTGCGCCAGGAGCGGAACACCGCTTCGATGGCCATGGAGAGCTGCGCGCCCGGGTCTTGCGGGAATGGATGACCGGTGTGCTGCTGAATCACTTCCTTGAAACAGTCGATCGCCAGGGCGAGGTCCTGCTCGGTCATCTCCTGCGTCGCCGAGGTGCTGCTCATGGCGCGAACTTCAGCTAACGCCTCTTCAAACGCATGCTTGGGGATGTCGAGAACAATGGAGCCGAACATCTGGATCAGGCGGCGATACGAGTCCAGAGCGAAGACCTCCGAGCCGCTGGCCTCTGCCAAACCATGTACGGAGCGGTCGTTGAGCCCTACGTTGAGCACCGTATCCATCATGCCGGGCATCGAAATGGGTGCCCCGGAGCGAACGCTGACCAGAAGAGGATTCCCGGCGTCTCCAAGACGTTTACCGGTCTGCTGCTCAAGCCACAGGAGGGAGCGCGTGAGTTCCGGCTTCAGGTCGTCGGGCAGCGTTGCGTGCTCAAGATAGTAGCGGCAGACGCCCGTCGTGATGGTCAGGCCGGGAGGTACAGGAACCGAGAGCAATGTCATCTCGGCCAGACCTGCGCCTTTGCCGCCCAGCAACGCGCCCATCGTTCCGTTGCCTTCGACAAGGCCAGTGCCAAATCGGTAAATCTGTTTCGCCAGCAGGTTCATCGTGTCAGCCTCGAAGGGATATCGTCTGCCGCACAAACCTATCGACCCGCGTACAAAGGGGCAACCAGCTACCGGCCAAATCGGGCGGGGGACGAAGCGGTCTGCGCACTAGGCGAGTTCAGAAGAGCACGCACGCCTCTGTTCCGCTCGTGTCTGACTTGACGACGCGCGACCAGCTTTCGATTGCGAGATCGGTATCGGATCGGGGGCGTGGTGCGACGGCCGGGCAATCCTTCCCTCTGCCAAGCCTCACCAACCGGGGAAAAGAAGCCAGCGGAAGCCCGATCAGCTGATGCTGATCGCAGACGAGGATCACAGAGAGTTACGGAGAAGGAGATGCGCCCGGCCCTGGTCGCGTACCGACGCTTCGCAGATTCATCGGAAGCCCGGGAGGGTGATGGTAGGCACGAGCGGATTCGAACCGCTGACCTCTACCGTGTCAAGGTAGCGCTCTAACCAGCTGAGCTACGCGCCTGCAGGCCTAGAGGAAGTCTAGTCGTATCCCGCCTTGGCCGCAACCGCTGCGATAGCATGGAATCCACCGGGACCCATGCCTCTCATTACCCAGATGCGCGCCGCGCCGAACCTGCTGACCATGCTGCGGCTCTTTATCCTGCCGTTCCTGGTCATCAACATTCTGGACGGCCGGTGGCGCCTTGCTTTCGCGCTCATTATGCTTGCAGGGCTCTCGGATGCGCTGGACGGACTGGCGGCTCGCAAGTTTCACCAGCACACCACGCTTGGGCTGTATCTCGATCCGATCGCCGACAAGCTCCTGCTGTCTACCCTTTTTCTCGTCCTGACGCATGTGAATGAGATCCCCCGTTATGTGACCGTGCTGGTCTTCTCGCGCGATCTTGGCATCCTGGTGATCGCCACGCTGCTCTTCGTCACCAATACCCTTCGTACGTTTCATCCGTCGATCTTCGGCAAGCTCAACACTGTCATCCAGATTGTGGCGGTGGTCGGGATCATGGGCGCGCACGTGCTGGCGATTCCTCATCTCGCGACGGTGAACGACGTCCTCCTTCGCACGATCGCCATTCTGGCGCCGGTTTCGGCAGCCCAGTATGCCTGGATCGTCATCCGCCGGGTATCCACGCCGCTAGATGCTGCAACCGCCCGGGCAGCAACTCCCAAGGAGGCGCCGTGAAGCAAGAATCGAGACAGCCGGAAGCGGCTCTGCCCGTCTTCGGGGACGAGCCGATGCTCCGCAACCCTTTCTGGCACGCACTCACGACCGTCCACGCCGGGTATGCGGTCGGTTCCGGCCCCGGTGGCACGCAGACTCCGTTGGCCCTCCGCTATCCGGCCGACGTTCTCCCCTTTGCCGCCCTCGCCGAGCCGTCAGCTGCCGCTCTCAGGACACTTGCGGCTCTGCTGGTCCTCGGGGAATCCACGTACATCACGGATTTTCGCGGAGCTCGTCCCGCCGCGATCGCGGGGCTAGCCTACGTCAGCCTGCTGCCCGGGCTGCAGATGGTTCTTCCCCGAGAGGCGGTCTCCGCCTTTCCCACTCCCTCGCCGGAGCACGTCCTCCGCAGGCTGAGTGACGCCGATGGGCCCGCGATGGTCGCTCTCACCGAGCTCGCTTTTCCCGGGTACTTTCGTCGCCATACCGTCAAGCTGGGCTGCTACTACGGCCTGTACCAGCATGGCGAGCTGATCGCCATGGCCGGGGAGCGCGTTGCATTTCCGGGCTTCCGCGAGCTCAGCGCCGTCTGCACGCATCCCGGCCATCGCGGCCGTGGCTACGCCGCCACTCTTATGGGCTGCCTGGTGCGCGACCACGCCGCCGCCGGTCTACGCTCGATCCTGCACGTGAGTGCGGCCAACGCCCCGGCAATCCGGCTCTACGAGCAACTTGGCTTCGAGCACACGCGACCCATATTCTTTCACCAGCTGTGCCGCGTATAAACGGGAAGCGCCTCCTTGCAGCGGCCCAGGGTCAGCCGTACACTAGGAAAGGCTGGCCGGGGTCTGACACTTACCGCGCGGAGGTCTATGCTCCGTCTTACCAAGAAAGCCGATTACGGATTGATGGCCATGAAGTACCTGGCCGAGCACGCGGCTGTACCGGCGGCCAGTCCGGCCTGCGTGGTGAGTGCTCAGTCCGCCAAGGATATCGCGGACGCGTACCACATCCCCCCGCAGCTGCTGGCCAAGATTTTGCAGACCCTGGCGCGCGCCGGCCTGCTCGTCTCCTCGGCCGGCACCAACGGCGGCTACTCGCTCGCGCGGCCGGCAGCAGAGATCTCCGCCTTTGAAGTGATACGCGCGATAGATGGCCCGCTTTTTATCACCAGCTGCATCACGATCCACGGAACCTGCGACCTTGCCGGTCACTGTACCATCAAAGAACCACTACGCAAGGTTAGCGATTCCATCAAAGACCTGCTGAGCGCCATCCGCATTGCCGATCTGATCGAAGTACCGGAGCCGAACGCCGCACAAACCGGCCTGTCGCTCGGCAGCGGACTGATCACCATCGCGGTTTAGCTGCGCCGTCCACGAGATTCTTCATCATCCATACGCAATTCCAGGAGCCCGCACCATGACCGAGCAAACCGCGAACCAGATGGAACAGACCGCGGACATGACGCACAACGGCGTCGTCATCACTGAGTCGAACGAGCCGCTGCCCGCTGGCGTCCGCCTGCCCATCTACATGGACAATCACGCCACCACCCCCATGGACCCGCGTGTACTCGAAGCCATGCTTCCCTACTTCGGCACCATCTTCGGCAATGCGGCCAGCCGCAACCACCAGTTCGGCTGGGAAGCCGAGCAGGCCGTCGACAAGGCGCGCGAGCAGATCTCGAAGCTGATCGGCTGCACCCCCAAGGAGATCATCTTCACCTCCGGAGCCACGGAGTCCAACAATCTCGCCATTAAGGGCATCGCCGAGATGTATCGCGAGAAGGGCAACCACGTCATCACCCAGGTCACCGAACACAAAGCCGTGCTCGATACCTGCAAGAAGCTGGAGCGCCAGGGCTTCGACGTGACGTATCTGCCGGTGCAGGAAGACGGCCTCATCTCGCTCGACGCCCTCAAGGCCGCCATCACCGACAAGACCATCCTGGTCACCATCATGTACGCCAACAATGAGATCGGCGTCGTTCAGCCCATTCAGGAGATCGGCAAGCTCTGCCATGAGCGCGGCATCCTCTTCCACACCGACGCCGTCCAGGCCGTCGGCAAGATCCCCGTCAACGTCCAAAGCGACAACATCGACGTCCTCTCTATGACCGCGCACAAGATCTACGGGCCCAAAGGCGTAGGCGCCCTCTACGTGCGTCGCCGCAACCCGCGCGTCCAGATCACCGAGCAGATCAACGGCGGAGGCCACGAGCGCGGCATGCGCTCCGGCACACTCAACGTCCCCGGCATCGTCGGCCTGGGCAAGGCCTGCGAGATCGCCGGCGAAGAGATGGCCGCCGAGACCGCCCGCCTGAAGGATCTGCGCGACTACCTTAAGCAGAAGTTCGAGAATGCGCTCGACTACGTCCACGTCAACGGCAACATGGACCACCACCTGCCCGGCAACCTGAACATGAGCTTCGTCCACGTCGAAGGCGAGTCGCTGCTGATGGGCATTAACGACATCGCTGTCAGCTCCGGCTCGGCCTGCACCTCGGCCACGCTCGAACCCAGCTACGTCCTGAAGGCGCTGGGCCTGGGCGACGATGTCGCTCACAGCTCGATCCGCTTTGGTCTTGGCCGCTTCAACAACCGCGCCGAAGTGGACTACGTTTCGGATAAGGTGATCGACGTCGTGCAGCACCTGCGCGAGATGAGCCCGCTCTACGAGATGGTCAAGGAAGGCATCGACCTCACCAAGATCGAGTGGGCCGCCCACTAACCCTTCGGAACAAACAACATACCGGGGGCCCCACGTCTCGCTTCTGAGACGTGGGTTTTGTTTTGGGCGAACCAAACCGATCCAACACCAAGAACTCACGTCATCCTGAGCGAAGCAACAGACCTCGCCCCCACCACTACTCTCGTCATCCTGAGCGAAGCGAAGGACCCCTGTATTCGCCTCTCTCTTGTCCGTTCTCGCCGTACAGCAAGAAGAATTTCCTAGAGCCCTGGCCCTTCCTCAAGCCCAAAATTTACTTCCAATCTTTCGTGTGCGTAAAGCTAGAAGCTGCTGAAAACGAGGTACGTCATCTTCGAGCAATACACCGGGTTATCGGGTCCTCTGGACCTGCTTGAGCGCGGATACGGAGAGCCTTGAGAGCTTAAGCTGTTGCTGCAAGAATGCAATTCGATCCACCCTCGCCTCACTGTTCAGAGCGTGTCCGGAGGCGTAGAACTTCACTGTTTTCGGGCCAGAGACGAGAGCAAGGTAGTGCCTGGCTTCAGAAACGGAGACCCAACTATCGTTTAGGGCGTATTGAAAGAAGCCCGGGGCAGGTCCAAAATGTGCCGCATAGGTGGCGGGATCAGCCCAGGCGTACGTCGTAAGGTACGTGTCGATCGTCGAGGCAGGTGTCTGCTTCCTCCATGCATCAAACCCCGGTCGATGGGACGTCAGAACCATTTCACGTACAGACTGAGGCCCCGCCATAAAGACGAATGCTTTGAACCGCTTATCCACCGCATCTAGAGCGGAACCTGCTACCGTGCCCAGGCTATGTCCGACGAAGGCTACTCGACCGGGGTCGACATCCTTTCTCAACAGCAGGACATCGAGCCCCCGTCGAAGGTCCGCAGTCTCTTCCTGCATAAGGTGAGGCTGCTGGGAACCGAGCGGATCTTCTTCTTCGACAAAACCCGGACGGTTCTGAGGCGCATCGATAAGCAACGAAACCACCCCGGACCGGCCAAGCGCGACAGCCTCGTTGAGAAATTCCTTACGGTTCTGAAAGCGCGACCCAGGCATCAGCCAATGCGCCCAAACAACGGCGGCGAACCTGCCCGACCCTTTCGGGACAACGAGGTACGCAGGAACTCGACCCTCCGAACCGGCATACGTTATGTCGTAGACCTCCACCCCATCTCGCGTTTGTGTAGAAACCACCTTCGGTTCTAAAGGAATATTGCTGTCATCGGCAAAGCGTTGCGCGATGTCTTGAGCATGTGCGCCTGAACTGGACCAGGCCGCTACGAGCACTGTGATTAGAAGCTGCGTCATCCCGCCCTCTCCACCACCTACTCCCTCCAAGGTACCGCAGGCACCACCTGCACCCGCGTCCCTCACCACCATCCCCTGTACCAACAGCCTATAATGTGCCATGGCAAGCTCTCCGCCGGCGCTCTCGAACGCTGGTCAAACTATCCCGGCTTCCTCTGACACTCTGTCCGTGCGGCCAGCCGACAGCGTTGCCGGCATCGACCTCGAATCCGCACTCCAGGTCCCGCCGCCTCAGCCCGCCGC
>CAXUEE010000158.1:0-671 GCA_964249905.1 uncultured Acidobacteriaceae bacterium
GCTATCTCGAGCCACTGCTTGGCGTCGGCCGCGCGCACGCCGTTCGTGATCAGGAAGCTGAGGTCCTCGACAATCGTCCGCGCCGTCGGCCCTTCGCCCAGCACGCACTGCACGTGGTCGAACTCGACTAGCCGTTTGGTTTGCCGCTCGGTGGCGGAAAAATCGATGCCCGCGCTCGCAGTTTGCGTCCGCTGGTTGACCTCCTTGAGCTGCCCGATCAGCTCGTTCGCGCTATCGATGCGCGCCTTCGATTTCGTCGTCCGCGCCTTAGGTCCGCGGCGGAGCCAGTCCGTCTCGATCTTTACTCGATTCTTCAGCGCATCCTGGAGCTTCGACTGTGCGTCGAGATACTGCTCTTTGCCCTCGAGGAACTGCGTGTAGTTGCCCTTGACGCGCAGCAGTCCCTCGGCATACACGCGGTTCAGCTCCACCATCTCGGTCGCCACATTCTCCAGAAAATAGCGGTCGTGCGAGACCATCACACATGCAAATTGCGCAGCCCGCAGCGTTTCTTCGAGCCACGCAATGCCCGCCAGATCCAGGTGGTTCGTCGGCTCGTCGAGCAAGAGCACATCCGGCCCGCTGACCATCGCCTCGGCAATCGCCAGCCGCTTGCGCCAGCCACCCGAGAGCGTCGCCGCCTCCGCCGTCGTCTCCGGAAACCCCACCCG
>CAXUEE010000158.1:681-8872 GCA_964249905.1 uncultured Acidobacteriaceae bacterium
TGCCTTCGCGCTCCGCCTCGGCCACGTTGCCCGCGATCAGCGCGCGCTCGAGCACATCGCGCACCGTCAACCCCGCAGCAAACGTAGACTCCTGCCGGATGTAGCCGATCCGCGCCCGCTTGCGCGTCGCCACCTCGCCCGCATCTGGGTCTTCTTCCTCCGCCAGCACCTTCAGCAGCGTGGACTTGCCGGCGCCGTTCGGCCCGATCAGCCCAATGCGGTCGCCGTCTGAAACCGTAAACGAAAGATCGTCAAACAAGGGAACCGCGCCAAAGCGCTTGGAGATGCCCTGGGCATTCAGAATAGGAGGCATACCCTAGTTTAGCCTTCGGCGCGTCTGCCCTGCTGATGCAGGTGTCGTCCCTTACAGACTCTTGCTCTCGATCGCCAGCACCTTTCCCTGCCCCGGAGCCTGCGCAAACAGCACCAGATGCCGCGGCGTCTCCGGCTGCCCCTTGATCACGCCAGGCGAGTGCAGCGAGATCGTCGCCGTCCCATCCGCTTGCACACTTCCGATGTGCGTCAGGTTGCGCGCCACCGCCACATGCGTCAACGTGCGGCCGGAGTTCTCGCCGCGCAACACACTTGAAGTCACCATGTCATCGGCGACCACCGCATACAAATCCACCGGACCCGAAGCAGCGCCCTTCACCGTATACGTCACCGAGATCGCCCCTGGCTGCGCGGATGCGGCATCGATATGAAGCTGCAGCGCGCTCGGCGGCCCCTCCGCACGCACGGCCCGCAAGATTCCCTGCGCATCGCCGCCGGACATCTGCGCATCGCCATTCACCACCACCTGCGGCGTATACACGCTGTCCAGGTGAAAGCGGCCGCTATAGCGGCTCTGCCGGTCCGTCCAGGTCTCGAGCGAGAACGGATCCGCCCAGCCCAGCTGATTCCAGTACGTCACATGCTCGCTCAACGCGACCACCAGCTGACCGGACGAGACGCGATACCCGTTGATCTTCTTCAACAGAGCATCGGCCGGCGGACAGCTAGAACACCCCTCCGACGTAAACAACTCAACGAGCACCGGGTGCGTGGCGGCCTGGGGCAGCATACGACTCGGCAAAACGGCCGTAAGCAAGAGGGCAAAAGCGGAAGCGAGAATGCGCATCATCGGAAACCTCAAGCAAAGCCGAGTATGGGACGCACGAGCCCCGCACAAGTGACGAACAAGCCCCTCCATCGCGCCGCGGCTACTCGAGGTCGAACTCCCGCAAAGGCCGCTCCGTCACCGGACTCTCCTTGGCTTTCTTCATCGCTTCGGCAAACTTCCGCGCCAAGACATCGCCGCTGTTCTTCTGCGCCGCCACCGATTGCGCAAACACCGATTCCCGCCGCGCATCTGCCTCAGCCAGTGCCTTCTTCGCGTCCGTCAGGTCTTCAAAGGTCTTCTTGCGCGGCGCCGCCGTATGTGCAATCACCGCGCGCGTCACAGGATCGATCTTCAACACGCCCAGGCATTCCGGGCACATCACTTCAAAGGCTTCGTCACTGAGTCCCATGGTCGACCATCCCTACCTGCTGAACCGTATTTTAGCCCGCTAGGCCACAAGCGTCAGGGTGACGACTGAGAGCGAATCGCGTAGCTTGGATGGGCGATGAAGATGCTGCCTCAAGTTGCCAGGGACGTGTTCGCCGGGCTGTGCAGCCTGTTATTGCCGAGTGCCGCATTCTCCCAGGGCTTGACGCTCACCCGCGGGCAAGCGACCGTGCTTGTCGAACCCTATGCTCCCAATGTCGTTCGCGTTAGCCTCAGTCTGTTGCGGCCGGCAGCGCTGGCTGCGCCCGGGTACGGCATCTCCGCCCAGCCTGCAGGCGCAGACTGGCAACAGCAACATACCGCTGCCGGAGACGTGCTGCGCTCGCCGCGGATGGTCGTCACCGTCGCTGCCGAGAGCGCGCCCCACGCGCCCACAGGTACCGCCGCCGACATTGCGAGATTCTTCAATGGGTCCACTCCCGGAGTGAGCATCACCATCAAAACGCCCGAAGGCGCTACCCTGCTCGACCTGCGCGGATGGCAGATGTCGGTCCCGAACCACAAGGATGGCAACGCCGAAATCCTGAATGAACGAAGACCTGCCGACGATCCCTTTTACGCCGTCGGTGCGACTTTTGCCTCGCCGCGCGACGAGCACACCTATGGGCTCGGACAGACGCAGGAAGGCTATCTTGACCGGCGCGGCCATGTGGTGCGCTGCGCTCATGACTACGACGCTCCCGCCGGCCAGAGTGTCTGTGTGCCGTTCGTTGTCTCGAGCAAAGGCTACGGTCTCTTGTGGGACAATCCCTCCCGCACAACGGTTCAGTTTGGCTTCAATGATGCGAATCGCTGGACCTCCGATGTCGGGCAGCGGGTCTCGTTTTTCGTGATCGTCGGCGGCAGCTACGACGAGATCTACAGCGGGTACCGGCTGCTGACGGGCGATGTCCCCATGCTGCCCCGATCCGCGTACGGCTTTATCCAATGCAAGCAGCGGTACTCGAGCCAGGCGGAACTGATGGCCGTTGCCAAGGGCTACCGCGATCGCCATCTCCCGCTCGATACGCTGGTGATTGACTGGTTCCACTACACGAAGATGGGCGAGATGGACATGGATCCCGCCAAGTGGCCCGATCCCGTAAGCATGAACAAGCAGCTGCACGCCATGAACATCCACACCATGATCAGCGTGTGGCCACGATTCGTTCCCGAGGACCGCTATTACAGCACGGTGCTCAAGAACGACTGGTTCGAGAAGCTGGCTGATGGCACACCGACCAACGGCCTGCCTTACGACCGCGCCGGATCTGACATCGACTCCACCAACGCCGATGCGCAACGCTGGTACTGGAGCATCCTGAAAGAGAACTACCTGGACAAAGGGTTCGATTCGTTCTGGGCGGACGAGACCGAACCCGATCTGCCGCCGAACGGCAGCTACTGGAAGATCGGCCGGGGACTGAGTTCTTCAATGTTTTCCCGCTCTTTCATACGGCCGGCATCTATGCCGGGTTCCGCCGCGACACGCATACCCGTGCCGTCATCCTCGCGCGCGACGCCTTCACAGGAGCGCAGCACAACGGCACGATCTTCTGGTCGTCCGACATCAGCGGTAACTGGGATACCCTGCGCCGGCAGATCCCTACCGGGCTCGACTTTGTCGCCTCGGGCATGCCTTACTGGAGCACGGACATCGGCGGCTGGCAGTATCTGCCCGCGTCGAACACCCCGGAGCGTCCACCGCTGCTCGACCCTTCGGATGCGCGCGAGAACGTCGGCCGCTACGATGATTATCCGGAGCTCTACGTGCGCTGGTTTGAGTACGGAGCCTTTCAACCCAACTTCCGCACGCACGGCAGCCGCCGCTACAACGAGGTCTGGTCGTACGGCAAACAGGCAGAGCCGATCCTGGAAAAATACCTGCGCCTGCGCTACCAGCTTCTGCCGTATATTTATTCGCTTGCCTACGGGAGCCACCTTACCGGCGCGCCCTTTATGCGTGGCTTGTTCATGGACTTCGGGGCCGATCCCGAAGTAGCCGATCTGGGCGATGAGTACATGTTCGGTCCCGCACTGCTGATCGCTCCGGTCACCGAACAAGGCATGACCAGCCGCAGTGTGTACCTCCCTGCGGGCACGGACTGGTATAACTTCTGGACCTCGGAAAAGCTTCATGGCGGCCAGCGCATCGTGGTCTCCGCGCCGATCGATACCCTGCCGATCTTTGTTCGCGCGGGGTCGATCCTGCCGCTTGGCGAGCCCGTCGAGAGCACCGCCGAAGAACAAAAGATCGCAGCGTTTCGCCTCTACCCGGGACGGGACGGAGACTTCGATCTTTACCGGGATGACGGCACAACCTACGACTACGAGAACGGGAGCTTCGCAGTGACGCACCTCCACTGGTCAGACAGCACAGCGCGTTTGAGCCGGAGCGGTGCAGGTTTGCCAAGAGGCTCGGCGGCCCGCATCGAAATTGTCGGGCGGGTCGCGCTCCGGAACGGTAACGATCTTTAATTCTTAATGCGTCGTGCGAGTTTGCAACCTCCGCGGATCGGGTGTACTCTCATGCTCAGAATGACACTGTGCTCCATCCTGACCGCAACGCGATTTAGCTACCGCAGCTATTGGTGGCCTTCCGCGGCTGCGGGTGGATTGGGTGTGCGTCGCTTCCTGAACTAACAAGCGCATTCTTCTCTTTCTCTCAGCCGCGACCCTCCAAGGGTCGCGGCTTTCGTTTGCCCTCCTACTTTACTTTCCTGAAAGGAACCTGCCATGACCGGCAACGCCGTACAAGCTGAAGCAAGTGAACTTCTCTCACAAGTGACCGCGCCGGCCGGACTTCAGCGCATCGTCTTGATGGGGTACATGGGCGCCGGTAAAACGTCCGTAGGTCGCCGGCTCGCACAGAGTCTTGGCTGGACCTTTCTTGACCTGGACGCGCATGTCGAAGCCCGCGCCGGGGCTTCGGTTCCTGTACTTTTTGCGCAGCATGGGGAGGCCCGCTTCCGGCTCATGGAATCGAGTGCCCTGGCCAACGCACTCGCACAAGCCAAGGTTGTGCTGGCCCTCGGCGGAGGCACACCCGAGGCGCTGACCAACCGTCTACTGCTCGAACAGACGCCCGGCACCTTGCTGATCTATCTCCAAGCGACCTTTTCCACTTTGTACGATCGCTGCATGCTGCAGACGTTTGCCTCACCGGAGCACCTGCGGCCAGTCCTGACCACGTCGGCGGAAGCGGAGGCGCGGTTCCGGTTACGCGAGCCGTTCTATCGCAGGCTGGCCAGGCATACGGTGGCTACGGGAGAACGCGATACAGAAGAAACCGCGGATGTCATTCTCGGTTTGCTTGCTCCAGAAAAAGACAAGCTACACAACGGGTAATTACGGCTCCCAGAAAATTCTTTCCTTTCCTCCTTCTCCGCAGCCCAGGCTGCATCCTAGCAGGGGAACCGGAACAGTTCAGCAGGAGTGTCCGCTGTCGACCTTACCCCAAATTCGCAGTTCTGCTCCGCCCTCCACTGCCACTGGCGAGTCCCCTATTGTGGTGGAGAAGCGTGTCGCCGTCCGTAGCAATATCGTGTTCTGTATCAGTATTTTTCTTCTGCTCGCACTCTGCTACAAGCTGAGCAAAGAGCTTGAGATTATCTATGTCGCCGCCCTGTTTGCCGTGGTGCTGATGCCCGCTATTGACTGGGTGACCACACGAACCATACGGGGATACAAACCTTCACGTTCCGTGGCGGTTTTGGCGCTGCTGCTCGCCGCGGTGATTGTGCTGGGCCTGTTCTTTACTCTCGGCCTGCCGCCAGTGCTTCGGGATCTACGCGGGTTCCTTACTGACCTGCCGCAGCGAATTCCTTCCGCGGTGGCCAAGGTAAAGAAGCTGCCGATGGCAGACAAGTTTGGCGTGGATGAGCTTGCGGCGCGCTTGGAAAATTTCGCCGGGGCCGTCGGCGCGTACCTCTTCGACTCCCTCCCGCGGTGGCTGTCTCACGTCTTCGACATTCTGACCACGGTCTTTCTTTGCATTTACTTCATCCTTGAAGGTGAGCACGCGTACGAGTTTTTTCTTTCCCTTGTGCCCGCTGCGAACCGCCCGCGACTCGATGCGACGCTGAAGAAAGCCGAAGTGAAGATGAGCAAGTGGCTATTCGGACAAGGCCTGTTGATGCTCACCATAGGGGTTTGCTCGCTCATTGTCTTCGGCTTCCTTCACGTGCGTTACTTCGTGCTGCTTGGCGTGCTGATGGGCCTGTTCAACATCATTCCCATCGCTGGTGCTGCGCTCAGTGTCTCGCTGGCCCTGGTGAGCGCGGCGCTGGACTCCTGGCCGAAGATGTTCGGCGTCCTGATCTTCTACTTGATCTACGTCAATGTCGAAAATGCCGTGCTTACTCCACGCATCATGCGCTCTTCCGTAAATCTGATGGGCCTTACCGTTCTGGTGGCTTTGCTGATCGGCACCGCGCTGGCCGGCGTTGTGGGTGCGCTCGTCGCGGTGCCGACGGCCGCGCTGATCTCCGTGCTGCTCGATGAGTACGCCGTCCAGCACTGACGCCCGCGCTGCTACGATGAGGAAGTGAGTGATTTGACGTTTGCCTCGCCGGAGCGCCGCTCATTTCTGTTGCCGCTCATCCTGGCCGTGGCTGCTCTGGCTGTTGCAGCGACGCTGCTTGTTCATTTTTATCCTGCGACGGCCGTCCATGCAGCAGCGGTGCGCACCGACCTTCTTCCCACGACCACTGTGTATAAAGCACAATCGATCGTCGTTGGACAGAACGAAGTTGCCGAGACACTCTTTGTCGCCTCTACGATTCGCCTCGAAAATGCTATGCGCGTTCCGGTCTATGTCGACGGAGTGTCTCTTACCTTGACAGACAAGAACGGAGCGGAGCTGACCGAGAAAGCACTCGGTAAACAGGATATTGCGAGCGTGGAGCAGTCGTTTTCTAAGCTCAAACCGCTGGTTCCTCTGACACCGCTGCAGGACGCCACGATCGACGCAGGCAAGTCCGTACAAGGCACCAGTGTCTTCAGCCTTAGCATCCCGAAGACGCTTTGGGACGCTCGCGCTTTGGCCGTCGTGAAGGTGGACCTTTACCATCAGCAGAGTGTTTTTGTGACTCTTCCCAAGTGAGGCAGTACCCCGATTCTCTATGACCCGACGCCGCTGGATCGCCGATACGTTCTCTCCGGATTCCGGTCATCCCACGCATGCCGCGCTCCTTGGCGACCAGGCCGCGCATCTGTCACGGGTTCTTCGAGCTGAGCGCGGGCAGGTCTTCGATGTCGTCGCCCACGGCTTTCTGCATCGGGCAGAAGTCATGTCGGTTGCTCCGGACAGGGTCGAGTTCGTGCTTCATGAAGAGCTCGAATCGGATGCCGCACTGCCGCTGCATCTTTACCTGGCTGTGTTCAAGTTCGATCACTTCGAATGGGCAGTGGAGAAGGCTACCGAGCTGGGCGTGGCACGCATGACGCCGG
Organism: uncultured Acidobacteriaceae bacterium; assembly: GCA_964249905.1. Classification (GTDB taxonomy): domain Bacteria; phylum Acidobacteriota; class Terriglobia; order Terriglobales; family Acidobacteriaceae; genus Edaphobacter. Next base: position 7,661 of record CAXUEE010000158.1, read on the forward strand.
TGCTCGCCCGGCGCACCGAGAAGCATCTCGCCCAGGCGGCTGCGAAGCGCATCGAACGCTGGCGCCGGATCGCGCACGAGGCCGCGCAGCAGTCCCGGCGCACGGAGGTTCCGGAGATCGCGGACCCCACGCCGTTGAAGCCAGCGCTCGGAGCGGAACGCGCCACCACACGCATCCTGCTGAGTGAAACCGAGCAGACAGTCACGCTTCGAGAGGCGCTCGGTTCCAGCCTTCCGACTCCTGGCGAGCTGGCCTTGGCCATCGGCCCGGAGGGTGGCTGGACTGCTGAAGAGATGACCTTGTTTACCGAGCACGCCTGGACGCACGCCACGCTGGGTCCGCGCATTCTGCGCGCGGAAACAGCCGCCATCGCAACTATCGCCGTTGTCGGTGCGTGGCTGGAATAAGCGCTCTACCGGCTAGGTAAAGATGTCTTTCATCTTGTCCAGCAAGCCGCGTGAGTGCGGCTCGTTTTCGACCACCATCGTCTCACTCAGCTGCCGCATCAGGTCTTTCTGTTTGCCGGTGAGCTTGGTTGGGGTGGCTACCCGCACCTCCACGATCAAGTCGCCCTTGCCGCGTTCATTCAGGTGCGGAACGCCTTTGCCGCGCAGGCGGAACTCGCGTCCGCTCTGCACGCCCTCCGGGATCTTGATCGATTCCCTGCCCTCAAGTGTCTCGATCTCCAGCTCTGTCCCGAGCGCCGCCTGGGGAAACGAGATCGGCATCATGCAGTGCAGGTCATCTCCGTCGCGCTCGAAGAATTTATGCTTCTTCACCGAGAGCACAACGTAGAGGTCGCCTGCCGGCCCGCCGTAGCGGCCCGCTTCGCCCTCGCCGGAGTACCGGATGCGCGTGTCCTGCTCGACGCCCGCCGGCACTTTCACCAAGAGTGTGTGCTCGCGCTCGACAGCAGTCTGGCCGTTGCAGGTTTTGCAGGGGTCGGTAATCAGCGTCCCCGTGCCGCCGCACTGCGGACACGTCCTTGCCACGGAGAAAAAGCCCTGCTGAAAGCGCATCTGGCCGGCGCCCTTGCACTGCGGGCAGGTCGTCGGCTGCCTGCCCTTCGCGGCGCCCGTGCCGCCGCAGTCTGTACAGGTCTCCGCGCGGCGCACCGTGATCTCGCGCTCCACACCGAAGACCGCTTCGGTGAACTCAAGCGACAAATCATAGCGAAGATCGCGCCCGCGCTGGACGCGCGAAGCCTTGCGA
>CAXUEE010000159.1:0-8864 GCA_964249905.1 uncultured Acidobacteriaceae bacterium
CGGCGGTGCCGGAGACGGTGAAGGTCTGCACCTGCTGGCCGTTCGACCGGTCCACAAGCGAGATCAGGCGCAGGTTCAAGGTGTCATAGTTGATGCCGTACCCGCCGCGCAGCACGGTATCGGGGCCGATGCGGTAGGTGAAGCCGAGGCGAGGGGCGAAGTCGCGGTAGTCGTTCGGCAGGTTGCGCGAGATGGCGAGCGGCGCGTTCTGGTTCAGCGTGGGAAAGAGGCGGTACTCCCAGCGCAGCCCGTAGGAGAGCTGCAGCCGGTCGTTCACGCGCCAGTGGTCCTGGGCGTAGAAGTTGATCGGCGTGGTGCGGTGGTTGGCGATGTTGACGCCGAAGGCCTCGGTAAAGGTGGTGTAATTATAGGGCAGTTTGGTGGCCGGGTTGAGGACACCGTTGATCGCGTTCAGGTACTGGGTAAGCGGTGCGACCGCTGTGCCGTTGACCGTGACTCCGGAGAAGGAATAGGTGTCGGTGAGGCGATCCTGCGAGAGCACGTTGATCGTATCGATGTCGGTTCCGACGCGTAGCTGATGCGCTCCGAGGCTATAGGAGAAGTCGTCGATGGCGTTGTACTGATCCTCCTCGTAGCGCTGGCCGGCGGAGGTGTTGGAAGTGAGGGTCGCGATGTTGCTGATGTTGACAACCGGGCCGACGACTCCGTTGACCGGAGGGCGATCGAAGATGCGGCGCAGAAAGCCCGTACGCAGCTCGTTTAGCGCCCGGCCGGAGACGATGTGCGACCACTGCGCAGCCACGGTTTGGTCCTTGTCGTTGAAGTTGTTGGAGGAGGAGATAGTCTGGAGGCCGCCCGAGGTGTTGAACTGCGAAGGGGTCTGGTATGCGGAGCCGCGCAAGTAAAAGTCGTCGTTCGGATTAGCCTGATAATCAAAGCGCGCCAGGTAGGACTGGAAGCGCTGCTGGAAGGGCGCGTTGCCCAGCTGCGACGCTGGCAGGTTCAGCGCGGCGGCGCTCGCCGGCGTAATGGTGATGGGATGGGCGCCGTGCTCAGGCTCATACTCGCCGGAGATAAAGTAGAAGAGCTTGTCGTGCACGATAGGCCCGCCGAACTGCACCGAGAACGTAGCCCACTCCTGAAAGGGCTTTGCGCCCTGGGTGAGCGATGGCTTGGAGATCAGGCCGGGGCGGCGCTCCAGCACCAGGCCCTCGCCGTGGAACTCGTTGCCGCCTCCCTTGGTGATGAAGTTGATGATGCCGCCGACGGTGCGCCCGTACTGCGCGTCCATGGCTCCGGTGATGACGCGGATTTCCTTCACGTCCTCTGGGGAGAAGATGCCGAGCCGCCCGGGACCGCCGCGCTGCGTGTTGTCGATGCCGTCGATCAGGAAGGCTTTGCGCTGCAGGCCGCCGAACGCAAACGTTGGATTGCCGAACTCGTCGTCGCGCGTCCCGTTCAAGCCGGGCACAAGCAAGGCGAGATTGAAGGTATTGCGCGAGGTAATAGGCATGTTCTCGATCGCGCGCTGGTTGAGCCCATCCGAGATGTCGAACGTCTCCGTATTCAGGATGCTCGAGTCGGCGTTGACCGTCACTGTCTGCCCCGTCGAGCCGGGCTGAAGCGTGATCGTGACCGGCGCGGCGTAGCCCAGGCGCACATCGATGCCGTTCTGCTGAAAGCGCTCAAAGCTCGCAGCGGTAACGACCAGGTTGTATTGGCCGACGGTAAGAAGCGGCAGCGTAAAGCTTCCATCAGCCTGGGTCTGCGCAGTGCGGACAAAGCCTGTGTCCTGGGCGACGGCTTCGACCGAAGCTCCGGCTACGGCGGCTCCGCTGCTGTCGCGAATCGTGCCGGCGATGCTGCTGGCTACGTCGCTGGTCTGAGCCGGCGCAGACAGACCGAGAAAAGCTATGCCGCTGACCACGCCGACAGAAAGCTGTAAAAGACGAAGGGAAGCAAAGTAAGCGTACAGACGCCGCAGGCCATGGGCGAGACTAGAAGATTGCATGTCACTAACCTTGCGCAGCTCCACATAAGGAATGTGAACCAGACATGACGGCCACGTAAATGTGTCGAAGCAGGCGGTTCTCGCGTGGAGCGGGTGCCGGGAGTTCGACGGACACTCTGCCTGACCTGATCAAGCTTCCTCGGTCCCGAGCCGTATTCACGGAAGATTCACTTTCTCACGGTAGTGTCAGTTCACCACCAAATTTCAAAAGTACCCCGCCCAGACAAGGAGTCCGCGTGTCTCTGCTTCGCCAGTGTCTCTGTCTTCTGCTTTTGCTCGGTACGGCTGCTCTCGTCCAGGCGCAATTTGAGAGCGCTACCATCATCGGCAGTGTTCGCGATGCGAGCGGCGCAAACATTGCCGGCAGTTCCATCACGCTCAAGAGCCTGAGCACAGGCGTCTGCAATACGACCGAGAGCAACGGTGCGGGAGAGTACACGTTCACCGGAGTTCCAGACGGCGAATACACCGTGGCAGCACGGTCCACCGGCTTCAAAGATACCCTGACCCCGGCGTTTCCCGTCACGGTCGGCGCACGCCAGCGAGTCGATCTCAATCTGTCTCCCGGAGATGTCCAGGAAAAGGTTACCGTCACCTCCGGGGCGTCGCTCCTGGAGACCGACAGCAGTGACCGCAGCCTGGTCATCAATCCGAAAGAGATCGTCAATCTCCCGTTGAACGGGAGAGATCCGGCCGACCTTGCGCTGCTGGTGCCGGGTGTGACCAAATCGTCCCTTGAGATCGAAGGCGCGACCAGCCGGGAAGCTGCCTACAATGTCAACGGACTTCGCAACCAGGTGAACTCCTTCCTGCTCGATGGACTGGACAACAACAGCTGGAGCCTGAACGACCTCGGCTTTTCGAACCAGGAGATCCAGCTCAGTCCGGATTCGCTGGCCGAGTTCCGCTTCACCACCGGCAACGCAAGCGCGGAGTTCGGCCATGCGGCCGGCGGATTGTCAAACGAAGTGTCCCGCAGCGGCACCAACGACTTCCACGGCGTGGTGTACGACTACCTGCGCAACACCGTGCTGAATGCGAACGGCCCCATTCCGCCGGCCAATGGGCAAAAGTCCTCCCTGGTGCAGAACCAGTTCGGCGCCGCGATCGGAGGCCCGATCCTGCACGACAAGCTGTTCTTTTTTGGAGATTACGAAGGGTTTCGCCGCAATTTGCGCGCCGCCCAGCAAGCCACCTTGCCTTCCGCTGCGCAAGCCTCCGGCGCCTTTGTCGACGCGAACGGGAACGCCATTCCCATTACCAATCCGTATACGAACGCGGTCTACAAGAATGGTGTGATTCCCGTGGCAGCGCTGCAAGCAACGGTGATTCCGGGAACCTCCACGCCGCAGATCAGCGCTCTCGATGAGACCGTGCTCAAGGACCTGCCGACCGGTGCGCTCACCACCCAGGTCTCGGGTGCGGGCAACAACTACACTTCTTTTCCGCTCGGCACGGAGGACTCAGACAAGGGCGATGTGCGGCTCGATGACTACATCACCGCCCGGATGACGGCCTTCGCTCGCTACAGCCAGCGCAGGTTCAACGCGCTCGATCCAGCGCCCATTCCCGCTCCGATTTATTCGACCGCCAAAGGCAATATCAACCAGAACAACAAGCAGCTGGCAGCGGGGTACACCCTGCAGCTGACGACCAGCTCCGCGCTCGACCTGCGCAGCGGCTTCACCTGGAATGCCGGTGCGCAGAACCCGAGCTCGATCGGCCAGCCGAACCTGCTCGCGCTTGCCGGCGAGCCCAACGTGCCGTCCGGCTTGCCTTACGCCAGCGGCTTGAACACGGTCGCGGTCACGGGCTTTACCCAGTTCGGACGCACCAACAGCCTGCCGACCGTGGTCGATCCGTTTGTCGTCAATCCCAAGGGGAATTATTCTCTGCTTACCGGTCATCACAGCCTGAAGTTCGGCTATGAGTATCTGCGCGAATCGTCGGTCGTCAGCAACTTCAAGCCGGTCTTCGGCGCTGACACGTACAACGGAAAGTTTTCCCAAGGCGCGGCCAAGGCCGTCGGAACCGACCCCAGCTACGCCGAAGCCTGGAACCTGGCTGACTTCCTCTTCGGCGCGCGCAGCAAATACGAGCTCAGCGCGCTGCACCAGGTGGAGTACAACCAGCGCATGCACTTTTTGTACGCGCAGGACGACTACCGTGTCTCCCACAACCTGACCCTCAACCTCGGCCTGCGCTATGAACTGGCAACTCCGCCCTTTGAAACCAACAATCAGCTGGCAAACTTCAATCCTGTGACCAGTCCGACTGGTGGGCTGGTGCTTGCGTCCAGCGGCTCCATCTTCAATCGGGCCTTGATTCAACGCAACAATCTGAACTTTGCTCCGCGCCTCGGTTTCGCGTTCAGCGTCGATCCCAAGACCGTTCTGCGCGGCGCTTATGGCATCAGCTATCAGCAGTTCCTGCGCGCCGCGACCGCCAACGAGCTGGCGCAGAATGCTCCCTTTAATGTCGACAATGTCATTACGCAATATGCCCCTTACTCGAAGACCTCGCCGCAGAAGGTCTGCTCGTCCTTGTCAGCGGCGCCCCTCAGCTGTTTTCAGCCGACGCAAGCCGGCTACGTCAACAACTTTCTTTCCACGGCGAACTCTTCTCCGCTGTCCTCGACCACGACCTACGATCCTGCCCGGACGCCGACCACGTATGTGGAGAGCTATCAATTCTCCGTACAACGAGAACTGACCAGCCATATGTACCTGGATCTTGCGTATGTCGGAAATCATGGCGTGCATGAACAGATCCTGGCTGATTACAACGAAGCTCTGCCGAACGCCGCAAATGGAACGGCCAGTCTTCAGTCACGCCGGCCCATCGCGGCTTACAGCGCCATTCAGGAATCCTTCAACGAGGGTCCTTCGCTCTACAACGCGTTTGAAGCGAAGCTCGAGAAGCGCTACAGCAACGGGGTCTATCTGGTGAACTCCTTTACCTGGTCGCACACGCAGGACATCGCGGGCGCCAACCAGGAACTCAACAACGGCGACAGTGACTTTGTCGATCTTTACAACCCGTTGAGCACATTCACCCGCTCCGGATACGACCGCCCGATCAACGACTCGCTGGCTGTGGTCTGGGACTTGCCTTATGGTCGGAACCGGATGTTCGGCTCGCACGCCGCACTGCCCTTGCGGCTCGCTCTCGCGGATTGGCAGGTGACGGCCATCAATTCGTATGTGAGCGGCCTGCCCATCAATCTCACCTATGCGGAAAGCACGGCGCAGCAGGTCAGTACGCTGACGGGCTTTGTGTACCGTCCGAACCTGATCGGCAATCCCGTCCTCGCGAAAGGTAAACAGACGGCGATCCCAGGTCAGCCGGGCCAGTATCAGTACCTGGATCCCGCTGCTGTCTCTGTCCCCACGGCAGCTAACCTTCCTTTCGGCAATGCGCCCCGGAACGTCGCCCGTGCGCCCGCCTTTTCCGACCTGGATCTCGCATTGCACAAGAGTTTCCCGATCGGCTTTGAGAACACACGCCTGGAGTTCCGGGCCGAGGCCTTCGACGTCTTCAACCACTCGAACGCCCAGGCGCCGGACAGTACTGCGACCGACTCCGGTTACGGAGTGGTCTCCTCTTACTTTCCCAGCCGCGAACTGCAGGTTGCGCTCCGGCTCAGCTTCTAACGAGGCAAGCCCGATAAGAACATTCCCAAACTACGGGCCGCCAGCTACACCGGCCCAAGCCGGACATGTGGCTCCGGCGGCAGCTCCACGGTCAGGCGGTCGCCCGACGCCACCAGACCACCGACCACCACGACCGCCATCACGCCCGCCCGGCGCTCGCGTCTCCCACTCCGATCACGAGGACCCCAAAGCAGCTTCTGCAGCCCGGCGCGATAGCCGTCGATCTGCGAGCACGGCGTCCGCAAGCCAGTGATCTCCACAACCGTCTCCGCACCCAGCCGGACCCGCGTATGCCGGGGCAGCGCGAGCAGGTCCACGCCGCGCGTCAGCACGTTTTCCCCGATCTCGCCCGGCCCAAGCACAAACCCTGCCTGATGCAGCTCGTCCAGCTTTTCCGCAGCGAACAGGTGCACTTGGCAGAGGTTCGGTTGTGTGGCGTCGCGCCGTTTCTGATAGAGGTGCTGCACGGTCGTTCCCCGATGCGCATCGCCCTCCACGCCCTCGCCAGCCAGCAACCGGATCGCGGGCTCCGGCTGCTTGGCGAAGCCATGCCGTAAAGCTTTCGACACGGCGATCACTTCGCCCTTGCATACGACGCTCATCTAAGGCTTCGTTACCTTCACCACCGGCATCAGCGCCGGAGCCAGCGGCTCTCCCCAGATGTAGTGATCGAACCAGTTCTCGTTCTCTTCCATCACGGCCCGCTGCTGCTTGGGCTTGTTGATCGGGTGGCCAAAGCCATCGTAGATCACCATCTTGACCGGCACGCCCTTGTCTTCAAGCGCCTGCCGCAGCTCGAACCCATTGGCGATCGGCACTCGCCTGTCCGCGCCGCCATGCTGGATCAGCGTCGGCGTCTTTGCGGTTTTCAGATAGCTGATCGGCGATGTTTTGCGATAAATCTCCGGATCGTCCCACGGCGTCGCATGCAGATACTGCGGCGCAAACGGCGTGATGTCCGTGTTCGCGTAATACGTCATCCAGTCCGAAATCCCGGCGCCCACACTTACCGCCTTGAACCGGTCGCTCGAAGTAGTGATGAAGGCCGAGATGTACCCGCCCTCGCTCCAGCCCATCGAGCCCACGCGATCCTTATCGACAAACCCCTGCGCGATCAGCGAGTCCACGCCTGAGATTACATCCGCATAGTCTCCTACACCCAGGTTGCGCACATTGAGCGAACGGAACTTCTCGCCATAGCCCGCCGACCCGCGATAGTTCGGCCGCAGCACCAGGGCGCCTTTGGCAACGAAACGCTCGACCGGATAGTAGCGATCCGCTGCAATCGACGGCACGTCGATCCCTGTCGGTCCACCATGGATGACGACCAGCAGCGGATATTTCTTTCTCGGATCGAAATTCGCCGGCTTGACCAGGATGCCTTCGATGGTTGCGCCGTCGCCGGACTTCCACTGAACGACCTCACGCCTGGCCGTCTCGAAAAATTTGAGCTGTTCGCTGACATGCGTCATCTGCTTGGGCGCGCCGCCGCTCGCATCCCCGACATAAACCTCCGGGAATTCGTTCGCACCCGCGCCCCGAAAGGCCACCTTCTTTACGCCGGCAGCAAACGAGAAGGCTCCCGCAATGTCGCTTCCCGGCATCGCCACCGGCCGTGCACTTCCCTCTTTCGGATCGAGCACATACAGCGACGACCGCGTCTTCTGCAGCGCCGAGAAGTAGATCCCCTCCGCCGTCCACTGCAGCAGCGCCGGATCCTCATCAAAGCTTCTGGTCAGTACCCGCGGGGTTCCACCTCCGCTCGGCACCACGGCGATCCTGCGGTTCATGTAGAAGGAGTATTTCGCCCCGTCGGAAGTCACGTACGCAATCTGGGCTCCATCGGGCGACCACTTCGGATCGCCATCCGGCCCCGGCGTATCCACCACCTTCTTCACCGCGCCATCCGCCACCGAAACCGTATACACATCGCCGCTGAATCCGGAGATGAGGTCCGGATCCCGCGTCGCGCCGAAGGCTATTTTCGTCCCGTCCGGAGACCAGTCCATCGACGCTACGCTGAAGCCCTCCCCGGGGGTAAGCAGCTTCGGCTCGCCCACGGCAGGCGTAACTCCCGACGCATTTGGCATAGGCAGATCCAGCGTCCACAGGTGCACCATCGCGTAATCCGCATGGAAAACGTGATACTCGCCAAAACTCTCTTCGCGCTCCTTCATGGCTTTGGTCTTCGGGGCCTCTGCCGCGAGCGCAATCCGCTTTGAGTCCGGAGCCCACGCAAACGAGTTGACGCCGCTCTCCATCTTCGTCCACTGCTGCGCCTCGCCGCCGTCGGCAGGCATGACGTATACCTGCTTTTTACCCGCGGGTGAGCCCGGCATCGGCGCCACCCGATCCGACAAAAAAGCGATCCACCGGCCATCCGGAGACCACGCCGCATCACTCGAGCTCTTCGCCGCCACCGTCAGCAGGCGGCTCTGCCCTGTCTCCACGTCGGCCAGCCAGAGGTCTGTCTCAAACGCATTGGCCTCCCAGTTCGTTCGGCTCTCCTCGTAAACTATATGCCGGCCGTCGGGCGAGAGCTTCGGCATTCCGACGCTGCGCATCTCGAGCGATTGATCGATGGTCGGCGTCTTGCTTGTTGACGCTTGGTCCGCCGCCTGCGCCCTCGAAGCAGGCGCGGCAAAGCACGTCACCAGACATACCGCTACCGAAGCCGTCAGCCTCCCTGCCCCACGGTTCCCACGCACTCTTCTGATCTCCACTTTCTTTATCGGCCGGATGTGTGGAAAGTATAGCTCGCGGGCAAATTTGCGAACTCTCAAAGGTACTCTGATGTTCTTTTCCGCCACGGGCGACAATAGACTTCAGGAAATGAAAGCTGCTCAGATAAAAACCCGGGTGACACGTAATCCGGCTAAAAGCGCTTTCTGCCGCATGGGTGGCCGGGGTGACCTTCCCTCCCTGCGAGCGTCTTGAGGCATCTGCTCCCCTGCGTCCCTGTTCTACGCTGACCTTCTCCTATGTCGTCTTTCTGAAGCCGAAGCACTTTCTTCTCATCCAAGGGAGCTGTATGCCGTCTAATCCTCTTATGAAGAAGCTTATTCGTCAGCGGGGTTCCGCTCTCCTGCTGACCCTGTCCGCAGCCACCCTTTGCCCCTTTTCTCGAGCGCAAATGTTTCAGTCTCGTCTGGATGCGCAGCCTCTATCCGTCCAGCCCGCTACCGGTGATGCCGGTTCCGGTCAGCTCTTCCCGGAGTCTCCGGGCGCCCTGCTCACTG
>CAXUEE010000160.1:0-8844 GCA_964249905.1 uncultured Acidobacteriaceae bacterium
CAGCTTGCCTGCGACGACCGAAAGCTTTTCACTCGGCTTCTCGCGCAGCTCTGTCTCTAAAAGGTTATGGCGATAAGTTTTAGCTGCCCAGGTGTCTTTCTCGTTGGCCCAAACGATCCGAAAAGATTCCTGCCGAAACGCGAGGCAAAATCCTCCCACTCCGGCGAACAGGCTGCCCACCGTAAACGCATGCTGGCCAGGTTCCGCTGAATCTTCCGCCACTCCATTCCGCTTTGGGAATGAGAAGCGGCGCGCAGCAGGCGAAAAAGAAGGGTCACTGATACTCCTTGAGGGTGATCGGCGTGGATACAGGCGACGCTTGCAGCCTCGGAAAGCTTACGCGCTTCAGTGTCGCATTGGGAAAACCGACAGCGCCCTCGTCGCGGCGCTGGATCTGCAAACTGCCAGAAGCGGTTTGTAGCAGTGTGGCCGCATGAAAACAGGGCGACGATGCCATCGATTTTTCTTGCAGCGGTTTCTCGAAGGTGTAAGTTGGTGCCGTCTGTTGGAGGGCACCGCAATGCGGCTTCTCCTGAACACAGCAGCGGTACTCTGCATAAGCTGCTCGATGTCGATGTGCGCGCTGACGCGCCATACGTGGTCACTCGTCCGCACCACGACCCGGGCACGCCGCAATGGGCTGAAGGCGCTTTCTGGCGCTCAGACCGGGGCGTTGACTCCTATCTCCGGCTCAAAAACATCCTGCTGAACCAGCCTCTTACGGTGACCCCGGTCCTCTACATGGCTGACGGCTACGAGGTCGACCTCCAACCGATCACGTTGGACCCGGCCGGCGTTGCATCCGTCAACGTCCGCACCGCGCTGCACGACGCAGGCCCCACAGCCAGTGCCCACAGCTCCGCCTACGGCATAGCCGGTGTTAAGTACCACTGGAGCTGGTCTGCCGTGATTGCTACCGTGCAAAACATTGATGAGGTGGAAAGCATCACCTTTCACAGCTCGCTCGCAGCAGATGCCGAGGCTGTCCACGATCCGTCCGCACCCAAGGCTGACCATCTTATCCAGGACTTATGGTGGGCGCCCGGCGCACAGGCCGCGGGCTTTGTCGCTGTTGAGAACACCGGTCGGGCCGCTGCTACCGCCCAGGTCTCCTTTGCCGACGCGCAAGGCAGCCCGCTCGCGCAAGAGGCTGTTTCGCTTGCGCCGCATGCTACTGCGCTTTTGTCGCTCGATACCATCCTCGCGAAGGTGCAGGACCCGCATGCCGCCGGCTCCATCAACATCACTTACAACGGCGCGGCCCACGGCCTACTCGCCTATAAGGGCATTGAGGATCGCAAAGCCGGCTACTCGGCCAGCCCGAACCTGATGGAGGTCAGCTCCGATCCGGAGTTCGATCCGCCGCCGCCCGGGCTGGTGCAGTTCGCCGCGCCCGGCGTCATGGTCGGCGCGCCCGAGCCGGACATGCTGTTCCCCGCGCAAACCTTCTTCCAGCCGTACGCCTACCTGCAAAACCGGTCCACGCGGCAAATCGGCGTCGACGTGTCCGCGCTCCCCGTCCAGGGCGGTACGCCGACAAAGCTCGGCACAGTCAACCTCGCGCCGAACGCGACGATGCAAACCGACCTGCCGGGCATGATAAAGCGGGCCGGCTTCACGCCACCGGGCGAGTACATGACGCTGCTGTTCTCCTACCAGGGCGTTCCGGGCGACGTCGTCGCGGAAGCAGGCAGCACCGACCAGACGCGCAACTACGTCTTTGAAGTGCCGCCTTCCGTCAAGTCGGGCACCATCAGCAAAACCATCTGCTACTGGTCGATCGGCGGCGACACCGACACCATGATCTCGATCTGGAACTACACAGCCGCGCCCTCTGACGAAGTGCTTACCCTGTACTTCACGCACGGGCAGTACAAGCTGCCCCTGCATCTCGCCCCCGGTGAGACCAAGGTCTTCAACGTCAAGGCGATCCAGCGCGACCAAATCCCGACGTGGACGGTCACGTTCTGCCTATCGGCACTACGGAGGGGAGTGCTCTGCTCTCTGCTGCCAAAGGCGAGATGGAAAAGATGCCCGTGGTGACGAGCGTGGCTACATTCAATGTACGAAATGCAACATGCGTTCCTACTTGTATTGCCTGTAATGGGGTGTCAGAATTTGGTCTCTCCCCAGGCTCTGATGGCCTCGGGCTCGCGCAAATGGTTCAGTTTACTGGTGCGAAGACTTACAATACCGGCTCCACTCAGAGCACAACGACAGGCGCATGGAGCAGCAGCTCGCAATCCGTCGCAACGGTAAACAGTTCTGGTGCCACGACCGCCCTTGCCCTGGGTCAAAGTAACATAGAACTGGTGATTGAAGATGTTCCTGTCGCGGCTAGTAGTATTTGCGCAGAAGGTGGTAATAATCCCAGTTGCCCCATGGCATTTCAGATGGGCGGAAGCGCGCCGGTAAGTGTGGGAAGACAGGTCACCATTCTTAGCAGCAACTGTTTTCAGACAAACAACGGCACGCAAGTCCCTTACTACGCTTCCTACGGAATCCTTGGCAGCATTAGCTGTAGTCCTAACACGGATCAGGTTGATTCTTTCACCGTAGGTACCGGCACGTGCACAGCGCAGTCATCAAGCGCAGGTACGATAAACTGCTTGCAGGCAAACTCGAAGAACTCTGACGGTTCCATTTGCACGAGAAACATATGTGCAAATACCTTTAGATCGTTAATTCTGGTTGTACAGCGTTTGTCGATGGAACAGGGCCAGGCATCCCTTCGCATATCACTACGACAACAATCAATTGTCACTAAGGAACTTATATGAATGTCCTACGCTTCTCAATGCTCGCGATCGGGGCCTTGTTTCTGGAGTTCTCTTTAAGCGCAGAGACTCCTTTGGCGACCATCTTCGAAATACTAACTCACTGTCGACCCAAGCAGGAAGCCACTTTAAGTGTATCGAAATCTTCAAATCAGGGACAGCGAGGGTGCTGATTCGAGATCAGGTGCCAACCGCGGGGCCACTAACACTGCTGGTATACCGCACAAACTTAACCCCGGCCCAATTAGAAGACCTTCATAATATTATAAGCTCAAAGTCTGTGGAGGAACTTTCTACGTTCAGACCTCAAATGCACACGACGAAGGCAATAAGTGATTTCACAAGCTTCTTTGTGACAGCTGATTTTAATGGTGTGCGCAAACAGGTGGGCTTCTTGCGCTTGATAGCATCTGATGGTTCGAATGCAGCTGCTATAGAAGACGGTATCAGTAGAAGAGAGGTTGAGGCCGAGCAGGCCCTGAGTCCTCTCCGGAAATGGTTTGCGAATGTCAAATTTACCGGGGAGCAAGAAGAGACCTACGGGCCGGATATTTGTCAAACAGACAGATGATGTTAGAGCTGGATGTCTGTAACGCTAGCCGGTTGATCAGCGGAAATGTCTATGCAGCAGGTGGCAATAGTTCTGGTGGCTCCATGGCGTTTTAGATGGGCGGGAGCGCGCCGGTTACTGTTAAGTGCATGTCCTACTTCTGTAACTCTGTTTAACCAGACATCAATCCCGATATCGGCAGATACGTCGGACCAGACAGGTTATGGGGAGATGGCCGGGATGATGACGAATCCGACCACGACGAACTGGAGTTCGGCAGTCATTAAGGGAACAGTGACTCCGACGACGAGTACATGCCCCTCTTCTATCCTGCCGCAGTTCTCGACTGTTACAACATTGAACTCGACAACATTCAATGTCGGTATTGGAGCAACGCTGCCGGACAACTCAAATTATATCTATCCCGCAATTACAAATGTATTTTATGATCTACACGCAACTAACTCCCCAGCCAATCTATTAGCTGGTTATGCCAATGTAAAATCATGCACGGCTTCCGCAGCCCAGACCTACGTTTGCGGAGGGAGTACTATTGGTAGTTTCACGATCACTAAAACTCTTACTCAGGGAACGGCAAACGGAAAGCCGGCTACCATCGTGACAGTAAGCAAGCGGTAGAAAGGATCAAGCTGTATGAGACACAAGCGCCTTGTATGTGCCACAGCGTTCATCGCAGCCGGCATCTGTACGATACTGTCCCCAATCTTGCAAGCAGACGTACCGCCTACTCCAGAGAGCTTACTGAAGGCCGCCGGTGTGCCGCTAGAGCCGGAAGCTCTCATTGCGGCGCTCGATGGAAATAAAGATTCGGTGCGAGCAGCGGCCGCTATGGAACTGGCTACCATGAACGTCAAGGCTGCAGTTTCGGTTCTTGAGCGTGACCTGGAACAGAATCTCTACCCGCAATCTCGTTATCCCATCGTGCTAAGCCTGGAAATCCTCGGATCTCCCATAGGAAGGGATGAGCTTAGAAAATACTGTACCCAGCCTGACAGCAAGCAGTCTTTCGCGAATATGGCAGCTGAGGCGCTTCGGGCTAATCACGATTACACCTGCGCCTCCTTCATGGCTACCGGGCTACTGTCCAAGGATGACGGCCACATTGAAGAAGCGCTTCTGTATCTGAGAGATGTGCCTGCCGGCGAAATAACGTTCTCGGTCGAAGAAAAAAACGTACTGCTCAAAGTCGCAAGTCTCAGTAATGAGGACAGCTTTTACCGTCAACTAGCGATAGGAATAATTTGGCAAGCGGGAGATGATGACCTTAAAACCCGTTACGTGTTGAACAAAGGTTTTTAGATGAATGCCGCGCGCCCCAGGTCTCGCTTTCTGAGACCTGGGCAAACTACACTCATATCGAATTGCGGTGACAAAGTATCGATCCAGGTTCCTTAGTAAGAACCCTGACCATGTAAAGCTAGATTCTGACAGCTCTCGAATTACGAAGACTTGATAAGTGCCGCCAAGAGCTGCCGTTGTCGCTAGTGTCGTAGTAGACGCAAAAGGGTTCCCTATGCCCGGCGCAAGCGGTGTTATATCATTCTGATGAAGTCTGGAGGAGCGCGGTGGCAATTCTGTGGACAAGGCGCCTCGACAATTACCCTTGGCTCGCCAACTTACGTCGTCGACTGGAACAACATCACGATCAATGGATCTACCGAGCTATTTTCTGGAGTCCGTATCCCATGAGGAGTAAAAGCGCCTTGTTGGTATACCTTTTTACATGTATCACGACTAGAGCTTATGCTCAGAGTTTTGATCAATACGAACAGATTCAAGGCAACATCCGTTTTCAGAATGGAGAGCCTGCGGCACAGATAATGATTGAGTTAGAGCAGGTGAACTCGGTCGCTCATTGGCACACCATTACAGATGCTGATGGACACTACGTAATATCCCATCTTACTCATGGAGAGTACGTCATTTACCCATATGGGAAGTATGAGGAGTATCCCGCAAGAGACAACATGTTTTTGAGCAAAAATCCCGATCGTGTATTGCTTCTACTTGACGACTCACAAGTGACGGCAAATCTAACAATGGCACCAAAGGCTGCCATTCTTTCAGGAAGTGTGGTAGACGCCAAAGGCTTTTCTATCCCCGGAGCTCAAGTTGTCTTGTGCCACGCGGACGAAGTCGATAGATCCGCTGAGATCCACTCTGACCCACAAGGGCGCTTCCGCTACATCATTCCTTCGGGAGAGAACCTTTCCGTCTATGTGTACAGCCAAGGCTACGCAGCCCTCCAGAAAACAGGAATCCAGCTCTCTCCCGGCGAAGCGCGGGAGATCACCTTTCAGCTCAGCGAAGGTAAAAAAGGACCAGACGAAATCAAGGGAGAACAGTGCAAACCCTTCCGTCCAGGAGGTTAGACTAGGTCGCTGCCCCATAGCAGGTGATATCTTTTCAGCTCAGATTACGTAATGCGACTTTCCGTAGAGATACATACGTCGGCCTACGCTAACCCGCCGCAGCTATCCCACAGCCCCATGCAGCCGCAGCACCAGCAGCGTCATGTCATCGTGCTGCGCGGCTCCTGCTGTGAACGCGTCGGCTGCCTCGAAGATACCCTCCAGCGCCTCCGCGGCCGACGACGCCGGGGAGCGCAGTGCGGCTTGGAGCATGCGCTCCTCACCCCACTCCTCGTACTTTGCGTTCCTCGCTTCGCTGATTCCATCGGTATAGGCGAGCAGCAGGTCGCCCGGCCGCAGCTGCAGGCACTGCTCCGAGTAGGCGATGTCCGGCAGGAGGCCGACTACAGGGCCGTCCGCCGGGAGCTGCAGGATCTCGGGCTCCGCGCCCTCGTGCCTGCGCAGAACCAGCGGCGCGTTGTGGCCGGCGTTGACGCACTCCAGAAGCAGCGTTTGCGGGTGCAGCGCGCCGAAAAAGAAGGTTGCGTAGCGGTGGCTTGCCGAGGACTCGTAGATCAATCGGTTCACCTTGTTCATCACCCGCGCAAACTCGCTGGGCGCGTCCATTACGGTGCTGCGCAGCGACGCCCGCAGGCTGGACATGAGCAGCGCCGCCGAGATGCCCTTGCCGGATACGTCGCCGATCGCGATCCCAAGCCGCCCGTCGCCGAGCGGGAACACGTCAAAATAGTCGCCGCCAACGCCCTGCGCCGGCCGGCAGGAGCCGGCGATGGACCCCGCGGCCAGCTGCGGCATGGTCTGCGGCAGCAAACGCTCCTGCACCTCGCGCGCGATCTCGAGCTCGCGGCTGGCGCGCTCGCGCTCGGTCGCCTCGCGCGCGAGCGAGTGGGCCAGCTCGCTGATCTCGAGCGCCATGCCGGTTTGCCCTGCAAGCGTCCCAAGCAGACGGAGATCGGATTTGGAGTAGGCTGCTTCGGACTGCTTGGGCCCGAGCGCCAGGACGCCCATGAGCCGGTCGCGCCCGGGCAGGGCCAGCAGCAGCTCCGCGCCCAGCTCATCCAGCGCGCGCCGCTCACGCTCCCCGGCCAGCATGTACCAGGCTTCCGGCGCTTCGCGGTACAGCTCGGCTGGGGCGCTGCTGTTGGTCAGGCGGCGTATGGTCGACCCGGTAACCGGCAGGGCAAGCGCCCCGTCCGGCTCCGCTGCCCGAAACTCCTTGCCGTCGCGCAGCAGCACAGTGATGCGGCTGACGTGGAGCGTTTCCGCGATGCAGTGGGAGACAGTGCGCAGCAGCGGGCCGCTCTCGGTGTAGCGGCGCACCTCCACAGCCAGGTCGTTGAGCACCTGTTCCGAGTCATACGCCTCGCGGAAGAACCGCCGGTCGAGCCGGGTGAGCAGGCGCTTGCCCAGCACCATGCGCACGCCGATCACACAGCCGAGCAGCAGGAAGGTTTTGAGCAGGGCAAGCGGCGGCACCTGCTGCTGTTTGAGCAAAGGGAGCAGCAGAAAGTAGCCGATGGCCAGCAGCGCAGCCGCCTGCACCGCGTTCACGGAGCCGCGCGCGAGCGCGTAGCGCGTGCCCTGGCGCAGCAGGATGCCGACATCCATGGCGCGCTGCACCAGGACCACGTAGGCCAGGGTGAGCGGGGCGAGCAGGAACAGGATCGAGCCAAGATAGGCCAGCCAAACGTGCCCGGAAGCATTCGGCGAAAAGCCTAGATTTGGCAGAAGAATGAAGATAACAAGCAGGGCAGAAATGCCCGTAACCGTGCCTGCCAGTAAAACACGCAGGCGGCGGCGATTGTCTGCCGTTGACGCGGTCCTCGACTTATCGAGCAGGATGAAGACATAAAGCGCACAACAGGTGAGTGCGAGTGCGTCGTCTATGCGCGCGCACCAAGCCCAGGACCGGGCAAGCCACGGAGGGTTCCCAGCTAAAAAGAACCTGCCGTATAACACCCGGAGCCACATCAGCGTAAACAAAGCGCCCGGTCCAAGCACGACCCACTTAAGCCAGGGAAGGCGGACATCGAAGCGGGAACGCTCAGGGAAATACAACGCGAACAGAAGCAGTGTGTAGACGCTTACGGTTTGGAAGAGTTGAAAGTACGTCCCTCGAAGAACCAGGGCGGCCCCGGTGGACAAGCCTCCGGTCTCTTCCGTGAAGATCCCTTGCGGCGACAACAGAAGGAAGAGCAGGAACCAGGCATTTGGATCCGTGGGCTTAACGAGGACAATCCAATAGCCAACCAGCAGGCAGACAAGAGGCATCAGGTCAAACAGCACAAAGTCCTGCCAGGTGCGGCTCAACCTGCTCCCTGCTGCACTATCAGGCTCGGCAGCAAGGGTCAGCGTAGCGGTGGCAGCTGAGCCGTTTGGCCGTCGAAAGCCGACAAGAACCTGGTCGCCCGGCTCCGCAGGGTTCCGGATGCTGACCCATTGCGCCAGGCCGGTGTAGGGCGCACCGTTCAGGCTTTCGATGGTCGAGCCTTTCAGGAGGCCGGCACGCGCCGCTTCCGGCTGTACGCTCTCAACCGTGCGCGTGTCGCCGTCCAGGTCAAACGGACTACGCGCAACGCGGTCCGGGTGCAAGCCCAGTCGAAATCGATCCCCGACCTCCGCGGCCCAGTTGTACAGCCCCGCCAGGGCGACCAGCGCCAGCAGCAGGCGCAGCAGGATCCCATTCCGCGTATGCTTCATCGCGAAACCATCGTACCCGGTTTATTCCTCGCGCAATGCCTGCATCGGCTCAATGGACGCGGCCCGCCAGGCAGGCGCGAGCGAAGCGAGCAGCCCGACCGGCAGGGAGACGAGCACCACACCCGCGTAGGCCCACAGGTCGAGCGGCGCGACCTGGTACAGGAAGCTTCGCACCAGCTGGCCGAACAGGGCGGAAAGAATGAGCCCCGCGGCAAGCCCCGTGCCAATCAGCATGCCGCCCTGCCGGAGGATCATGCGCGCCATGCTTCCCCGCGTTGCGCCCAGCGCCATGCGGATGCCGATCTCATGCCTTCGGTAGCCGACCAGCTGCGCCAGCACCCCATACAGCCCGACCACGACCATCAGGATTGCGAGCCCGGCGAACGCGGCGGTGAGCCAAAGGCTCAGGCGCTGCGAGAACAGG
>CAXUEE010000161.1:0-446 GCA_964249905.1 uncultured Acidobacteriaceae bacterium
AATGATCGATGGCAGGCGAGCAATGTTTGCGCACGATCTGGAGCAGCGGCCGAACGATCGCGGGCTGCTGGATGAGATTTTTCGCGCTGTGCACACCATCAAGGGCTCAACTGGCTTTCTGGGTTTCAAGCGGCTCGAACTGCTGGCCCATGTCGGCGAGAGCTTGTTGGATTCGCTCCGAGAAGGCCGGATCCATGCCACGCCGGAGGTGGTAAGCGGGCTGCTGCAACTCCTCGATGTACTCCGGCAAGTATTGCGATTGATTGAGTTGACCGGAGGAGAAGGAAACCGCGCTTCGGATCAGGACAGCACCTTGATCGCTCTTCTGAAGAGGCTGAATGGCGTCGCAGACACACCCAGCAAGGATGAAAACACGGCTGAGGCGGAAGAGGGTTCGTCTGCTCCGACAGCTGAGCCCCCTGCCCCGATCCTGCCCGCACATGCTC
>CAXUEE010000161.1:456-6899 GCA_964249905.1 uncultured Acidobacteriaceae bacterium
GGCACGCCTACGCGAGCAGACTTTGCGGGTGGATGTCGAAGTGCTGAATCGCATGATGAACCTTGTAGGCGAACTGGTTCTCACCCGCAATCAATTGCTTCAGGTTCAATCGGTAGCCCCGCATATTGCCGAACTGACCCGAAGGTTGGATAGCGTGACAGCCGACTTGCGAGAGACCGTGATGCAGGCACGTATGCAGCCGGTGGGGCATTTATTCGGCAAGTTCCCACGTATGGTTCGGGATCTGTCCCGAAGATGCGGCAAGAACATCCGGCTGGAATTTTCAGGGCAGGAGACAGGGTTGGACAAGAGTTTGCTGGAGGCAATCAAGGATCCGCTTGCGCACGCTGTTCGGAATGCCGTGGACCACGGTATTGAGGAGCCGTCCGCGCGCGTGTTAGCCGGCAAGCCGGTTGAAGGAGTGATCCGGCTGCAGGCGCGCCAGCATAATGGCTCGGTGCTCATCGAAATCTCGGACGATGGCAGAGGTATCTCCCTTGGACGCGTGCTTGCGAAGGCGATTGCGCGTCAGCTAATCACGCCGGAACGGGCTGCGGTCATGAGCGAGCGAGAGGTTTTGCAGCTGCTCTTCCTTCCAGGATTTTCCACGTCGGAGACAGTGACTCACGTCTCCGGACGAGGCGTCGGCATGGACGTTGTGTTGGCCAATGTCGAGAAAGCTGGCGGCACCGTTGAGCTGGAATCCTGCGAGGGGCAGGGCACCATGGTACGTTTGCGAGTTCCGTTGACCTTGGCCATTGTTCCGGCTTTGGTAGTGAGAAGCGCAGGGCAGAGTTTCTGCCTGCCCCAGGGGTCGCTTGCGGAGCTCGTGTATGTGCCGGAGAGAGATGTTGCCACTGTTGTCGAGCATATGGGCGATGCGGAACTCTACCGTTTGCGGGAGACGCTGCTGCCGATGCTCCGACTCGACCGGATGCTCGGTCTGCAAAGCGGGGAGATCGGAACAGACGCACAAGGTTTCTACCTGGTTGTGCTTGAGATGGAAGGCGCGCGCTTTGGGCTGGTCGTCGACGAGATCTTAACACCGGAAGAGATCGTAGTGAAGCCGCTGTCGGCCGGACTGCGGGAGATCGGGCTTTTCTCCGGCGCCACTGTGCTCGGAAACGGCATGCTGGCGATGATCATTGACATCCCGGCGGTGGCGACGCGCGCAGGTGCGGGGCGGGCAGCAGAACAGGCTACCGGATCCTTGCCCACAGCTTCAGCCGCAAGTTCGCAGGAATCGTTCCTTGTCTTTGAAGATCGCAGATTGGCATTTCGGGTAGCTCGCGGCGTCGGACGGGGCAACGACTTCGCGTTTGGTCTGGAAAATGCAGGGGAAGGCTACGGGGGAGAGCGAAAGGCCTTGCCGCTGCGCGCAGTGGAGCGGATTGAAAGTGTGCCGGCACACCAAGTGGAATACGTGGGCAATCTCGCGCTGCTGCGGTATCGGGGTGAGTTGCTCGCGCTTGAAGATGCCGGATCGATCCTGTCGGAGGCGGGTCCAGAGACCAGCCTTACGGTCCTGATCTGTATGCCACCGGCCAGCGCTGGCATCGAGCGCAGATTCGGCATTGTGGTGCGCGACGTCTTGGATGTGGGTCAAGGCGAGTTGCTGGACGGAACAGATGATGTCTGCGCGGAAAAGCTTGCTCTGATCAACGATCGCTTGTCTGTGGTGCACGAACGCTTTTACGCAAAGAGTCTCTACCAGGAGGTCGCATGAACGTGCTCGAGGGTGAAATGACGCATTCAGGTGCGGCTCCGCACGAAGATCTGGCCTTGTGCTGGCTCACCGTGGATGGACGTCTGTTCGGCATTGACACCCGCCAGATTCGGGAGGTGCTTGGGCCGCGAACCGTGCAAGCCGTGCCACTGTCGCCTGCTTTTCTGGCTGGCGTGCTTGCGTACCGGGGTGAAGTTCTCACCGCAGTAAGCCTGCGCTGTCTTTTGGGAAAACCGCCGAATCAGCAGAATGGCTGTGTTCTTGTCCTGGACGGAGGTGGCGACCCGTTTGGCTTGGTGGTAGATCGCATCGGTGGCGTTGTGGAGGTGGAAGCCACTACCTTGGCCGCGAATCCGACTACGCTCGACGCCACGAGCCGGGCTTTGTTCCGCGGAGCGTACCGCATCTCGGAGGGATTGCTTGTCGAACTCGACGCTCATCGCCTCCGACCCGAGCAACTGGCAGAAACCGGACTCCGGTTTGGTACAGCAGCAGGAGAGGTGCAATGAGGGCGCTCATCGTCGACGATTCAAGTTTTACCCGCAAGTACCTGCGTGAACAGCTTGTGCGCCTTGGAGTAACCTGCGTCGAAGCTCAGGACGGCAGTGAGGGACTGGAGGTACTGCGACGCGAGGCTCGCTTCGAGCTTACCCTGACCGACGTAAATATGCCGCGGATGGATGGCCTGACGTTCGTGAAATGTCTCCGCGAGGAAAAGCTGGGGCCGGAGATGAAGGTGATGGTGATTACCACTGAGACCGATGAGGCCTTTATCTCGCGCGCGCTTGCGTATGGAGCGGATGAGTTTTTAATGAAGCCGTTTACACTGCAGAGCTTGAAAGAAAAACTGTTGCTGATGGGATTTGCCAGTGCTGCCTAACCTGGATGCGCTTTAGTCGGGAGGGGAACGGACGGATGTTGACAGAAAACAGGCGTACGGTGAGAGTGCTCGCCGCAGATGATTCGGCTGTGATGCGCGGAGTCCTTCGCACCATATTTCAGGTGCATGCTTCGGACACGTCTTCTAGGCTACCCACAATGGAGTTGTGTGGCGTGGTCCGAGACGGGCAGGAGGCGCTTGATTGCGTGCGAGCTCTGCATCCAGACGTGCTTCTGCTGGATCTGGAGATGCCGCGATTGAATGGAATGCAGGTGCTCGACATTCTGCGCATCCAGTCGCCAACACTGC
This sequence comes from uncultured Acidobacteriaceae bacterium, assembly GCA_964249905.1. Lineage (GTDB taxonomy): Bacteria > Acidobacteriota > Terriglobia > Terriglobales > Acidobacteriaceae > Edaphobacter. The sequence continues at coordinate 3,372 of CAXUEE010000161.1, forward strand.
CGGTTATTCTGTGCAGCGCGCATACGGAGCGCGGCGCGCGGACGACGCTAGATGCGCTTGCCCGCGGAGCCAAGGACTATGTTATGAAGCCGGGCAATCAGAACGAGGTCGCTTCCTCCTTAAAGCTCCTCATGGAGCAGTTGATGCCGAAGATCGCGATGGCGGCAGGTGTGCAGGAACAAAGTAGGGCTGCATCGGAAGCGAAAACCGACTGCCCGCAGTTCCCGTCCTCTTTGGTGCGCGCGAGAGTGGAGCCTAGGACGAGAGTCGAGCTGGTCGTGATCGGATTGTCGACAGGAGGGCCAGCTGCTCTGGAGTCTATGCTGCCGTCCTTGCCGGAGAGTTTTGCTGCGCCGGTACTCGTAGTACAGCATATGCCGAAGCTATTCACGAGTGCCTTGGCGGAACGACTGAACCGTCTTTGCTCTTTACCTGTACGAGAGGCCAGAAATGGAGATGCGGTACGGCCGGGTGGGGTTTGGCTTGCGCCCGGAGACGCTCACATGGAGATTGCCGCAGGCGGGTTGATCAAGCTACATCAGGGCGTTCCACTGAACAGCTGCAAGCCTTCGGTGGATTACCTGTTTCACTCCGCAGCCCGGCTCTACGGCGGCACAACCCTGGCGCTCATGATGACGGGCATGGGCTCCGATGGGCTCGACGGAGCACGAGCTGTTCGAGCTGCGGGTGGCTCGGTACTGGCCCAGGATGAAGCTTCGTCTGCGGTGTGGGGTATGCCGGGCAGGGTAGTCAAGGAAGGTCTGTCCTGCGCGACCATCCCGCTACCTGGTCTTGCCGGGGAACTGATCGAGAGAGTGAGCTTTGAACGCCTGGCGGCGCCCTGGTCGCAACGAAGGCCGGACGGAAAGGAGGTTCTGCATGGCATGCTCTGATTCCGATTACGCCTATCTTCGTAAGCTCGTCCAGGTCCAGTCGGCGAATGTCGTCGATTCTTCCCGCAACACTCTGTTTGAAAGCCGTCTGCAGCCGCTGGTCCGCGTTTCCGGCGCTACGGATCTGGAAGGTTTGGTCGGCCTTCTCCGGGAGAACCGGTCTGCTCCTCTGCACCGGGCCGTGGCAGAAGCGATGACCATCAACGAGACTAGCTTCTTTCGTGACGTAAAGCCGTTCGATATGTTGCGCGATGACGTACTTCCAAACATCATTGATCACAAGAGCACGGAGCGAAGACTCCGCATCTGGAGTGCGGCGAGCTCGACAGGACAGGAGGCCTACAGCATGGCGATGCTGCTGGCGGAGCACTTCCCGCAGCTTGCGCGATGGGACGTCCGGATTATTGGGACGGACCTGTCGAGGGATGTCATCGAGTACGCCAAACGAGGCCGGTATCGGCGGCTGGAGGTGAATCGCGGCTTGCCGGCGAAGCTGCTGGTGAAATACTTTCGCCGGGATGAAGACGAATGGGAGGTGAGTGATCGCCTGAAGGCGTTGTGCGAGTTTGAGGTTGGCAACCTATGCGCTCCGCTAGCCCGCCTGTTTCCGTTCGATCTTATTCTGCTGCGCAACGTCCTGTTGTACTTCTCTCAACCAGATCGCAGCGTTGTTTTCCATGAGGTGCACCGGAGACTGAGTCCACGTGGTTTTCTGGTTCTCGGGAATGCGGAACAAGCGGAAGATTCAACGAATCTGTTTCGCGCGGAATTCTCGAAAGACTGCTACTTCTACCGTCCGGTCGCAGAAGAGGTGTGCGAAGTCGCATCTAGACTGGATCTCCTCGTCCCGTGAAGTCTTGGCTGGGCATTCGGTGTTGTTTGTTGCTTGGGAGAGTGTCGACACCTTCGTCCCCGCTCTCAACTCTGGGGTTGCTGTCGCCGGTTCTTCTTGTCGTAACGGCTCAAGACCAGCGCAAGGCCAGCGTGGTGCATCGAACCCAGTAGTACGGTTAAGCGGACGGGTAGATGGCGCGGTCAACAAGCAGCAAACGTAAGCCGGAAGCGAGTGCTGCAGATGCTGCTCTTGCCTTATTTCATCCAGTCACGGCGCAATGGTTTCGGGCGGTCTTTGAGGGACCGACGGCTCCCCAGATTGAGGGATGGCCGGCGATCGCGCGCGGTGAATCGACGCTGATCCTCGCACCGACGGGCACAGGCAAAACGTTGACTGCCTTTCTTTGGTGCCTGGACAGGTTGATGCTGGGCGCACCGGTGGAGAATGCAGCGGTCGGCTGTCGTGTGCTCTATCTGTCGCCGCTGAAAGCGTTGGCTGCGGACGTGGAAAGAAACCTGCGTTCGCCCCTGGCAGGGATTGCAAACCTGGCGAAGCGCGAGGGTGTAACGGTGCACCTGCCTGAGATTAGCGTACGGACTGGGGATACGCCTGCCAGGGATCGCGCCCGTTTCAACCGGCACCCCGGAGAGATTCTGATCACAACGCCGGAATCGCTGTATCTGATGCTGACCAGCGCCGCGGGTGAGCAGTTACGGAGTGTCGAGACGGTGATCGTGGACGAGATCCACGCCTTAGTTCCCACGAAGCGCGGCGCACATATGGCGCTTTCGCTGGAGCGACTGGAGGCGTTGGTGTCGGCTTCCCGGCCGGGAGCGAGACTGCAAAGGATCGGGCTGTCAGCCACGCAGCGTCCGCTTGAGGAGGTGGCACGATTTCTCGGAGGAGCGGCGAGCGGGGGAAACGAGGTCTCAGAATCCAGACCTGGGGCGCCCGAGCTGCTGGCGGCGAACAAAGAGGGAGAGGTGCCGGAAGCCTTGATGGAGGTGGCGCGGGACGAGGTGGAGCCGTCGGCTGGAGGTCCGCGCTTCCGGCCAGTCACGATTGTTAATGCGGGCGCGCGTAAGGTCCTCGATTTGCGGGTGGAAGTGCCGGTGGAGGACATGGCGAAGCTCGGAGAACTCCAGGACATCCCGAGTGGGCCGGCGAGCCAGTCTCCCAAGCGGACAAGCATCTGGCAGAGCATTCATCCACGGCTGCTTGAGATCATTCGCGAGCGGACGTCAACGCTGATCTTTGTGAATGCACGACGGGTCGCGGAGCGATTGGCCGGCGCGCTGAATGATTTGGCAGGCGAGGCGATTGCGCGAGCGCACCATGGATCGCTGGCGGCGGCACAACGATCAGAGATCGAGGAATTGCTGAAGGCGGGCCGGATCAAGGCGCTGGTTTGCACTTCGTCGCTCGAACTCGGAATCGATATGGGAGCGATCGATCTGGTCATTCAGATTGAGGCTCCGCCTTCCGTCGCCAGCGGGATGCAGAGAATAGGGCGTGCGGGGCACCAGGTGGGGATGCCGTCGAATGGGATTATCTTTCCGAAGTATCGGGCGGACCTGGTTGCATGCGCGGCGGTGACGCGGGCGATGCATGAGGGTCATGTCGAGTCGACACGATTTCTGCGCAATCCGCTGGATGTGCTCGCGCAGCAGATGGTTGCGGTGATCGCGCAGGGAACTCCAGAGCAACAGCAACCGCTAAAGGCTGGCAAACCGGAGGACAGGGAGGAAGGCGGGGGGATCTCCTATCAGGGATTGCTGGGCCTGGTGCGAGGCGCCGCGA
>CAXUEE010000161.1:6909-8385 GCA_964249905.1 uncultured Acidobacteriaceae bacterium
GTGCTGGACATGCTCGCCGGACGATACCCCAGTGACGAGTTTGCGGAGCTTCGTCCGCGGGTGACCTGGGATCGGCAGCGGAACTGGTTGACTCCGCGACAGGGGGTCAAAAAGATTGCCATCCTGAATGGCGGGACGATTCCGGATCGCGGGTTGTATGGAGTGTTTCTTGCCGGGACAGCGCAGGGTAAGCCGGTGCGCGTAGGCGAGCTGGATGAGGAGATGGTGTTTGAGCAGCGGACCGGGGACACGTTCATTCTGGGCGCGAGCACATGGCGGGTGGAGGAGATCACGCACGACCGTGTGCTGGTAAGCCCGGCACCGGGAGATCCGGGCAAGATGCCGTTCTGGCATGGCGACCAGTCAGGACGGCCGATGGAGTTTGGGCGGCGCATCGGTGGGCTGGTAAGGACGCTGCGCGAGATGCCTCGCAGTGTTGCCGTTTCCACGCTTACGTCGGAGCATGATCTGGACCCGCAGGCGGCGGAGAACGTGATGCGGTATCTGGCTGACCAGGAGCTGGCCAGCGGGCAGGTTCCGGACGATCGGAACATCGTGATTGAGCGAGTGCGTGATGAGTTGGGAGATTGGCGGATGTGCTGCCTGACACCTTTCGGCTCAAAGATCCATGCTCCCTGGGCGATGGCGGCGACGGCACGGATCCGGGCAAACGGCGGGCCGGAAGTGGAGACAATGTGGAGTGAAGACGGCTTTGTTCTTCGGTTTCCGGAGACGGACGAGCCGCCGACGGTGGATCATCTGCTGCTCGAGCCGGATGAAGCGGCGGAGTTGGTGCTCCGTCAACTTGGATCGACTGCAGTCTTTGCGGCGAAGTTCCGGGAAAGCGCATCGCGGGCTTTACTTCTGCCAAGGCGGCGGGCGGATGGCCGAACTCCGCTATGGCAGCAACGTAAACGAGCGTACGACTTATTAAGCGTGGCGAGCCGATATGCGAGCTTCCCCATTCTGCTTGAGGCGTATCGAGAATGTCTGCGCGATGTGTTTGATATGCCGGCGCTGATGGAGATTTTGCGTAGCTTAGGCAACCGCAGTTTGCGTGTGCACACGGTGGACTCGCGAACTCCCTCGCCGTTTGCGGCGGCGCTGTTGTTCAGCTATGTCGCTAACTATATTTATGACGGCGATGCCCCACTGGCAGAACGTCGGGCGCAGGCGCTGTCGATCGACCAGGACCAGCTGCGGGAGCTGATGGGCGACGCGGATCTGCGCGAGTTGCTGGATCTTGCGGCGATTGAAGAGACCGAGGAGCAGCTGCAATGTCTAGCGGAGACGTATAAAGCTCGCACGATGGATGGGGTGCATGATCTGCTGCTGAAGATCGGCGACTTGCGGAAGGACGAGCTGCTGGCCCGGTGCGTGTCGCCCGAGGTGGCGCTGAGCGTAGAACGTCTGCGCAAGAGTTTGCGGGTGCTGGAGGTATCGATTGCCGGCCAGAAGCGGCTGATCGCGGTGGAG
>CAXUEE010000161.1:8395-8789 GCA_964249905.1 uncultured Acidobacteriaceae bacterium
CCGGTATCGGGACGCGCTGGGAGTTCCGCTGCCGCCGGGGTTGCCGAGTGCGTTTCAGGTGGCTGTGCCGGATGCGGCTCTTGATCTGTTGCGGAGATTCGGCCGAACGCACGGGCCGTTCACGACGGCGGAAGTGGCGACGCGGTTCGGGTTAGCGCTTGAAACAACGGAAGCGGTGCTCAATCGGCTGGTGCAGACGGGGAGGATTGTTGAGGGTGGATTTCGGCCGGGTGGGGTGCATCGCGAGTGGTGTGACCATGAGGTGCTGCGGACGATTCGGCGGCGCTCGCTGGCCCGACTGCGTAAGGAGGTGGAGCCGGTGGAGCAGGCGACGCTGGCTCGGCTGTTCACTCGGTGGCAGGGTGTGGTGCAGCCAAGGCGCGGGCTCGATGCG
>CAXUEE010000162.1:0-6570 GCA_964249905.1 uncultured Acidobacteriaceae bacterium
TCCGATGCCCTATGAATCACATCGCATCGAGCCGCGTAAAGGGTCCTGAGCCTAGTCCTCGGCTATGAGGGCGGTGCGATATCGGACCGCCTATAAGGTATCGCGGTGACTAGGTGCGGATTCTCTCCTTCGGCGTGCATCCAGACTGTAACAATGCAAGGGTTCAAGCCATCTGGGGTTTCCACATTGCAACGGATGATAATCTTGATGCCGTAATCCGTCGGGATGCGCGCTGCGACCGGATTTCTTATGCCTTGCGCCTTCAAGGCGTCAGCTAATACTTCCCAGTCTCGGGTATTGAACCCCCGCGCCCAGAAGAACTTGGCCTTCGAGCCACCTTCAGGATGCATTAGATTTAGAAGATAGTTTGCGACTTTGTCTTTCGATATCTCCGCTTGAGAAAGGTTATAGTATTCAGGTTCTTCGTTATCGCTCATGCGCGTAGGCCTTCGGCAGGCACGGTTACGAGACAAGGGAATGGAGTCGAAAACTCCACCTCGTAGGCTTTGCCTTCGGCCCAAACACCAACGACCGTTCCGCTGGTTCCCGCAGGAAGCGGTCTCTGATGACCCGCCACGGCGACGTCAGCTACCAAGAAGGCGCGATCCAACTCAGCGAATATCCGTGTTCCGACCCGTTCCTCACCCAGCAGGCGGACATGCCGTTCATAGAACAGTGTCGACAAGGATTGCCTGATCGCTGGATCTTTAGTGAACGCCGAGCCGAAGCGCTGGTTGCGCTCAAATGCCTCAATGGCGTTGTCAGTAAACCTTTCCTCGTATTCTTGAAGACCGACATCAGCGGGATTATTCCTGATGATGTCAAGCAGCCGAGGATCTTTAAGTGTCTCCGCATCAGCCTGCTCTAACAATAGCGTGTCCTCAGTGCGCAGGTTGAGGCCATGTCGCTCGTTGAAGGCCATAACAATCTCGCTGAGAGTCCGCTGCTCGGCCTCGGTCCAACTAGCAACGCCAAAATTCTGTATAGGTGGGAGTGTGCCGCCTTCACCAGCCGCTAGGGAAACGTCCTGCACTGCGCCCTCTTTGAGACGCAAGGCAGTTAGACGCACCATATCCGAGGTAAGATGGATTGGTGCGCCGCCCTCTGCCGGAGGCAGCATCCGTATCACCCAACCGAGGTAAGCATGCAGCCGCTCAAGATCAGTATCCGCAACGGGCCAAACCTGTGCCACGAAGCTGTAGAAACGCAGGAAGCTGCGGCACAAAGAACGGAACTCTTCCCTGCGCCGCTCTTCTTCTGCTGTCCCTAGCCTGTCGAGGCACCGGAACACCAACCGTTCAAGCACGGGCCGCTTTTCTATGTCGCTGCCCGGCCCGAATAGCGTGTTAGCGAACTCCGCCACATCAGACTCGTCCACATAGCCGGAGTCTCGAATGCGTTGCGCAAGCGAGAGGACTTCGCTCGGGTTCGTACTGCCATCCAGAATTGTAGCCTCGAAGTAGGGCTTGAACGCGATCCGCATATCCTCGGCCGTGTTCTCGAAATCGAGCACAAGCACCGACGACTTGCCTGGGCAGGTACGGTTAAGGCGACTCAACGTCTGAACTGCCTGCAGCCCCGCAAGCTTCTTATCGACATACATAGCGAGGAGTTTGGGTTGATCGAAGCCTGTCTGAAACTTTTCCGCCACTAGAAGGACATTGAACTGCTGCCCATCGAATTTGACGGCGGTCTGATCCTCTGGAAACCCGTTCGCCGTGGCTTCTGTCCAAGGCTGCCCGTCAACCGTGAGAGTGCCTGAAAAGGCTACTAGGGCGGCCACGTCACCAATTTCTTCCTGTTCAATGTAGTCTCGCATAGCCTGCCACCATCTGAGCGCAGCCTCGCGACTTCGGGTAACGACCATGGCTTTAGCCTGCCCATCCAGCCGATGGCGCACGTGGGTGCGGAAGTGCTCGACCACCACAGCCACCTTCTGGGCGATGATCGTAGGATGCAATTCAACTGCTCGCGCAAGGCGCTGAGCGCCCCTTCGCCCCTCGAACAAGGGATCGTCGTCGACGGCCTTCTCGATCTTGGACAGCGTCTCATAAGTCATGTAATTGGCAAGTACATCGAGAATGAAGCCCTCCTCGATGGCTTGCCGCATGCTGTAAAGGCTGAAGGCGCGCTTGCGCCCACCTTCGTCGAGCGTGCCGAAACGCTCCACGGTGACGGCGCGAGGGGTGGCGGTGAACGCCAGAAAACTAAGATGTTCCTGCGGTCCACGAGCGCGCTGGGCCTCAGCTACGATCTCCTCTATAGTAGCGAGCGCGACACCCTCTTCGGTGAGAGCACGCTGCATGGCATCTGCCGCCTCACCGCTCTGTCCGCTATGTGCCTCGTCAACAATAACTGCAAACCGCTGTCCTCTTCGTTCGGTCATCTCCTGTAGGTGTTGGGTGCCGAACTTCTGAATGGTCGTCACGATGACCTTGGCACCCTCCTCCAGGGCCCTCCGCAGATCGCGCGAAGTTCCGTCGATGGCTCGCACAAAGCCCGGCGTGGCCTCCAGGGCCCTTACCTTGTCCCTGAGCATGGAGTCGATCGCAACGCGATCCGTGACCACCACCACCGAGTCAAACACGGAATTGTTGTCCGTGTCGTGCAGAGTGGCTAAGCGATGAGCCGTCCAGGCAATCGTGTTCGACTTTCCTGAGCCTGCGGAATGCTGGATCAGGTAGCTGCGACCTGGGCCGTGATCACGGGCATCGCTCAGGATGGCCCTGACGGCCGCAAGCTGGTGATATCGCGGGAAGATGAGCGCTTCGCGGCGCACCTCCCTACCGTTTGCAGCTCGTGTCGTACTCTGCTCAAGGTGGACGAACCGGCCTAGAACCTCCAGCCATACGTCCTTCTGCCAGATATCTAGCCAGAGGTAGGACGTTCGAAAGTCCCCAGGCGAGGCATCTGGGTTGCCCGCGCCCCCGTCACGCCCGCGGTTAAAGGGCAAAAAGCGGGTCCGACCGTTTTCCAGCCTCGTCGTCATGGTGGCGTACTCGGTATCGACGGCAAAGTGGACGAGCGCGCCCCTTCTGAACTCGAGAAGCGGCTCGCCCGACGGCGCACGATCCCTGCGATACTGTTCCTCGGCGTGCTGGTAAGTCTGGCCGCTGGCCTGGGACTTCAGCTCCACCGTGGCCACCGGAATGCCGTTAACAAAGAGGCCGAGGTCGAGCTCGTTGCCGTTCCTCCTGCTGTAGGCGAGCTGCCTGATAAAGGAGAGCGTGTTCGCCCTAAAGCGGGCCTCCAGATCCTCCACCAGCCTCGAAGCCGGACGGAAACCGCAGACAGCCAAGCGCGGGGCGGAGATGTTGTCTACGCCACGCTTGAGCAGGTGGAGAGTACCGAAATCTTTCCGGATCCGAGTCACTTCCGCTAGCAGGATGGATTGCGCACTACCCCCAAATATCCTGATCCACCGCGCCCACTCATCCGGCTGTGTTGCCTCAATGAAGCGCAGCAACAGGCCGACATCGACAGCGACCTGCCGATCATAATCCGCGTTGCGACGCTCCTCGTAGCCGACGCTCCTGAGGCGGTCGGCTACATGATCCTCGAAAACAACCTCAAGGTGAGCAGCGATTGGCCTTCTGGCCATTAAGTTGCCCCTCTGACTGCTGCGGCAGTTTGGGCAAGTTGTCCCGTAACCGCAGTGGTGATGAGCGCGACCCGCTTCTCGGTGAGCAGTCGTCCAAGCCCCGCCGAACTTCGTGGGTTTGCTCCGGTCATGCGAAACAGGCGACCGATCTCCCCGATCCTCTCGTTCAGCATGGTGGCGATACGATGTTGCTCATTGACGGAGGGCGGCACGGGTATCCGAGCGTCGGCTTGCCCATACCAGCTTAGTCCGAAACGGGTGACGCCTTGAGAGCGAACACGAAATTGACCAATGACGGGAGCACTTCTGAGCGCCCAGGCTAGATAGCTTCCCACCACTTGATCGGGCTTCGCGCGGAGGATGGTGAGGTGGTAGCCGCAGATGAGCGTCTCGGATCGGGCCTCCACATAAGCAGGCACACCAATATCATAAGGAGATTCAGAGTCCTTTGTGATGACGACATCGCCGCGGCGTAAGCCAAACCGGGCGATCTCATCTTGCGTTGCGGTAGCCTCCATAAAATTGAGGTCATCCGTCACATGATCGTTGTTATAGACATCAACATAGTTACAAAGCTGCACGGGATGCTCGGCGGCCTTAGTATGCTTGTCCACGTTGCTCGTGATGATCTCAACAAGGTACCTGAGTCGCTTCCAGACCCAGCCGTCGGGCAAGGAGGGTAGTGTTGTCATTCCGTCCTCCCAAGCATGTCTGCTAGCGTACCTGACAGCTCACGCAGCTCCATATCAATATCGTTCATGCTTCTCGGCGGAACGTAAGAATAGAAATGCCGTGCGAATGGGATTTCATAGCCCACTATTCCGACGCCACCATCTTTCTCGTCTTTGACCATGGGGTCCACCATTGCCCCCGGAGCGTGGGGCAGCACTTCTCGCTCCATGTAGTCCTGGACACTCTCCAACATGGGTACTTGCTCGCTGTCTCGCTCGAATGCCGCGTCGAGCAAGTCCTTGAGATATCTCGCGCCCAGCTTGAAAGGGACGGCCTTGAGGCCGCCTTGGCCGTCGGCGAAATCGGCAAGGTTGAACTTTAAGTCGGGTACGTTCAGAACCGCCCTGTGGAAGGTGCCATCTAGGTTTGCGGCCTTCACTGCCGATGCCATCACCGTCGGGTTAGAGAACGACTCGGTAGGCATCGTGGTCATAGCGTGAATCACGTCATTCGCGAAAGTGGCGGTCCATCCTTTTCCGGTCAGCACCTGGGACAGCCGCTCCTGGGCGCCAAGTGAGCCATCGAACCTCGGTATAATCACCGATACCTCACGGTAGCCGAGCGCAGCTAAAGGCAAAATCTTCGAAAAGGCAGTTAGGTTGCCTTCCCTACCAAGACGATGGAACAGCTCCACGATGTCCGCAGCCGCATGGACGCTCAGCTCCCGCCGCTTCTTCCCAAGGCTCTTAGTTAGGAGGGACCAGAAGCGGGCTCCTGACGCATCTATCAGCTGGACGCTGCCCCGGCGCTCAGCAGGTTTCCTGTTGCTAAGAAGCCAAATGAAAGTAGCGATTCCCGTATTGTAAAACATCTGCTCGGGAAGGGCAATGACCGCCTCCAGCCAGTCGTTCTCCAGGATCCAGCGGCGAATCCTGTTCTCTCCTTGGCCCGCGCCACCGGCGAACAGGGGCGAGGCATTCATCACAATACCTATGCGCGAGCCGTTGCCCTCGGATCGCATCTTGCTTAGCATGTGCAGCAGGAACAGGAGCTGGCCATCCGTCTTACGAGGTAGGCCCACGCTGAAGCGTCCGTTCTCCCGCTTGCTCTCCTGGACGATCGGGTCGGCATAGTCCTTCCAGTCCACGCCGTAGGGCGGATTGGCAAGCATGTAATGGAAGCGAGTGTCCTCGTGCTTGTCTTCAGTCAACGTGTTGCCTAAAGAGATGCTGGAAGGATCATTACCCTTGAGGAGCATGTCGCTCTTGCAGACCGCGTAGCTCGCGTCGTTCAGCTCCTGACCGAACAAGCGGACGACTGCCCTTGGATTAAGGGCCTTTATCCGCTCCTCGGCAATGGTGAGCATGCCCCCCGTGCCACAGGTTGGATCATAGATATGGCGGACGACCCCCTGGCCCGTCAGTGCTTCTGCATCGTGCACCACCAGGAGATCGGCCATAAGGCGCACCACATCCCGGGGCGTGAAGTGCTCTCCGGCGGTATCGTTAGCGATCTCGGAAAAACGACGGATTAGGTTTTCGAATAGCTCACCCATGTCAGCATTGCTGATGCCCCGATCGCCCGCCGTTCTAGGCCGCAGATCCATGGCGGCGACCCGCTCGACGAGCTGGAACAGCACATCCTTTTCCGCTAGGCGTGAAGCCCATTCCCCAATACGGAACCGATTTAGGAGGATGTCCCGCACATCCAGGGAGAACTCCGTAATCCAGGATACGAGTGCGTCGTGTAGGTCCTTCGGCTCCTGATTATGTAGGTCCGTGAAGGTCAGGCTACTGGTGTTGTAGAAGCGTAGATCTCCCGCAGCTCGTAACAAGCGGCGCTCCCGCAACTCGGCATCATAATCTGAGGGGATGTTGTCCCGGGCATGCAGCACCGCTGCTCGATGGGGCGCAAAGGCACAATCCAGCCGCCGCATAACTGTGAATGGTAGGATGATCGCGCCATATGCTGACTGCTTGAACTTGCCGCGAAGCATGTCCGCAACGGCCCAGGCATGGGCTTCCAGACCCACCGTGCTCCCGCTCATCCAACCCCCAATAGTCCTTGCGCCGCGACTGCGCGGCTGTGCACATATGCATCATAGGTGTGGTTTGGCAGTATGAGCAACGGGAAACCGCAATCATGCCGAAAAGCGACATAAATCCGGCCCAATGCCGCGCTGCCCGGGGCCTGCTCGGGTGGACGCAAAAGCGGCTGGCTTTGGTAGCTGAGGTGGGCGAAGCAACGGTCCGAGGGTTCGAGCGCGGCCTGAAGAGGCCTCAACGCGCAAGTCTCTC
>CAXUEE010000162.1:6580-8708 GCA_964249905.1 uncultured Acidobacteriaceae bacterium
AGGGTGCAGGTGTCGAATTTATAGAGGATCGTGGTGTGGTGTTGTGCTCTGATTGTAGCGGAAACCTGCCTTTGGACCTCATCCAGTAGGCCGTCGGCCTTCCTTAAATGAGGCTTGCGCCCTCGAGGCGTCCGCGGGTTAGGCGTAGCACCGTGCACATCATGCACCAGCATCGCGAAGCAGCCTGCCCTCAACCAGCGCCGGGCCTGACCGTAGACGGCGTGCCAAGGCGGCAGATTGTTGGGTGTGGCTCGTCAAGCCACGCCATCGCGCAGGCCGTTGAACCCCTCGCGCAAGCTGTGCTCGCGCTGCCCGGCATCTTCCTGCAGCGAGATGGGCTGACCTTCCCCATCGACGCCCCGAGCCGTGGCGTACTAACAGCGTGATGCGGGTTCCGGAGCCTCTCAGTAATGCGGATGCGGTTCTCCTCGGAGGCGAGGGAACGCGCACATTCCGCGATAGCCGGATCCAATAGCTTGGACGGACGCGCGGGCGGCGACCGCGTCACCTATGCCGAGCTGTGTTGGCCCTCTCCTACTGGAGGAAGCGGTAGCCGGGGCGGGACCTTCCTACCGTACTGCCGCTTCGCCCAGAAGCCTTGGGGCGGGACGGGGATACTGAGCTTGCGGCAGGTTTTGGCGAGCGCGTTCCCGCTGATCCCGTAGTCCCTGGCCAGCCGCATCATCTGCGTGGATCACACCTGCTCATAGAGAAGCTCACGGGTGACGGAGACCGTATCCGGAGTCATGGGCAAGAGCCTCAGGCAGCCAACATCACCGTTTTGTCGGAACCTTGGCCGTCAAGGACGACCTATCGCCTAGGTCCAGCATAGAGGGCTGCTTCGAGCGTCCTCAGGACGCGTGCGACTTCCCGAGGAACATCGACCGCCTCCGCGACATAGAGCAACTCGTCCACTGTCCCGCCCCCCTCGACGAACCGCCTCGCCGCCAGAACTCCTATCTCAGGGTCCTCCAGCCATCGCCGGTACCGCAACAGGTCGACGACAGTCCTCGCTACTCCCGTATGCCGCACCCGGACACCGCAGACCTCCTTGTCAACAACGCCGACCTCAAGAGCACCCGGGTAGCTCCAGCGCACGATCCGCTGTGGCGTCTGACCCTCTTTGGCTCCATGCGCGCCAATGGGGAGGGCGAGCCAAATCGCCTCCGGTGGCCTGTCGATGAGGCCGCAAAGATAAGCCGCTGACATCAGGCAGACGACGCCGCGGGGCATCCTGGAACACGCCGTCGCCATGCCCGCGAGTTCCGGCGCCACCCCAGTTCCCGGCCTGTAGTAGGCTCCAGTTGCCGAGCGCGCGATGAGCCCGGCGCTTAAGGCGTTGGCGACGGCCTGTGGTCGAATCCCGGCGGCCCGTAGTGCGGAGGACCGCCTGACCGAGCCGTCGGCGAGAAGCGACTGCAGCCGTTCCTGCTGCGTCATGGCTGTCCGGTAGGTGGCGTTGCCGGAACACGAGTTTGTCTCGCCGTTCCGGAGACGGGCTGGATGTGGCCGGTCATCACGAACCTGGGGAGGCCATGAGCCCAAGGGTTTCCGGGGCATCCGGGTCCATCCCGACGGCTTCCGCCGCCGTCCGCAACCGAATGAGCTGACCCTCGTCCGCCGAGGCCGCCGCACCCCACGCGGTCAGCTCGAAGGCGAGCCGGGCCCCCTCGACGTCGTGGTCGGCAAGCAACCGCTCGATCTGGCGGACGCTGCGCTCGGTGTCCGGCTGGTTGTCGTTAGCCATTGAAAAGCGGTCGTCCATGGTCGCGCTCCTTGAGGCGCTCTAGCTTGCGGCCATCCTATGCAAGCAATCGGGCGGCTGGGAGACATTTTTCTTGGGGAGCTGTGGGGCGTTGGGGGTGCCCTGGAAGGCCGAAACCGGGCTTCCGAGGCACCCTCATGTATTACACTACTTGTACTTGCGCAGATGCTTCGGAGCGGTTCGAGGGTGCCGTCGAGGTCTTGGTTTCGGTGGGAGGAAGGGGTTCGGGGACTGTGAGGAGTGATGGGCGATACTTGGAGGGCTAATCAGGTTTTGGGGTCTGGTGTAACTTTATGCCTTCACCGACATTCCCCGGCCTCGACCGCGATCCGCGCCGCCGTCGCCAGCCGGTCCACACGCTCG
>CAXUEE010000163.1:0-8306 GCA_964249905.1 uncultured Acidobacteriaceae bacterium
CTGAATGCGGTCCCCATCCGTAGTATTCACGGGACTGGTCCAGGAGAGGTGTACCTCGCCGGCAACCCGCTCCGCGGCCAGTCCGGTCGCCCGCTCGGGCAAATGGAGCGATGGCGGACGTGGGGGCCCCGGGCTGGCGCACCCGAACACGAAGGCAAGCGGCAGCATGCGGAGGAGAGGCAGGAAACGATGCATCGAGTTTAGGTTAGAGCAAATCAGCGTAGGTGTGCTGTCTCTCCCCAGCTCATCCTGGTTCTTGCCTGGTTTCCGTCTAAAGCCAGGTTCTCTGACGTTAAGCTGCTGTCTGAAGCGGCGGCCAGCGGCCCGTCCACTTCGGGAAAGGCGTTCCAACAAGAAATCCACACCAAGTCAGCAACGTTCGGTCGGGCTAACACATCTGTTTATGGTATGAAATCCTTGTCCAACCGCGCTCCGTTCTCTGTACCCGATTCTCCGGCGCCCGCGCATCCGCTTCCAGAGGCGCCACAGGATCTTTCCAACCTCGCCATCGACGGGGAAGCCGCCGAATCCTTTATCGCGGAGAAGCGAATTGGCGAACGAATCAAATTTCTCCGTCTCAAGAAATCGATGGGTCTGGTCGAACTGGGCCGTCACACGGGGCTCTCGGCCAGCTTCCTTTCTCAGCTCGAAACTGGACGCGTTGTTCCGACTCTGCGCAATCTGGCCCGGATCGCAATGGTTTTCTCCAAGGACCTGAGCTACTTCTTCGATCCGGAGCCGCAGACCCTCTTCCGGGTGCATCGCAGCAAAAACCGTGTGCGGCTGCCGCAGAGTGGAGTCGCCGACCCGACCTACTTCTTCGAGAGCCTCGGATACCTGGTTCCGGATCGGCAGCTCGATCCCTACCTTGCGGAATTTCTCCCCAACAAGCGGGACCGCGAACCTCGTGCGCATCAGCACGTCGGTGCCGAGTTCCTCTATGTCCTTACCGGTCAACTAGATGTGCAGCACGGGGACGGGCCCCACCACATCGAAGCCGGCGACTCGGCATACTTCGATGCAAATACGATTGACAGCTACAGCTGCAGCGGCGATGCTCTTGCGACCGCGCTGATCGTCACTCTGCAGCAACCGGTTGCTCTGCAGACTCACGCACGCTCCAGCATCCTACCGGCGATGCGGGCCCGCACCCACAGCCTGGTCAACAGCCTCATGGATACGCTCCCGGATACGACGGGTGGGAAAAAGTCGATGCAGTAAAACTCCCGCCCCACCTTTCTTACCCCTACTTTATCCGCCCGCCTGATCGTTAGGCGGGTTTTCGATTTGCGAGCATCTTCCGTTTGCCTGGCCGATGGTCGTAAGTGTCTCCTTCGACCTCCCGTGGCGTAAAGCTGCTAGCTCGCTTCCACAACAGCCGAAAGAGCGCATCGGCCTCGTGCGACTCCGGATCGCGCTCGAGAAAAACCCTGTGCCCCTGACCAAGCGTCTCTGCGGCGGCAGTCAAAAGCGGCAGCCTGGCCGGAATGCTGACCGCCGCCGAGCCAAAGTAACGAAAGTCCGAGCAAAGAAGAACACGGCCGTTCTTGTAGATCGGGTAGCGTCCCAGGTCGCGCATCTGGTGCCGCTCGTCCTGGTGCAGCGCGGAAAGGCCGCGGTGGGAGGCTCGCCCCAGCTGCTGGTGAAACTCGTAGATACAGTCAGGCCGGTGCGTAAAAAGGCTGGCGGGCGCAAAATAGTCACGCGCCTCCACTCCTTCCGCGACGACAGCGGCGTAGAGGACAGATCCCAGCGGGTATCCTTCGGTCTGGGCAAGAGCATGGCTGGTGATGCCAAGAATGCGGTCGCCGGGCTGGGCCGTGCGGCGGATGGCCGGCTTGCAGATGGCAAGGGTCAGCAAGGGAGCCTGACCTTCACCTGGCTCGATGGCACAGGGCGCACCGCCGCGGTCGGAGGTGAGTTTATAGAGGTACGTGCGGCGCAGGGATCGATCCATCAGCTGACAGTATGACGCGCGCGGCCGAGCGGCGGGCTTTCCCCCTGACTTGCCTTGCTCCGGACTATTTGCCCCGGGAGCCGGACTACTTGCCCAGCAGGACAGCCGCCTGCCCGTGAACGACCTCGGTCGAAACAGGCTGGGCACGGCCTGGAACCGGCACGCCGGCCACAGACGATACGGCACGGATCGAGGCCAGGTCGGCAGCGCTCGACACCGAAGACGATGCGGAGGCCGAAGCCATGGACACCGCAGCCAGCAGCGCGGCGGCCGGAGAGAGCGTCGACCCTCCGCTGTTCACGGAGGCTTCGGTCAGGGCCGACGCGGTCTCCGCCGTGGATGCAGCCGAAAGATAGTTTCCCCCGGAAGAAGGCTGCCGGGAAAGCGTAGCAGCAACATGATTCCTGGTCTGAAAACACTGTCTGCATAAAACCGGGCGACCCTGCGTGGGCTTGAAGGGAACTGTAGTCTCGACACCGCACTCTGAGCACTGGGTGCGAGTTTCTGTGCGCGCGAGACCTGCTGCCGGAGCCCCGATCCCCTGCGCCGCCGCGGCAAGACCGGAACGCCTCGACTTACACGGCTTGCACCGTTTTGGATCGTTCTTGAACTGCTTGTCGTGAAAGAACAGCTGTTCCCCGGCGGTGAAAATAAATTCGGTATGACAGTCGGAACAAACCAAAAGACGGTCAACGAAAGAGGCATTCATGTCACTTCCCCATGCGTCCAGGGAACGCGCAGAATCGCCGCTGCTGCGTGGCGATCGCCTTCCCTAAGTTGCGGATCTACGACGGGAGCCCAGTATCTGAGATATGCTTGCTGCCGAACAGAAACATGCGCCGCACCCAAGAAACAAAACGCAGGGGAGAGGCGCACGTATCAGGACAGCAGGGCCGGCCCAAACGGACCGGCCCATTTTCGAAGCGAGCGGAGCCGTCTTGAGCGGCCGTCCTGCTCTTCTTGCGGCGAAGCTAGTCCTGTTCTTTCCGGACCTTCTTACGGTTCCGTTTCCGGGCAAGCGCTTCTTTCACGCGCTTCTTTTCGCCCGGCTTCAGATAAAAGGAGTGACGCTTGACTTCCTTGATGATGTCTTCGGTCTGCACCTTGCGTTTGAAACGTCGCAGCGCGTTCTCGAGGGGTTCGCCCTCCTGAACTCGAATCTCTGCCAAAACAATACACCTCACGATCGCGCCAATAGGCTTCTCAAAGAATACGCTACATCATCAAAACCGACACAGAAATTTTGAGAAACCATCCTCCGTCGCTTCACGTAAACAGAAATGAGCACGAGGACAGCTATGATCCGCAGCTCCAGGGGAGTGCGCCCGGTCATTCCGGCCAGCTGTTATGTCGATGCCAGTGCCCAGGTCATCGGCGATGTGGTCCTCGGAGAGCAGGCCAGCATCTGGATGAACGCCGTCGTGCGCGGCGATGTAAATGCTATCCGCATCGGCGCCCGGTCCAACGTCCAGGACTGCGCCGTATTGCACGGCATGCGTGACCTTTACCCCGTGCACATCGGTGAACGGGTCACGATCGGACACAATGCAACCGTTCACGGCTGCATCGTTGAAGATGAAGTGCTGATCGGCATCGGAGCCGTGATCCTGAACGGCGCCCATATCGGCAAGGGTTCTATCATTGCCGCCGGCGCAGTCATTCCCGAGCACACCATAGTTCCGGCCGGAAGTCTCGTCGCTGGGGTTCCGGGAAAGGTCCGGCGCTCGCTCGATGCTCAAGATCGTGCGCTGATTCTTAAATATGCTGAGAATTATCTGGACTATGGGACACTCTACCTACAGGAAAACTGACGCACGCATCCAAGATGTTGGCTCCTTTGCTGACCTTCTCCGAGGTTCTTCCATGGATTCTCTGCCGATACTGCCGCTGCTCTCAGCTGTCGTCTTCACCACCGCACGTGTCTGCGCAATCGCACAAGGAGCCGGAAATGCGGCGAGCGTCGGACCTCCTCCGGACGTCCCCGCTATTCAGCAGGCTACCCCGGACCAGAGTGTGGCAAAGCCCCTGAAGCCGCGGCCGGCTCTGGACCCCAACGGGCAGCTTACTCCGGAGCAGATTGAAGCGCGCCGGGTCGGAAAGCTGGCCATCGTCAATGGCCGCCCGTACGATCAGCCCACCAAAAAGGTCATCTTCGACGATTACGCGAGTGACACCTATGGGCTGCCCGCCATTCTGCGAACCACAGTCCGGGCCCTCTACTCTGAAGCGAGGGACGCTCCCATGGGCTGGGGAACGGACCTACCCGGATTCATGCAGCGTTTCGGCGCCAACGCCGGCCAGACGATCGTATCCGGCAACGTACGCTACGCCATGGAGCTTACCTTCCACGAAGACCTGCGCTACATCGCCTGCCATGGATGCCACGTCAAGGCGAAAATTGAAAATGCACTGCTGGCTGAAGTGACGGCTCGCCATGACAGCGACGGGCACCGATTCTTTACGCTGACTCCGACCATTGCTGACTTTTCAGGTCCGATCGTCGCACACAGCCTATGGTATCCGGGAGGAGCAAACCCCGGAGCAGGCGCGGTCAGCGCCCGGCTTGCATTCGCTACGCGCGTTGGATCGCACCTCTTCCGGGAGTTTGTGCTGGAGCGGCGGCATACGGATCCTGCTCTAGAAAAATAAGCTGCTCCGGCCGGCGCTTCCGGCCCTATTAGAGCGGCGGCGGAGTGGCCTGCTGCTTCTCCTGCGCCTGGGTCGCCTTGTCCTGGTGCTTCAGAGCGTTGGCCTGATCCTTCTGCGCCTTTGCGGTCTCACTAGACGCCTTTTCCGCGTCCTTCTCCTGCTTCCGCTGCTGCTTCATCTGCTTTTTGGTCAGCGCCGGAGAGGTCGTCGTCGTTTCGGTCGTGGTGCCGGGGGCGACCGTCTGCTGCGTCGTCGTCGTGGTCTGCTGGGCGAGCGCGACCGAAGTCGCTGTGACAAAGACAACTGGAAGAAGAAAGCGTAT
The DNA here is from genome assembly GCA_964249905.1 of uncultured Acidobacteriaceae bacterium. Lineage (GTDB taxonomy): Bacteria > Acidobacteriota > Terriglobia > Terriglobales > Acidobacteriaceae > Edaphobacter. The sequence goes on from CAXUEE010000163.1 coordinate 4,929, forward strand.
GGAGTTGAGCACAATCCGTCCTTGTGGCGTAAGCTACGCCATCTAAATGAGATGCCGGGAGGATGGCAGGGATGCACAAAGCTGACTCGCAAGCCCTCGCCGAAGCGATTTGTACTGCTTCCGGCTCACCCTTTGAGGGTGTTTAGAGGACGCGCCCATCCCGCATCTGGACCGTGCGATCCGCGTACGCGGCGGCCTCCGGGTTATGCGTGATCATCAGGATGGTCTGGCCGAGACGCTTGTTCAAGTCCCGCAAGAGACTCAGGACGATGTCCGAGTTCTTGGTGTCGAGATTACCCGTAGGTTCATCGGCCAGCAGGATCGCCGGCCCGTTGACGATGGCCCGCGCGATGGCGACCCGCTGCTGCTCGCCGCCGGAGAGCGCGCGTGGTTTGTGCTGCATCCGCTTCGCGATCCCCAACATCTCGAGCACCTCCTTGAAGCGCTCGTCGAACGCGATTGGCCGTCCGGCAACATCGCGGACAATCTGGATATTCTGCTCGGCGGTGAGCGTCGGAAGCAGATTGTACTTCTGAAAAACAAAGCCGACGGTCCGTTTGCGCAGGTCGTTTCGTTCAGCGTCGGACATGCTGTGCAGCTCCCGGCCGTTGATCGCAACCGAGCCGGAAGTGGGCGGCGTGAGCCCGCCAAGGATGTTGAACAGTGTCGACTTTCCCGAGCCGGACGTGCCCACAATCGCCAGGAACTCACCGCGCCTTACCTTCAGGTCCACACCGTTCAGCGCGTTCACGTCGATCTCCCCAACGCGGTACGTCTTGGTCAGCGCGTGCACCTCGATGATGGCCGTAGCGGCCACGGGAGCGGGCAGCGGTTCCAGTGAGCTGTGAACGTCGAGATCACTCATAGCTGAGCGCCTCGGTGGCGTCCTGCCGCACGGCGCGCATAGCCGGAACGACGGTGCCCAGCATGGCTCCGACAATGGCAATGGCAGCAGCGATGGGCCACCACTTGTAGACCGTCTCCTGCACCAACGCCGCCGGAACTGCATGGCCGATCAGCCACTGCGTCCCGTAGGTAAGCACGATGCCGACGACGGTGCCGAGAACCGCCAGCATCAGAGTTTCGCGGAAGAGAATGTTGAGGATATAGCCCGGCCCGGCCCCCACTGCCTTAAGGATGCCTATCTCACGCGTGCGCTCCAGCACCGCGGTGTACATGGCCATAAAGACGACGATGAAGCCCACGATGGTCGCGATGCCGATGACGACGTAGATGAAATCCTTGAGCATGGACACGTTGGACACGCTCAGCTGCGAGACGAAATCCTCGACCGTATACACCTGGTAGCCATGTTCGGGGTCGCCGGGATTCAGCTTGCCTTTCAGCGTGGCCACAAAAGCGTCGGCTTCTCTGGGATCTTTGAGCTTCAGGTAAATGGCCGAGATCTTGCCTTCGTTGCCGGTCAAGCGCTGCAGCGTGTCGATGGGAGCGAGGATGCGCGCGAGCTTGCCGGACTCAAAGATGCCGGCAACGCGCCAGGAATGATTGATGAGCTTGATATGGTCGCCGGGATGCAACTTCTTCTGGCGCGCGTAGTACTCGTCCACAAGGATGTCGTCGGGCTCCTGGAAAGCAGTCCCTTCGAGGAACTTGAAGCCCTCTTTTTCCGCGTCGCCCGGGCTCCGCCAGGTGCTGGCCATCTTATTTATCGCCGCGAAGTCGACGCCCTGGATGGTTTCAAAGCCGCCCATCGACTGCACCATCGTCCCGGTGGCGAGCGCGACGCCGGGCTCTTGCGCCAGCACCGGGACCATCTTGTCCGAGAGCGGCGCGGAGGAAAGGCTGATGGCCGAGGTTCCCGGAGGACGCACGAAGACATCCGCGCCGATGCCCCGGGCGCGCCGGGCGCTCGCGTCCAGCGTCCCATAAGAGACGCCGACCAGGGTGAGGATCATCGTCACTTCAACGCCGATCGCCAGCATGGAAAGCAGCGTCCGGACCGGACGATGGGTAAGGTTCGCGAAGATAAGCTGGTTGACCAAGACACCTCAGTATAACGGAGAGCGGCTTGCGTGCCCGTTCTGCCGCGCGGGGTGCGGTCAGCTCTGCTTGGTCGCCGGCTTCTTCGGTCCGCCGCGGGGAGTGGCGAGCGCCGCAGGCGAGGCGGCCAGCGCATTGTCGATCACCGAGTAGAGCTGGGTCACGTCCATCACCTCCACCCAGCCTTTGCTGTACAGCACGAAGATGGAGGGGGTATGCCCGAGGCCGATCCGCTCGCCCAGCGTCTGGTCCGCCTGGACCTCGGCGGCAAAGCGTCCGCTCGGATCCATGACGAACGGCATCTGGAGTTTGTGGCTTTCGAACCACTTGCGGGTAAACGACTGCAGGTCGTCCTTGCTGCCGATATTGCTCTGGCTCTTGAATACGTCGCCCCGAAACTGTTCCGCCGTCTGGGGTGAGACCTTATCTTGCAGGTAGCGCGCGGTAATCGCGGCTTCCCGGCTCCAAACGTGCATCTGCAGTGGAAAGTCGTGCCGGATCAACGGGATGTGGTATCGGTCGATGGCCGCGTGCACGATGGGAAAGGCGTGCGCGCAGGCCGGGCACTCCAGGTCTTCAAAGTCGTAGATCGCTACTCGCGCGCCTGCCGGAACCTTCAGCAGCGAGGTGTCCTTGTAGGGCACATGGGGGTCGTTGCCGACGTATTCCTGCGCGCGCAGTACAGATACGGAGACAGAGGCTGCGCCCGCGAGAGCAAGGCTAACCAAGGCGAGGCGCGAAACGAAGCGGAGCGGCAAGGGAAGGCGCATAGGAGATCTAGGACAGATTGTAGCTGCAAAGGTGAGCAGGAGCGTTCTCCGAGCCTCCTTTCGCTCGCATCTCCGGGGCAGTAAGTCATAAAGCTGCCCACGGGGTGTATTCGGATGTTGGCTGCTCCGTTGTTTTCTCGCAACCGGCTGCCGAACATGGCACTCTAATGAAACGTGACGCAAACAAAGCAGGAGCAAGCCGGCCGGACCGGAGTGTGGCCGGTTGTCTCGAGAACCGCTGTGTGGATGATCCTCGGTGTGTCCGGCTACGCTGGGGCGCAGCAGGGGAGTTCGCCGCAGGGCACTGCGGCGGACGAGAGCAGCCTGACTGCCCGGGCCGACGTGCCGGCTCGTCTGCGCATCCGGGCCTCGAGTTCCTCCGAGACCCCGTTGCCTGATGCTCCCAGCGCCCTGCGGCGGCCCCTGCAGCTGAGCACGAGCAGTCTGATCCAGCACGAGCAGCCCGGGACTATCCCGCTTACGATCGATCAGGCGATCGCCACCGCCTTGAAGAGCAATACCGCCGTCATTCTGAGCGGTGACCAGGAGAACTTCGTACGCGGGGAGATTTATACCGTCGGCAACGCGCTTCTGCCCAACCTCCAGT
>CAXUEE010000163.1:8316-8653 GCA_964249905.1 uncultured Acidobacteriaceae bacterium
GGAGATCAACCTCGCTGCGTTGGGCTTCAAGCCGAATGCGATCCATATTCCCGGGTTCAACGCTGTTATTCCGGAGATCGTCAAGGTCAATACGGCGAGCGCGCAGATCTCCCTGAGCCAGGACGCAAGTCTGCCCGCGCTCTATCTTTACCGGGCCGCGGGACGGGCAAGCGAAGCAGCGAACTGGTCCACGCTCAATGCCCGCGGTGGAGCGGTTCTCCAGGTGGGAGGTTTGTACCTTCAGATCCTGGCGGACGCGGCCCAGGTCCGCAACGCCACAGCGTTGCTGAAACAGGATCAGCTCGTCTTCGACCAGGCCAAGGCCTCGCGGGATGCC
>CAXUEE010000164.1:0-659 GCA_964249905.1 uncultured Acidobacteriaceae bacterium
GGGGTGAGCGACATTCGGGGATCTCTCCACTGCGCGGACGCCACGACTGGCCGCTTCGGTCGAGATGACCTCAGGAGAGAAGGGCTTCACGCGAGAGTGGGAGTGGTTCCTGGTTCATAATCCTACCGTGCAGACCAATCGCGCATCACACCAAGACTTAGGGGAGTGTGCGTGAAGAAGCTGGGGAGTGCGGCCGATCCGCTCTGGTACAAGGACGCCATCATCTACGAGCTGCACGTGCGTGCGTTCGCGGACTCGAACAATGACGGCATCGGTGATTTTCAGGGGCTGATGTCGCGGCTGGATTACCTTCAGGACCTGGGCGTGACCTGCCTGTGGATCCTGCCCTTCATGCCATCGCCCTTGCGGGACGACGGGTACGACATCGCGAACTATACCGATGTGAACCCGTCGTACGGTACGATGAACGACTTCAAGCTGTTCCTCGACGCGGCGCACAAGCGCAACATGCAGGTGATGATCGAGCTGGTGATCAATCACACCAGCGACCAGCATCCTTGGTTCAAGGCGGCGCGGCTGGCGCCTCCGGGCTCGCCTGAGCGCGACATGTACGTGTGGAGCGACTCGGACCGCAAGTACGAAGGCGTGCGGATCATCTTCACGGACACGGAGAAATCGAACTGGACGTGGGACGACCA
>CAXUEE010000164.1:669-2003 GCA_964249905.1 uncultured Acidobacteriaceae bacterium
GGCCAGGAGCAGCAGGATGGGCAGCATCTTCGCGGACGACCAGGCCAAGGCGTTCTACTGGCACCGCTTTTTTTCGCACCAGCCGGACCTGAACTTCGACAACCCGCGGGTGATGGAAGAGGTGCTGACCGCGATGCGCTTCTGGCTCGACCTGGGCGTGGATGCGCTGCGGCTGGACGCGATTCCGTACCTGATCGAGCGTGATGGGACGAGCTGTGAAAACGTGCCGGAGACGCACGTCAAGATCAAGGCCATCCGCGCGGTCATCGATGCCGAGTACAGCAACCGTCTGGTGCTGGCGGAGGCCAACATGTGGCCGGCGGATGTGCGGCCGTACTTCGGCGAGGGCGATGAGTGTCACATGGCGTTTCATTTTCCGCTAATGCCGCGCATTTACATGGCGCTGCGGCAGGAGGACCGGCTGCCGATCACGGACATCATGGCGCAGACGCCGGAGATACCTGACGCGTGCCAGTGGGGATTGTTTCTGCGCAATCATGATGAGCTGACGCTCGAGATGGTGACCGACGATGAGCGCGACTATATGTACCTGGCGTACTCGGCCGACCCGCGGATGCGCATCAACGTGGGGATTCGTCGGAGGCTGGCGCCGCTGGTCGATAACAATCGCCGCCGGATCGAATTGTTGAATTCTCTCCTATTGAGTTTCCCCGGCACGCCGATTATGTACTACGGGGACGAGATCGGTATGGGCGACAACATTTACCTGGGCGATCGCAACGGGGTACGCACGCCGATGCAATGGAACTCGGACCGCAATGCTGGCTTCAGCAAGTGCGATCCGGCGCGGCTCTACTTTCCAGTGGTGATGGATCCGATCTACGGCTACCAGGTGGTCAACGTCGAAGCGCAGCTGAGCGACCAATCGAGCCTGCTGCACTGGACGCGCAACATGATTGCGCTGCGCAAGCTGTTCCAGGTCTTTGGGCGCGGCACGCTCGAGTTTCTGCATCCGGAGAACCGCAAAGTCCTGGCGTACCTGCGCAAACTGGAACGCGAGGACGGCACGATGGAGACGGTACTGTGCGTGGCGAATCTGTCGCGGTTTGCGCAGCCGGTTTCTCTCGACCTGAAGGCGTATGCCAGGCTGATGCCGGTGGAGATGCTGGGGTATGTTTCCTTCCCGCAAATCACGGAGCGTGCATATCCGCTGACGGTGGCCCCGTACTCGTTCCTCTGGTTTGAACTGCAGCCGGCACCGGTTGAGCACGAGATGGAGCCGGTGATCGAGAACGAGAGTCTGGGCGAGAACGAGCAGGTGGCGCTCGATTTGCTGACCAAGGGCTGGGCCGGGCTACTTTCGGGCTCCGGGC
>CAXUEE010000164.1:2013-6948 GCA_964249905.1 uncultured Acidobacteriaceae bacterium
GATTTGCTCGAAGCGGCGCTGCCGGCGTGGCTGCCGCGCCAGCGCTGGTTTGGGGCCAAAACACGCACGATCGCGTCGGTGGCGATTGCGCAGTGGATGGAGATGCCGTCAGCGGCAGGGCTCTCGACCTCGGGCAACATGCTCACGGGACTGGCAGTTCCGGCGACGAGCACGCTGGGCGATGCGCTTTGTCTGCTCGATCTGACGTACTCGGATGGCTCGGGGGACCGGTATGCCCTGCCGCTGGCGTTTACCTCGGGAGCCGAGTCGACGGAGCAATTGCGGGCCAGTGCACCGTTGAGCGTGATCAGCAGCTTAGCCACGCCGACCGGACCGGCGCTGCTGCATGATGCCACGGGGCGCGAAGACTTTCGCCATGGATTGCTGCACCTGATTGCGTCCGCGGCGACGCTGCCGGCTCGCACGCGCCATGAGGCGGCGGAAGAGGTGGCAGCGACGATCGTGGCGGCGCACCATGCCCGGCCGGCGCATGAGATTGCGCCGGAGTCACCCGAGGCGGAGGCGATCACAGAGGCGATTCTGGGCCGGCATTCAATCGAGGTTGGGAAGGTTGCGCCGGCGATCGTGGACGAGATGCCCGGGGCGCCGGACCACCCGGTGGCGTTTGAGGACGGGGGGGCACAGAGTGCGGGCGCGGTTGGGTCGAGGCTGGTGGGCCGGCGTTCGTCGGCATTCGACGCGGTGCGTGGCGAGGAGTTCTTGCCGGCGCGGATGGGCTCGGCGGAGCAATCGAACACGAGCATCCTGTATGGTTCACGGCTGATCCTGAAGCTGTTTCGCAAGCTGCAGCTTGGAGAAAACCCGGATGTGGAGATCGGGCGCTTCCTGACCGAGGTCGCGCAATTTCCTCGCATCGCGCCGTTCCTGGGCGAGCTGACGCTGGTGACGCCAGGGGGCTCGACGACGCTTGGCATGCTGCAGGGACTGGTGGTGAACGAGGGCGACGGCTGGCAGTGGACACTTGATGAGCTGGGGCGCTTTTATGAGTCGCTAGCGACTTGTCCGCCGCCCTCGGAGGAGGGCTCGGTGCCGAGTTTTGCCGGGGAGGCGCCGGTTCCGGCTGCGGCTAGAGAGCATGCGGGCTTCTATCTCGATGCGGCTGCGCTGCTGGGGCGACGCACGGCGGAGATGCACCTGGCGCTGGCAACCGCGACCAGTGATGCGGCGTTCCAGGCCGAGCCGCTGACCGCGGATGATCTGGGTGTCGACGCGCTACGCATCGACGCGCAGATCAACCACACCCTGGACGCGCTGAAGCTGCGCATGGCCACGCTCAAGGACCTGACCGCGGACGATGCGGCCACCATCCTAAGCCGACGTATTGAGCTGTTCGCGCGCGCCCACGTCATCACGGGAACGCGGGCTTCGGGCAAACTCATCCGCATTCATGGCGACTACCATCTGGGACAGGTGCTGCGGGCTAAAAACGACTTTGTGCTGCTCGACTTTGAAGGTGAGCCGGCACGGACGCTCGAGGAGCGACGCCGCAAACAATGCCCGCTGAAAGATGTCGCGGGCATGCTGCGCAGTTTTTCCTATGCGGCGTACTCGGGATTGGATGCGTATGTGCAGCGGCATCCGGACCGGCAACGGGCGCTCGAGCCGTGGGCGCGGTTGTGGCAGAATGCGGTCTCGGCGGAGTTTCTGCGGGCGTACCGGACGACCATCGCGGTGCGTGAGGATCTGCTGCCGGAGCCGGCACAGGCCGAGTCGCTCCTGAGCGCGTATCTGCTCGAGAAGGCCTTATATGAATTGCTGTACGAACTGAACAATCGCCCGGGGTGGGTGCGCATACCGTTGGCAGGCATTTTGTCGCTTCCTGTGGCAGCTTTCTCCCTTTCCGCCTGATCTGACTACAATCGAGACAAACGCATGGCGACCACGTCCACCACACTCGAACAGCATCCCCCGACCCACCCGAGCCAGGCCGCCATGCTGGTGAGCCTTCCGTCTCTCACGCAGGATGCGGTGCGGGAGCTGCTTGCGCATCTGGCGGAGGCCTTCGCGGGCATGAGCGTGACGGTGGCCACGCCGGACGCGGATGCGGCACTGCTGGAAAGTGCGTCGCTACGGGTGGTCGGGTACACGCCGGCGGTTCCTTCCGCAGGCTCGTGGAGCCTGACGGCGGCGGATTTCCTGAACGCGCATGAACTTGCGTTGGAGCATGGGAGCCGTTCCGTACTGCAGCTGGGGCCGGAAGCGCAGACGTTGACGCCGCAGGCGTTGCGCGGGCTGGCCGAAGCGGTTCAAGGAAGCGGAAGTGACCTGGCAGTCCCGCGTTATGCGCTCCCGCCGCGATCGGGACTGGTTAACTCGGCGATTCTCTATCCGCTCTCCCGTGCCTTGTTTGGCGCGGCGCCGCGGTTTCCCCTGGCCATCGATCTCGGGATGTCGTCCCGGCTGCTGGCCCGGCTGGCAGCGGCAGCGCAGCGATTTACAGCTGCGAATCAGTATGAGTCGCTGCTCTGGCCGGTCTCCGAGGCAGCCGTTGCCGGGTTCTCGATTACCCAGGTGGAGGCGGGGGTCCGGCTGCTGCCACAACCGACGGCGACAGACCTGAATGCCATTCTGGCGCAGGTAACGAGCTCGTTTTTCTCGGATCTGGATGCGAAGGCGGCGTTCTGGCAACGTTCGCGAGTCGCGCAGCCATTTCGTCCGCAAGGCGGCGAGCCGTCTTCCGGCACTACCGCGCGCGACGAAGTACAGCCGATGCTCGAGGCTTTCCGGCTGGCGTACGGGAACCTTTCGGAGATCTGGTCGCTGGTGCTTCCTCCGCATTCTCTGCTGGGGCTCAAGCGGCTTTCGGTAATGCCGGCCGAAACCTTCCAGATGCCCGACTCGTTGTGGGCGCGGATTGTGTACGACTTCTTGCTGGCCTACCGGTTGCGCACCATCAACCGGGGCCATCTTCTGGGCGCCCTGACGCCCCTCTATCTGGCCTGGGTCGCCTCGCACATCCTGCAAACCAGCGGCGGAAAAGATCCCGAACATCATATAGAGACGCTGGCCGCCGCGTTTGAAGTCGACAAACCGTATCTTGTCTCGCGCTGGCGCTGGCCGGACCGCTTCAATCCCTGAGTCCCGCCTAGAGTTCGGCGCCTGCACGCATAAGGAGTTCGCTATGCAAATCGCTCTTCAGCCCGATCAGTACCCGGCACCGCCCGCCTACCCGGAGAACCTGTCTATGTGGCACCAGATGTCGGATGCGCTACACCAGTCGGTGCTGCGGGTTGCGTCGCTCTTGATCAGCATTCTTCCGGGATTGTTTGCGTTCATCCTGGCTCTCGGTGTCATGACCGGGATCGGGGTTCTGCTGAGTTCTTTGCTGCGACGCGGCCTGACGGCTGCGAAATTCGACGATCGCATGGCGCGGAAGCAGACGAACGCAATTGCGGACTGGTCGCCTGAGCATAGCCCGACAGCCTTGGCAGGCCGCTTCGCGTTCTGGGGATGCGTGGTGCTGGGGTTGATCATCGGCATCTCGGCATTTGACGCCTCGTATGCCAACAACTCCGAGCTGACGATGTCGCTGCTGCCTTACCTGACGCGGACCGTAGGAGCGGTGCTCCTCCTGTTCGCGGGCAATATCATTGCACGTTTCCTGGCGCGTACGGTGCTGATCGGCGCGGTGAACATTCAGCTGCAATACGCGCGCTTTCTTTCGATGGGGGTGAAGTGGCTCGTGCTGGTGCTGACTGCGGCGATGGTCCTCGATCACTTGCAGATTGGCGGAATGATCATTGAGTTGGCGTTCGGGATCCTGTTTGGCGGTATCGTGCTGACGCTGGCGCTGGCGATCGGTCTGGGCTCGCGCGAGCTCGTAACGCGTTCGCTTGAACGCACGACGGAGCGGACGGAGCGTCGTCCTTTTGCGGTGAACCAGACCTCCGCCGAACCAGGCGAAAGTACACTCCGACACTTCTGAGCTGAGCTCCTGTTGCTGGCGTGAGAGGACCGCTGAACGCAAATTCCTGCAGGCGAGGGAAGTACCGCGAGCAGATTCGGTGCTTTCTCCTGCGGCAACTCTGCGACATACCAGACGCTGAAACCCGGCAACAGGAGTGCTCTCATTGCATTGGTATGTAGTACAGCCGTGATCGTTTCCTTTTTGGGTGTAGGACGAGGGATGCAAAAAGAAGAGATATACGCGAAGCTTACGGACATCTTTCAGGAAGTCTTCGATGTGCATCCATTGGTGCTGAGCTCGGATTTGAGCGCGGCCAGCGTACCGGAGTGGGATTCATTCAGCCACATTCATCTGGTTGTGGCTGTTGAGACAGCGTTCAAAATCAAGTTCCAAACGGCGGAGCTCGAATCGATCCAGAACGTCGGCCATCTGGTCGAGTTCGTTCAGGCGAAGCTCAGCGCACAGAGTCGATGAGCAGGGGCGCCGTACGAGGCCTAGGTATCCACGGTACCTGCAATGGATTTGAGCGGTGAGTGATGCTTCTGCTCCCACCTTCGTGGAACAGGCTGCGAACGAAGGTTTGGAAATGACAGAGAGGCGGGGAATTCCATGTTCCGGCCGAACACGCGATGCTTGTTCCTGTCAGGAGAGCACACGAGGCGCTCCGACAGAAAAGAGAGCTCCATATGCACGACTATTTAGTTGCCGGCGCTTTTTTGCTCATGGTGGTTCTTCCCTGCATCGTTACTATGGGAGCCGGCACTGACGAAGAAGCGGAAGAAGGGTAGAGCTTCTTCGCTACCCTGTTGAACTGCGTTCCTGCATCGATTTCTGCTTGTTCGGTTCTCTTACCACATCATGGCCCGAGCCTTTCCGAGACTCTCGGGCGTGTCGACATCCAGTTCACCCCCGGGCAGAGGCAATGCCCGGGCGGCGGCGAGCAGGCGGCGTGCCCCCTGGTCGCCGGATAATTGAAGAAGCTCCGCAAAAGCACTTGCGGGAAAATA
>CAXUEE010000164.1:6958-8652 GCA_964249905.1 uncultured Acidobacteriaceae bacterium
CTTGCTCTTCTGGAGCTTCCATGGCGAGGCGCCGAAGATGTTGAGCAGTGACTGCGGGTTGATCACACGTCATAAGCAGCGCACCTGCGATTCCGGGCGGCAACGCACCCATGCCAGCGCGAATGGAAGCGGCCATCCCTTCTTCCCACGCAGGATTGAGCACGATCTTTGCCGGAAGCAAAGAACCATGGGCGAGGATCGCCTCAGATAAGGCGCCAAGAACAACGATGAGAGGAGAGCAAGCAGCCTCGGCAGCGACTCTCACTGCGCGCTGGAGAAGGGTTTCTCCACCCAGCCTTACCAGCTGCTTCGGTTCACCGAGCCGGCGGGACGCTCCGGCAGCCAGAACGACGCCCGCAACCTGCCGCATCAGGCTTCGAGCGCGCATTGCGCCTGCAGATACAAAGAGACTCCGCCCCGCGCCATCTGTTCGGCAATCTCCGGAGCCCTGAGCCGGCGCGAACTGCCGGAACCTCCGTTTACGATTGCCTGTATTTCCGCCACAACGGCGAGGGCAATTGCCTCGGGTCCGTCGCCTCCGAGCGAAAGTCCGACTGGCGCAAAAAGGTGCTCGCAGCATGCGTCTACCGTTCTTCCCAAGGCGGCGGCGGCTTCGCTGACCAGCAGACTGCTGCGGTGCCGGGAGCCGAGTAAGCCCAGGTAGCGCGGCGGCTGGGTAAGGACAGCTGTCAGCCAGTCGCGATCCTGCTCGTAGCTATGGGTCATAAGAATCACAGCGTCCTCTGGACGAATGCCGAGCTCCGCGCACTGCTGCGCCCGGAGAAGAAGGACCCGCTCAGCGGCGGGAAAACGTTCCGCCTTGGCCAGTTGGGCACGGCCATCCACAATGATGACCGACCAACCGAGCAGCGCGGCCAGTTCGGCAAGCGGCTTGGCATCGTCTCCCGCCCCGAGAAGGATCAGACGTTGCGGAGCCTGGATGCTTTCGATAAATCGTCCTTCGTAACTCTGGCTGGGGTCAAGCCGGCCCGCGCAGGCAATCTTCTGTGGACTGAGGCCCTCGCTGGCAAAGACGACTTCGCCACGGACGTCGAAGACCAGGCGGCGTAGGCGGCGTTCCGCGTCGGGAAGAAAGCTGATCACGGTCGAGTCCCGCCCTTCTAGGGAGGCAGCCATGGCGGAGAGCAAAGCGTTGGCTTCCGGAGTGTGAACTGGCTCAAAGAGCAGATCGACCGTTCCTCCACAGCCGAGACCGTAAGGGATATCCGAGGTGTCGTCTAAGTTCATCGAGTAGCGTTCCACCGCGGCCTTTTCGCGCGTCAGCCACGGCGCGCGGCGGACGACCTCCCCCTCGAGACAACCGCCGCTGATGGTTCCGGTGTGCCCCTTTCCTGAGGCGTTGGTCAACAGCCGGGCTCCGGGGCGGCGATAGGACGAGCCAGCAGCGTACACCAGCGTGATGAGCACACCGCCGCGGCCCCTCTTCCATTCACGGACAATGTCCCGGCGCTCACGCATAGACGACATGATGCTTAACTAGATGCAGCGGAAGGATTGACCGGCGCAGTGCTCGGCAGGGCAAACTCTGGTAAAGTAAGGAAGCTTGGTCATCAGCCTGCGGACGCGTCCTGAGCGTTTCAGATTGGTTCGCGGCGTGGCAGAAGTGATCTTTTCTGATCAAGTGTTCGGGGCGTAGCGCAGTCTGGTAGCGCACCTGGTTCGGGACCAGGGGG
>CAXUEE010000165.1:0-491 GCA_964249905.1 uncultured Acidobacteriaceae bacterium
AGAAAGGGATGCGCGCCGCAAATCGACGGCATTGCCGATGCTTCTGCAGCCCTATAGCGGAGTGCAGCGCGCACTGCCGAAGGTGACGCCGGCAAGTCTGCGGCGCTTTGCCGAAACGCCGGTCGCAAGGCGGGCGATCAACGTGATCAAGGACAGGATCGCCAGCCTGGAGTGGCAGGTGCGGTTGAAGTCGACAGTGCGGCCGGAGACGGTTGAGGCTCTGGAAGAGGAACTCCAGGCGCTGCGATGCGCCCTGGAGGAGCCGAATGCAAGCGACTCGTTTCGGTCGCTGCTGGAGCAGGTGCTCGAGGACGCGCTGGTCGGCGGCTTTGGGGCGATTGAGATGGAGTTGACGGGGAACCCGGACCGTCCGTTCTCGTTGTGGCCGGTGGATGGGGCCACGATCCAGATGAATCCGAAGTGGGATGGGCGGCCGGATTCGCCGCGGTGGGCGCAGCTCACGGGGCTGCCGGGGAGTACGTCGTTTGCGG
>CAXUEE010000165.1:501-8568 GCA_964249905.1 uncultured Acidobacteriaceae bacterium
GACGAGTTGATGTATTTGCGGATGAATCCGCGGACGCACACGCCATTTGGTTTGGGACCGCTGGAGGTGGCGTTCGAAACGATCAACACCTTTCTGGCAGCACACCGGTTTGCGGGCAAGCTGGCGAGCAATGCGGTGAACCAGTATGCGCTGTGGATGGGGGAAACCACACCCGAGCAGCAGGACCGGCTGCAGCGCTGGTGGCAGGACGAGATGGAAGGAACAGGCCGGGTGCCGATGCTGGCGACCGAGCAGAAACCGGAGGTGCTGCGCTTTGCCGCGGGTACCGACGCAGATCTGCGGTTGAGCTGGCAGGAGTTTTTGATCCGAATGGTGGCAAATGCCTTTAGTTTGCCGCCGATGGTGCTGGGCCTGGAACAGGATGTGAACCAGTCGACGGCAGGAGCCCAGGCGGACGAGCTCTTCCGTTCGGCGGTGGCGCCGCTGGCGCGGCTGGTCACCGAACACATCACGCGGGATCTATTTGCGAAGCGCCTGGGCTGGCGGGAGTTTGAATTTGTATTTCCTGAGCTGCAGGCACCGGACGAGTTGGAAACGGTGCAAGTCCAGACCGCGGTATTGGCAGCAGGGGTGTTGACGGTCAGCGAGGTGCGCGCGATGCGAGGCTTGCCGCCTTTCCCGGCATAGGTCCATTTAAGCAGCCGCATCGAGCCCTGCTCTGAAAGGCCCATTGAGGGAACGAGCGTGGAGCGGCGTTTTGCGGCGGAGCTGGAGTTTGGGCGTCAGAGCGGGCTGCAGGTTTGCGGGCTCCGCATGACAGGGAGGGAGGAGAGCACTGGCTGGCGGGGTTGTTCGGCAACAGGCAGAGGCGTGGGAGGCAGGATGCAACTGGAAGCAATGGCGATGCGGGTGCCGGATGTGGTGGGCCACCCGAACAGGATCCCGTTTGAAGGCGTGCTCACAACTGTGGATGAAGCGAGTACACGTCCACCCTCGGGTGCAAAAGGACACTGCGTGGTGCTGACGGCAAGGGCGGCGACCGACGCCTTACCGTCGTTGCTTGGCATGGCCATTGGGTTTACGCCGGGGTACGACGGGCATGATGTACGGCGTAAATGCGGGTTGATTACGGAAGCGGATGTGGTGGGACGGGAGTTGCGCGTTGCGGGATATGTGTATGGACGAGATTTCCCGGAAGTGGTGAAGCAGTTGGACATAGGCGCGCCGGGAAGCATGGGCATGAGCTACGAATTGGCAGACGCGCTTGTGGAGGATATGACAGCGGATGTGTGGACAGTGACGCGGGCGATGTTTACCGGGGCGGCAGTGCTGTTGCGGGACAAGGCCGCTTACCGGGGCACGTCGTTTCGGCTGCAGCGAAATCGCTGCCGTACGGGAAGCCTTGTGGCAGCACGAGAGAATGGCCGCGATGTGCTGCCGGCAGATGTTCGAGAAGGGTTGAGTTTGGGACAGAGAGGATACGGAGCGTTATGGAGCCAGAGATGACTGAAGTGATGGGAAGACTCGAGGCCTGCCTGGAACGGCTGAGCAGCGCAGCAACTTTAATGGAGGCCGCAGGGGCACAGTGGAAAGAAAGCGCAGAAGCGCAGGGAGGCAAGATCGGCAAGATTACGGCCGCTGTGGATGCCGAGGCGAGTGAGACGGGACGCTCCGGTTCAGCGCGCGAGCTCGAGTTAGAACGCCGTTTGAGCGAAGCTGAAGGGGCACTCGCCATGCTGCGGGCAAGCAGCCAGCGCTGCGAGGAGCGAGCTTCGCCACGCAAGACACTACCTGCGGCAACAGTACAGCTGCTTGCCAAGCAGGGGATTGATGCAGAGGACGGCGTTGATCTGCGAAACCTGGATGCTGCGCTTGCCGGCTTAAGCGTAGAGCACCGGATCGCAGTAAAGTCGCAGTTGCTGCGCACCGGAGCGCAAATACGATAGACCGGCTACTTAGGGTTTAGCTCGTGGAGACGATGGTCCTTGCCGGTGCTCTATGTCGCTGCCGAGATTAGTCGAAGCTTCTCGCGGGTTTAGTCAACTCTTGAGTTATGCCCGAGCGTTAGGACGTTGGTACCGCACGCAGTTTGAAACTAGATAAAGAACAATCGCCTCGCGAAGAGGCAGGGAGCAAGGCATGAAGGCGAATTTTTTGGAGATTCACTCGGCTGCTGATTACATTGGACCCGGCGCAATCGAAGTACCCCTGTACCAGAGCGAGATTACTGACATTGTGCGGCGGCGCGGAGCTTTCGGCCAGCGTATACGACAGGTGCCAGCCACCGGACATCCGTCCCGCTTCTTTGAGGAAACGGCAATCCCCTCACCAGGCACTGCGGGCTTTGTCGATCCGCGAAACATTGCTGCTCCCGTTGTGACGCCCACCCGAGTAGAGCGATCTGTGCCGTTAAAAGCGGTCGTTGCCCAGTTGTCCTATAACTTGTTTGACGTGGAACTTGGTGTACAGCAGAAGCAGTTTGCTTACCTTCAGGCGAAGGATTTGCTAGATACAGTGGACGGTGTCCTCCGCTCCCATGACGTCGCACTTTGGAACGGTTCAGATACATCGCTAAGCACGCCGACGACCGCGCAGTACTATGGCGCAGCTGCACAGATCGCCGCCGGCGGGAACTCCGTTACGGTGAGTACGAGTTCTTCTATCACCGACACCTTGAAAGCTACTGTTGCGCAAATGGTTTCAAACTCAGGGTTTGAGGTGCGTCCGACTGCGATCTATGCAAATCCTGTGCTGCTTGACTTGCTCGACCGGGAGCTAAAGACCGAGTTCAACGTTGTACTCAGCCAGAAAGAGGTCACTGCAGGTTTGTCTGTCAAATGCTTGTCGACTCAGGCCGGCGACTTGCCGCTTATCCCAGATTGGACATTGAGTTACACCGGCACCCCAGGATCGGGTTCGGCGGTACTTCCAGCTTACATCGTTACGGAAGATATGATTGAGTACCACTGGCTTGGCGACCCCGCCGCACGTATCTTTCAGCTAGGTCTACCCGGTTCTCTTGCTTCGCAGTACATCGTTGCGAAGTTTGGCGGCGTCGTCGTTAAAGGCGCAAGTTATGCACACTACCAGGTTCTTGTCGATCGATAAGCGCCGTACCGGTGAAGGGCTGCCTGCAGTGCACGGCAGCCCTTCTTGCCCCCACATGAAAGGAACATAACTAATGGGGTACCTGCAATCGTCAGATTACACGAATTATGGGCTTGCTCCTGACACCACGGATGATTGGATAACTGTTGCTTCAGCGCTTATTGAGAACTACTGTAGACGCTCCAGTCTAGCCGTTACGCAATACGTCGAGAAGCTACGATTGACATCGGGAGCGCAGACAGGGCAGCTGACCTATCTACCGCTCGTCGCTGCGCCACCGGCGCTTTCACCGCTGATAACGGTGCAGGCGCGCTACACTCAGGCCAGACGAGGAGACGCAACGACTTACTATCAACTCCAAGAGCTATGGGCCGCTTTTTCTCTTCCGGGAAGCTGGGTGACCTTGGATCCGACTACGGTGGATTGGATGCCTGATGGAAGCTTGGTATTTCCTAGGAGTGTTCTTGGACTGCCCTTTAATGAGGTAGCTGTGACCTACACTGCGGGTTTGACTCTGATACCGGACGCAGTGAAAAGCGCTTGTGCTTTGATTGTGAAGAATGCACAAAGCACATCAGGAATGAATGTAAAAGCAAGCCGGGTAGATACTTTGCAGATGCAGTACTTCTCGGACCAGCTAGTGGACAGCACTGTCAAAACATTGCTGCGGCCTTGGGTCGCTAATCGATTGGGGTGATCTTTGACAGATTGGAGTGTACGGAATCCAAATGCCGGGCCACAGAGAACCGCGGATGCATTGCTACGCGCGACGGGAGGATATACTGCCGAGTTCCTTGTCTCTCCGGCACAGGGCGATATGACCGATGCCGGGCAACTCGGACTGAATTCTCCGAACCTGCAATCGCTGACTGTTGCGCCTGTAACATTTCGCAAAACGCGACCTACTATGCAGGAGGGCGATGCAGCACGATATGAGCTGTTGGTTTCCTCCTCAGCAGTCGCGCAGCAAGTGAGCTTACTGAATTTAGAATCTGCGGATTCGCTATTCACGATGGTGTCTATGGTTTACGTGGGAGGCCTTAGTTTGTTGATTGAGGAATGGGCCTGCTCTTTGTTACTCGGTTCACCTATGGTATATAGGCTTCTTTTACGCGTTGGAACACCTGCGTCGTTGAACAAAGAAGGGTAGTGTCGTATGCAGAATGCAAAGGATACCTTCTACATAGCTCTCAGGAATCGTTTAAACCTGCTCAACCCTCTGCGAACGATAGTGATACGCGCTGTTCAGCGCCCGGGAATAATAGTAGAGGATGCCGAGGCGCCTGAAGCCGAGTTGATGAATGATGTTTTTACTCTGCGGTGGACCAGCCTCGCTATCTTAGAAGATGTGTCTGCCTGTATGAGCAGTATAGGGTGCGAGATCGAGTACGCGACGAGTGGCACGCAAGCAGCTTCCAGCTTAGATCGCGGGCGGGCGATCGCGGAGATGGATCGCGAATTACTTATGATCTTAGAGCCAAAGCGGGCGCAGAAAGTCAACTACACAAGCATGCCAGCCAGCGTACTGCAGACTCAGGTCTTCTGGTCGGAGCCGCAGTTTGGTAAGTTGACGATATGCCGGAATCAGCTAAGGCGCCTTACGACTACGCAGGTGTTCTCGTTCCAAGAGGCGGGTGAATCATCGTGAGTAGTACAAGCGTGATGCATCCGATGACACTGCCCTTGATAACGCGAAGGACGCGACTTTACTTTGCACCTGTGAATCGCGTGCTAAGAACGCCAACTATCTTTGATCCAGCTTCTACCGGATCCTGGGACTACAACACACCTCCGGCACCTTGGGTCAGTCTAGGGTATGTTGAGGGCTTTGTGCGGACCGCGGAAAGTAAGATTGTCGAAGTAACTACCGGAACACCTGCAATCGTCCGAGTGCAAGCGAGGCAGAGTCTCAGTGCGACTGTCGGCTTTCAGTTTGCAACGTGGAGCAAGCTGTCGATGGCCCTGAGCTCAGGCTCGGATCATATGAATGTTTTAGCAGCTCTTCCTACGTCTACACCGGTTGGTTCTGGCGGGGGAGCAGCGCCAGCGGTGTCTCTTAGTGCAACGAGCACGGCATCAACGTTGTATTTAGCAGCTAGTTCTAGCCCGACGCCGCAGGCTGGCAGCATCCTGGTAGTCGACCAGGACTATATCGGTCAAGCTGGTTATGTGGGAAGCCCTTATAGCGCTACGTTCGTAGTGAATCCGAGCGTTATCGGAAATAATCCAGACTACATCCGTCGCTTTTCTTTCAACGTCGCGCGAGTCTCCTTCGTCGGGAGCGATGGTGGTCTGAACCTTGCTTCGCCGCTGCCAGGTGGAGCGCCTATCGGAGGGATGAAGCTGCAAGAGGTGATGAGCTTTTTAGATCGAGAGGGTGGCTCCTTCTTCCAGGAGTGGTCGGGCCTCTTCCTATCCGAAGGTGTCCAGGGGGATAAGCTTTGGCTCTACTACCCTAGACTCCAGGCATGCCAGAGTGCAGCGGAGGCGACCACGGATCTGGCTACGGATCTAAGCATCATTCGGCCCTCAGCTTCTTTTAGGGCTTTACCCGTCACTGATGGGAACGATGGGCAGCAAGTTCTGTGCTATCGAACATACTTTCCTAGTCCTGCTGGCATTGTTTAATCCGGGGATGCATCATGCAAGTACTTATTGACACTCAGAGCGCTCTAGGAGTCGTAGATTATGCGAGCTACGTACAATTTGGGGAGCAAACAAGAATAGTACGACGCTTGAATGAACCGAGTCTCTGCACGATCGCATTGTTTGCAGGGACTAAAGATTTGCCTGCTCCACAGGTTCTTGCAAGAGTGACCATCATCAACGCATCCGGATTAGTTCTCTTCACGGGATATGTTAGTGAGTCTCCCACTCGTCACGTCGCAGGATGGAGAAACGATCAAGACATAGACCTCTTAATGCTGAACGCGATAAGCGATGAATTTCTCTTGGACTCCACTCAAATTAGCATTGGAACAACATTTCTAGGACAAACGCTAGGAACAAGCTGGAATCAATTGGCACGTCTAAGCGCGAGGTCCTTGCAAGTAAGTCTCTCTGAAGAGTCGACTGCGGCTGGCCGAATGTCCGTACGAGAAGGATCTAGATGGTCAGAAGCAGCAGCAGCACTGGCGGCTCAGACCGGCAATGCTTATCGCTGCATCTCTGGTATCACCTATGTAGCACCCCTAGGCCAGACAACGCATGTTATTGCAGCAGGTGACCCAGGGCTGAAATTCCTACCTGTGTCGATCAGCGACATGCGCTGGTTAGCGTGGGACGTTACCGTATATGGCAGAGAAGAACCAACCGCGTATGTAACGGAGCTGTTTCTTGGGGATGGGAGTACAAGTAGTTTCGTATTGACGCAACAACCCTTTCATGCAGTAAGCGAGCAAACGACTTCTTTCGTGGATCTTTTCCAGGGCACGAGCTTGAATACTGCTCTTTGGCAGGTCAACGATCCGGCCGCACATATTGGTCTTACTCAGCTAGGAATGACTTGCAATGGCGGCACCGGGCGTGATGGGGAGGCAGTTCTCTCCACAACGCAGCAGATTGAGCTAGGGGGAATGCTTACATTTGAGGCTGGCGGGGTCTCGATCCTGCCCGGCAGCTCTGGATCGATGCTTGGCCTATACACTGGCGGTGTTTTGCTGCCGAACTGTTTTGCAGGCTACCAAGTAAGTAGCTCAAATCAGGTCGTGGTACTCACTGCTGAAGTGTCAGGCGTTTCAGTCGGATCAACATTGACACTCCAAGCGGGGCACATCTATACGCTGCGCTTGCGCGTGTATTCGCCAGAGATGGAGCGCTTTCAACAGATTTACACCACACTGACGAGCAAAGGCTTAGAGTCGTTTGGGGGAGATTTAGTAAGCAGCACGGGGCAGGTGGTATTTGAAGTAGAGGACGTCACAAGCGGTGTAGCAGGCACAACAACCATTCTCTTTAGCGGAAGCCTAAATACATTGCCCCCGGCTTGCATCTTTGGTTTGATTGATAGCGGCAATCTCAATTGCAGCATAAGAAGCATCCGCTGCAGCCAAACCAGCCCACTACTGGTAAGTACAGGGCCAAGTGCCACAGCACAAACTCCACTTTCATTGGCGACTAGTGCTGACGGTGGATCTTGCCAAGTAAGTAGCACGGGTACTTTAAAATTTTACCCGGCAACCGTCCCAGCATCGAATGAGCTCATCTTTGTTTCATACCGCTTAAGGAACCTTGCAGTAGCACGTCAAAGTTTAGCTTTTCCCGCCGGAGAAACAGCCATACCGGTGACGTTGAGCTGGGCAGGTACCGTCTCAGAACCGATTGCTTGGAGTAGTAGTGACTGCGATAACGTGGTAAGCGCGATTCTAGAGTCGGTTACTGATGGACCGCCAGCTCTGAAAGGGAGCTACTCAGTACTTTCAATGCATGATGATGTATGGCCTGGTGACCTCTTAACCATAGGCCCCCAAGAAGATAGCAGCACTGTAGATGTTATCGTGCAGGTAGCCGTCATAACATTGAGGCCGGATGTACCAGAGACCAATCAGACGCAACTTGACTTTGCGACTGCAGCGCTAGCTGGAAGAGGCTTCAGATTAACCTCTACAATCCCGTCAGATGCGGACCTGCCGCAAGCACCCACCAAAATTAAGGCTACACTCGAGAGCCTTGCAGGACTATCAATCACGAGTGTAACCGCCACAGAACTACTCGTTTGTACCGGCACCACTGCACCAACAAACGGTGGCTTCGAGGTTCGACGACGGGACATGACTTTCGGACCGGGAGTAGATTCCGACTTGGTACTCCGGACGGCTGCAGCGAACATAACGATACCGCGGTCATATCCTGTAGAGCAGTTTTACATTCGTATGTATGATGCTTGTCAACCGCCCAACTACTCGCAATTCTCGGCCGCCGTTTTCCTGAATTTACCTCTTGGAGGCTAGAATGGCTATTCCTCTAGAAGTCGTAGCTGCACCGGATGGAGACGAGATG
>CAXUEE010000166.1:0-3784 GCA_964249905.1 uncultured Acidobacteriaceae bacterium
CCACCCGAAAACCCATGAACGCGACGCAAGCTCCAGATAGTTCAACAAGCTCCTATGGCAGGGGACGCCCCATAAACATCATCCCCAGCCCCATGAAATCTACCAACAAGCCCAGCAGGATAAGGATGAAGTGGAAAAACTTTCCTCTTCCGTCCAGGACGCGAATCAATCCCCATCCTCCAATTCCACAACCTACGATAAAAGGAATAATTCCGAGCCATCGGGATGGTGGATTATCGGCATCACGGCTATCTATACAATCGGAAGTATTGGAACCCTTTGGATCATCTGGAGTCAGAACCGATCCATCCAAAACACCGAGAGGGCTATTCTTGTGCCGATGTGGGAGGACTTCGTTCACCTTACTCCAGAGGCCGAAGGCGATAGAAAGCATACGTTTCTGGTCAACTTCAAGAACTGGGGCAAGACTCCAGCTTTCATAAGAGGGCATCAAAGCAACATCGTCCTGCTCAGGTCGCTTGCCGATCTTCCGAAGAAGCCAAAATACCGCTCCGAGGTTATCTACAAAGGAGACCCGCTTGTTCCCCTCGCCATGACCGAGCGTAGTTTCTACGCCTTGCTGGACGGGGAGCAGGACTTTGACGACATCTTCGACGAGTACCGGCTGAAGGGAAAGATTCTGTACGCATTCGGATATATCCGATATGACGACATTTACGGCACGGAGCACTGCACTTGGTATGGGCTTAGGTACCTCGCTGGGAAAACATTCAGCCGCGATGACGGATGGATGATAGCTGGCCCAGATAGCTACAACGGCTACAAGTAAAAGCACTGCCCTGTCACGGCAGAACCAATTCCACACCCGACACAGTGTGTGTGTCAAGTATGTAATTGCCCTTACTTGGGATGGATGCGGGCCAGGTTGGCCTTGGCGGCTTCGTTCGCCGGGTCAAGTTCGAGGGCGTGCTGGAAATCGCGGCGAGCCGAAACGACATCGTGACTCATCGCCTCCATGGCGCCGAGGTCATTCC
Source organism: uncultured Acidobacteriaceae bacterium (assembly GCA_964249905.1). Classification (GTDB taxonomy): domain Bacteria; phylum Acidobacteriota; class Terriglobia; order Terriglobales; family Acidobacteriaceae; genus Edaphobacter. The sequence goes on from CAXUEE010000166.1 coordinate 996, forward strand.
AGTCGGAAGGGTTGGCTGGGTCAAGTTCAGTCACAAGGCGCTGCTGGGCGAGAGCGTCTGCGGGGCGAGCGAGCGCGATGTAGACCTGGGCAAGGGCGCGGTGCGGCTCGGGGTTGGACGCGGCGAGTTTCTGCCAGCGCTCAAGGTGGACGAGCGCTTGGGCGAGAGCGTCCGGCTCCCTCGACCGCGCATAGGCCAGCGCAATGAGGTGCTCCGCGTCAGGGTCCTGTTTTTCAGCGAGCGCGCGCTCCAAAAGCGGAATCGCAGAGACGCTTTGCGGATCCTCGACGGCGAGCTTACCAAGGCCGAAGAGGGCTTCGAAGTTGTGGGGATCAAGAACGAGGGCACGGTCGAACTGCTTTGCGGCGCCGGATGGGGCCGTGGGATCAGCAGCGAGAGCCGTACCCAGACTGGCGTGAACCGCCGCATCGTCGGGACGGACCTGCGCGAGGGTGCGGAGCAGCGACTCGGCTTCCGGCAGGTTATTGTGTTCAAGGTCTATCTGGGCGAGATCGAAAGCCGCATCTGCATTGTTTGGATCGCGGGTGAGCACGGCGCGGTACTGGGTCTGGGCAGCTTGCCAGTCCCCCTGGAGGGCAAGTGCGGAGGCGATCGAGGTCAGGGCACGGACGTCTCCCGGGCGCAGGTCGAGGGCACGGCGGAACAGCCCCGCGGCGCGGCTGCCGTCGCCCGACATCATCGCCAGGGAGCCCAGATTGTAGAGCGCGAGAGCGTCGTGGGGATCTTTGCTCAAACGATCTTGCATCCAGGCCTCTTGCAGCAGCGCCCGGCCGCCGGTACTGTCTCCAGCGACGGCATGAGGCAGCACCTGCAGCCAGAGATGCCCCATCTCGTCCACCGAAAGGTTCCCGGCACGAACGCGGATAGGAGGCTTATTGGGATTGTGTGGGTTGGCGGCAGAGTTGTCGTAGGTGTAACGCATGTGAAGCACGGTGCCTTCGGGCAGGCTCAATGGGCGGGCGAGACGATATACGGATTGTCGATCGATGTCCCAGTCCTTGATAAAGATAAGCCAGCGGCGTTCCCCGTTGGGGAGAATGGCCCATCCCTCCATTTGGCGCGCGAGATAGTGGGCGTGCGGATAGACCCCAAGCACGTCGACCGCCACGGGCAGGGTGAGCGAGTCCTCGATAAGGAAGGCTTTGTCTCCGGCAGGGATGTCGAGAGTCCCGTCGTGCTCGAGCTGCAGCAGCATGGGGAAGCGGGTAGCGGGCCGAGGGGTGAAGTAGAGTGCGATGCGGGCCTGTACGTGCTCGGGCTTGCCGGTGGGCTTCAGGTGCATGTTGAGGATCAGGTCATTGCCGGGGTCGAGGCGCCAGGGCATGTCGTCGGGCTCGACGAGCGCGGTGGAATCGGGCTTCCAGAAGAGGAAATGGCTGTCCGGGTCGAAGGACTCGCCGGAATCGCCGAGGCCATCCATCCCGGGCACACCGTGCTGCCACGTGTCGGGATGCTCGCGGCGAAACGAAGCGGTGCGGTCCAGGATGACGTTGGCGTGGTGGACAAGCTGCGGGCTCCCAGGCTCGATCTGCATAGCGCGAACCCATCGGGTGGACGTGACCCCGGCCGGCAGGACGAAGTTGATGAAGAGGTCTTGTCCGCTCGCGGGAACTTCGAGCGGAGAAGACATCTGGAGGACGAGGTCGGGCGGCCCAAGCTGCCAGCCGTATTTTTAGGTGGGGGGCTCCGGGACTTTGCCATCGCCTTCCGTGCTTAGCTTCTGTACCCAAAAACGGATCGCGTCGATGTCGTCGTCGGGAAGGCGGCGGCTTCCGGCGAAGTCGCCATGGCCGGGTTCGGGCAGCCAAGGTGGCATGTAGCGGGAGGCGGTGGCCGGTTCAAGCACGGAAGCCCAGCGCTTCGCGTCCTGATAGGAGGTGAGCGGGAACGGACCCGAGCCACCGGCATGATGGCAGCTGGTGCAGTTGTGATAGAGGATGGGCGCAATTTGACGCCGCCAGGTGACCTCGTCTGCGGCGTGGACGGCAGGCAGGCGGATACCCACCCTCAGCGCGACCAGAGTCAGCACCACAGTCGCCGCGAAAAGGGCCAGGTAGCGGGAACAAGGGCGCGGACTCATGGCGCGGAACTCAAGATGCCGCAGCCGACAGGCATTCCAGTGGGCTTTTCAATCGGAGCACCGTGAAGGGCGGCCGTAAGGACGCGCTCAGCGAAGTGCTCTGTAGCGGCGGGACGCTCAAGTCCAAGCCGAACAAAGCGGTCGTCCACGCGACCAGTGTAGATGGGCTTCCATCCGGCTGAGGCATCCGGAACAAGAACAGCAACCTCCGGCGTGACCCGGGCCTGAGCCAGCCGGGCGAGGCGGCCGGAGCTGTCCAGCAGTGCGGCTCCGCCGGCGTCGTATGCCTGCTGATGGGCGCGAACGGTATTAGCCTCTTCACCTTGGTCAGGGTAGACATACCAGACGGCCACTCCGCTGGGCTCGAAGGCCTGGCGAACACGTCGCATCTCGGGGAACGTGCGGTTGGAAACCGGGCAGTCGGACGCGACAAAGAAAAGGACGAGCAGCTTCTTCCCGGGCGGTGCAAGGGTAAGAACAGCGGTGCCGTCCGGGCGCAGGCCGTACGGCTGCGGAGCCTTCCGGACGGCACCCGGAGAGAGCATCAGTACGGCAAAAAGAAAGGTGCGGACCATGGGTTCAGGCGAGAGTGGTGAGCCGATTGGGTGAGATAGGGTGGATGTTCCAGGCTTCGACGCTGGGCGGGTTCTGGGCGTTGACTTCGACGAGAAGATCAGGTGCGGTAGGC
>CAXUEE010000166.1:3794-8558 GCA_964249905.1 uncultured Acidobacteriaceae bacterium
GCGGTAGGCTGTGAGTCGTAAAAGCGGTGCGTTAAGACGAACCGTTCCCCGAGGATCACCTCAAGCACGGAGCCGTCGACGAACACGTGGACGCTCGGCCGCTCGCCGGGGGCGAGCTCCATCGGCTGGTTCGCACCCTCAAGCGTAAAAGCATGGCTTTGCTGTGTGTAGCCAAGGTCGAGGATCTTCGTCGAATCCGGCAAAGTGATCGACAGGCGGAAGTGCGAAGAGCGGGAAGGCTCGACCAGAACTTCGCCGGTAGCCCTGGGAAGGACGGTTCCCCTGCGGCCGGGTTGAAGCCGAGTGCCGCGGAGGGCGGTAAGTTCGGGAAGGAAACGAAGGCCGAGATCGCCGTCGGGGGTGAGGTTGAGCACCCGTGGAAGGCTCATCATGCCAGACCAGCCGGCCTCGCGCATGGCGGCCTCGGAACGCCGCTCGGGTACCCAGCCCCACAGGATGCGGCGGCCGTTAGCGTCGAGCTGGGTTTTCGGCGCATAGAACGCGTCAAGATCCAGCAGACCGGATTTCGCCGGAGTGAACTGCATCGACGACGGATCGAGGTGGCCCGACTGCCAGAAAACTTTGCCGAGGGTAGAATAGATGAGCACATGCCCGCCGTCCAGGGCAAAGAAGTCCGGACATTCCCACATCTCGCCGTCATCGCACGGATTAGCCGTCTTCTTTCCGTTCCAGGCGCCCGCAGCAAGAGTGTGAACGTAGTCCCAATGCTTGAGGTCGCCTGCAGCTGGTGAACGATACAACAGGACGCAGCCGCCCGTTTCGGCAATCCCGGAGCCGACCGTCATGTAGTACCACTCTCCCTGGCGCCAAGGCGAGGGGTCGCGGAAACCGGTGATGTTGAGTCCTGCCGGAGGGCTAGGGAGGATCGGCGTTGGATCCTTGTGCCAGGTGAGGAGCTGTGGATCGTCGCTCCAGGCGAGACACTGGGTCTCGCGCAGATTGCTGTTCTCATCGCGCAGGGTAGCGGTCTCCCGCGTGCTGCGGACGACCCCCGTATAAACGAAGTAGACGCGGGGGCCGACGCAGATGGCGGTCCCGGAGAAGCAGCCGAAGGCGTCAGGTGAGTTCAGCGTAGGAGTAAGGGCGAGCGGAAGATGTTTCCAATGAATGAGATCCGGACTGATGGCATGGTTCCAACTCATATTGCCCCAGTTCGCGCCAAGCGGGTTGTACTGGAAGAACATGTGGTAGTTTCCGTTCCAGTAAATGGGCCCGTTCGGATCGTTCATCCAGTTCTTTGCGGGAAGAAGATGAAACTGGGGCCGTCGCGGATCAAGAGCGATGTCCCGCGTAGTCTGCGCAAGGAGGCCTCGAATAGGTGCGGCGAAAGTTGAGCCGGCCGCCGCGGCGCGGGCAAGAAAGCGTCGGCGATTCATCGGGACTCCCTGCGGTCCAGGCTGGCGGCGGTTGGGCTGGGATGAAGGTCGCAGCGTTTGCCCGCGTATACGCCCTGGTCGAGGAAGGAGCGGACAGCCGGGTTGTCGGGGTTGAACCGCTGCAGGCCCGTAAGGACGGCTATCGCTTCAGGCTTACGGCCGACTGCGCATTCAATATAGGCGAGATTGAGGCCGGCCGCGACTTGCGAGGGGTCGTTCTGGAGGACGCGCTCCAGCAGATGCATCGCCTCGGTGACGTTGCCGGAGGAGGCGTCGAGGACGGCCTTGTTCCCGAGGGCGGTGCTGTCTGCGGGCTGAAGCGTCAAGGCCCTGTTGTATTCCTGAAGAGCGCGGGGCGTATGGCCGGCCATCTGTTCAAGCAGCCCAAGCTGCGTGTGCAGTTCGGCATCATCCGCTCCAGCGGCTTCGGCGCGCTCCAGGTAGAGCAGAGCCGGCGCCGAAGCTTCACGGTTGCCGCGCTCCGCAGCTTCGGCATAGGCAAGTCCGAGCTCACGGTCAGCCGGAGTGACCACACCTACAGGCAGCAGGCGATAGGAGGGCTCACCGAGAGTGGCGAGCTTGAGCTGTGCCGTGTTGGGATGCGCCTGAATATTGTGATCGGTGGTCTGCTCGTGGGAGATGTCTGTGGTCGAACGCGTGGGCATGTGGCAGGACGCGCAGTCAGGCTGCTCGGGATGGTGCTGGAGCGCGATGCGGTTCCCCGTGTGACACTCGAGACACTTGCCGCGGTAGAAGGCTACGCGCTCGGCTTCCGGGGGCGAGCCGTGCGGATCGTGGCAGGTCGTGCACGTGAGCTTGTCTCCGCTTGCCTGCTTGCAGGGGCTGCGCAAGAGGGCCTCATATTGGCTGACCGCGCGGCCCCCGCCGGCTTCGGCAGAGACTTTGACGAAGTAATTGACGAAGTCGGGCAGATCATCTCCAGCCTGGAAAGCCGCAAGGGATTTGCCCGGCTTGTAGATGGCCGCGTCGGCCTCAAGATGGCATTGCAGGCAGACGCTGTCTCGCCGGGACGCGGAGAGAACGTCGGGATTAATGATGTTGCCCTTCACGGGGTGAGCCAGATGTGCGGCAGGATCGCCGTGGCAGGACGCACAGCCGATGCCGTTTGGCCCCAAAGGCGCAGAGGCGAAGCGATTGCGTGCCGAGGGCAGCGAAGGCTGAACACCCGTGGCATGACAGTGGAGGCAGTTGGCGTCGACAGGCAGGCCGTCAGGCATGTTGTGAACAGAAGCGAAGTTGGGCGCCATGTCCCAGACGCCTTTGCGGCTGTAAAAGTTGATCGGAGCTTCAAACCAGAGACCGGACTGCTGGTAAAGGAAGGTACGACCGCGGTGACCCGAGCCCACAAAGTCGAGCAGCTGGTGCTGACCGCTCAGGGCTGGAACGGAGGCTGAGGCGGCTCGTTGATAGGAGAGTACCGCTTGGCCGTCCTTCAGTTCGACGCGGTACTCGACGCCGGACGACGGGTGACGAAAGACGCCGGTGAGCAGACCGTCCTGAACAGAGCCGCTGGCCTGGGCCATCGGTGTGGTGCGATAGCGGTCAAAGATGGCCTGGTGGCAGGCGGCGCAGGCGGCGTCCTGGGTGGAAGGCGGTACGGTGGTCGGCGCCAGGCTGGAACTCGCTGGATTCTTCAGAAGCAAGCCGCAGAGAGGGAGCGCGGAGCCGACCGACAGGATCATCCATGAGGTGAGGCGAAGCATGCTGTGGTTCCTAAGTGAGGCGCCGGGCTGTGGCAGAAGCTTGAAAACGGCACGCTGGCCTGCGCCCGGCCTCCAGGTCGAAGGTACCACTTTCAGCGACGTCGATGTGTGCGAGGGGACTTCGGGATCGTAGCAGGCTGTTCATCGCCAGGCAGGAAGTCGTACGGAGCACGATGAGCGGTGGCGGGCAGCTCACGTGGAGTGAGCTCCCCGCAGCTTATGCTGCAGCGATTCAAGGGAGAGACCCTTCGTTTCGGGATAGAAGACTGCCACGACGACCAGCTGGACGACCATCATGACGGCAAAGATCGTAAACGGCAGCGATCTGGAGTAGGCGGAGACGACCGGAAAGAGCAATGTGATGAGGCCGTTCATAATCCAGTGGGTCGAGCAGCCGAGGCTCTGGCCTTTGGAGCGAACGTTGGTGGGAAAAACCTCGCTGAGATACACCCAGATGACCGAACCCTGGGAGATGGCAAAAAAGATGATGAAACCAATGAAGGTAGGAAGCAGCAGCATGGCATGGCCCTCCACATGAAAGAGGAACGCGGCGGACGCGAGGCAGACGCCGCAACCGACGGCGCCGATAAGCAGGAGGGTTTTGCGGCCGAGCTTGTCGATGAGCGAGATGCCAAGCAGCGTGGCAAGCAGATTTGCCAGACCAATGGCTGCGGACTGCACGTTCGAGGACATGTTGCCGAAGCCGGCGCTCTGGAAGATGCTGGGCAGGTAATAAAGAATCGCGTTGATGCCTGTGAGCTGGTTGAACATACCAATAGTGATGGCGAGAAAGATGGGCAGACGGTGGCGGCGGTCAAAGAGCTGCGAGGCGCCATGGCCGCCGTCTTCCCGCAGCGATTCTAGGATGCTGTCGACTTCGGCCTTTGAGTCAGGTGAACCCATCGCGGAAAGCGTGAGAAGCGCTTCATCGATGCGGTTCTGGCTGACGAGCCAACGCGAGCTGTGCGGAACGCTCAGCAGGAGGATCAGGAAGAGCGCGGCTGGAACTACGGCGACGCCGAGGTCAATGCGCCACTCCATGGCGCCCAGGTGGAAGCTGGCGATGATGGCGTTTGAGAGATAAGCCAGCAGGATGCCGATGACGATGTTGATCTGAAAGAGGCCGACCAGGCGTCCACGCCATTTCGCGGGCGCCAGCTCTGCTATGTAGACGGGGCCGAGAACGGACGAGCCACCGATGGCGATGCCGCTGATAAACCGGAAAACAAGCAGGAAGATCCAGGTCGGGGCGAGGGCACAGCACAGCGCGGAAACAAGGTAAAGTACGCCCATCGTGCGGAGAGCGGCGCGACTGCCGATGCGCTGGCCGAGTGGACCGCTTCCGAGAGCGCCGGCGACGGTTCCCCATAAGGCGATCGAGACAGTGATGCCAAGTGTCCACTGTGTGAGGTGGTACTGGTTCTTGATTGCTTGATTCGCGCCGGCGATGACCACTGTGTCGAACCCGAAGAGCAGGCCCCCGAGGGCTCCCGTCAGGGCGCTCTTGCCGAGCAACATCATCGCTTGGGTTCTTTTAGCAGGCACTGCCGCTCCTTGCGAAAGCTGGAATGGGGCCGTGTTACCCGGGAGAACCATATCATATGACATGACAGATTGTGCTGGGCCGTCTGCTCCTGAGAGGG
>CAXUEE010000167.1:0-254 GCA_964249905.1 uncultured Acidobacteriaceae bacterium
GACGACTCTGCCTGCGGCCGCAACGATAGGAAGCGTCCCTGTGCTTCTCCGGCCGCTCCCAGACAAGGCTCTCCACTCCGCCTCCATGAAGACGCTTCGCTCCGCCCTGATGGCCGTCCTGCTTCCAGCCGCTGCGCACGCGCAGCCGGCGCCGCCGAAGCCCCCGAAATTTGCCAGTCCTCCGCGCCTGCACGCCGTCTCGCTCGGGGCTGTACGCAAGGTGCCGTACACCCCGGCCGACGTCACCCCGGACG
>CAXUEE010000167.1:264-552 GCA_964249905.1 uncultured Acidobacteriaceae bacterium
CTTCCACATAGTGCGAATCCTTCCTTTACTTGCTAAATTGGTGCCGCCAGGCGTGCGGCCCAAACTGCGGCCCAAACCGCGGCCAAGAACCCTTGCACGCTCAGGTTGCGGGGGCCGGCGTCTTTCTTCAAGATACTACTCTCGGCCGTTCTGCGTGTTCTTGAAATCTGAGCTGTCGCCCTCCCTTCGCCTCTGTTTGCGGGCCTGAACCACAGAGGTAACTTGCACGGCGCGTTTGCCGCGGTTCCGCTTCCGAGCGGAAGCGGTTTTCTCACCTGACACAAAGGT
>CAXUEE010000167.1:619-8046 GCA_964249905.1 uncultured Acidobacteriaceae bacterium
CCACGACCCTCAAGGTTCGTCCGCTGATCGTCGACGAACGCCAGCGCGAGTGGACCACCGGAGAGATGCACGAGGTCACCGACCGCACCTTCGCCATTCGCCGGGCCATGCGCCTCAACGACTCCCTGCCCGCAGACCGCGAGCAGAAGTGGGTTTGGCAGCCCGGTCCATGGCTCCTGGTCGATCGGGTCACGGGGCGCATCACGGCGCTGCATCTGCCGGATTTTGACTTCGCCGTGTCCGATGTCGTCTGGTTTCGCGACTACGCCGCGTACTGTGGTACGGCGACTGCCGGCAAAGGCGGCCTGTACGCGATCGTCGCGCAGATTGGCGGTCACCGCGCCGTCGCCTCCAAACCCGTCGGTCCCTGGCCCCAGCCCAACCATTTCATCCCGGTCTGTCAACCGGCCGAATGGCAGCGCCTGCCCATGCGTGTTTCGATCAAGCCGACCGGGAGTGAATCCATCACCTTTGACGTGGTGGGGACCGCCTCGCTGGTGGAAGAGGGCGAGGAAGCGGGTGACCCATAGCTCTGGCTCATGACGTAAGCTGAAGCCATGTCCCTCGACTTCGACCTGCTCTTGCACGAGGCCGAGATTGCTCACGGCCATCTCTGCGCGGGTCAGATCCTTGGGGTACGCATGGCCATGCTCGGGCTGGCGCGTCTCGGCATCGTGGACCCGCGGGGCGCAGACCGCAAACGCCTCGTTACTTTTGTCGAGATCGATCGCTGCGCCACCGACGCTATCGCCGTGGTGACGGGCTGCCGGCTGGGCAAACGGGCGCTAAAGCTGCGGGACTGGGGCAAGATGGCCGCCACATTTCTCGACCTTTCGAGCCAGAAGGCGATCCGCGTAGCTGCCCGCGAGTCCTCCAAAGAACGCGCCCGCGAGCTCTTTCCGGGGATCGAGAACAAAAACCAGCAGCAGATGCATGCCTATCGCACGATGCCCGATGCCGATCTCTTCACGGAGCAGTGGGTGCAGGCGCCGATCGAAGCTCGCGAGCTGCCCGGGTATAAGTCTCCGCGCATCACCTGCTCTGTCTGCGGAGAAGGTATCAACTACGACCGCGAGGTCGAGCGCGACGGCCGCATCCTGTGTCTCGGCTGCGCTGATCCTGCCGGGCGGTACTACCAGCCGCTCTGATCCGGCCAGGAAAAGGGAGCCGCACAGGGCTCCCCTTTTTTGCTGATCGTTTTCTGAGAGCCAGGCGCTCAGCGATACCAGCCGCCACGCCTGTCCCACGCATGAGAATGAGAATCCCGGCCGTAATAGCCGTATCCATACGCCGGTCCGACATACACCGGCGCCGGGGCAACATACACCGGCCTGCGATACGGGGGCGCTACATACACCGGACCGCCAATCCGTACGCCAAACGAGACCTGTGCCCCGGCCTTGGACGGAGCCGCAACCGCCGCCGCCGCTATCAGGCCTACGGTGAACACCTTGGCCAACGCTGCTTTCCAGTTTGCTGTTTTCATAAAGCCGCCTCCTTAACTACGCTTCTGGAAACACGCTTCCGCTCGCCTGTGTCGCGCGCAACCTTTCCTGTTATCGGGGTTGAGCTGCGCGAGTGCCCCAGCAGGACGGCCACAGCCAGCGTCACGTTCCCTGGCATTTCGTTCGCGGAAGTGTTCCTCTCTTGCAACCGCCAAGGGGCTGTCGGAGTATCGTAGAGAGACAAGCCTTAACCAGGCTCGCCTCCACTGCTGCCCGGAAGGACAAGCATTCGAGGGATCGTCGCGTACGCTGGCGGAGACCGGTGAAACCAAAGGCTTGCTGTTTCTGTCTTAAAAGTGCGGTCCGCAAGTGGTACCAGCGAGGATGTGAACTATGTGGATCGTCAGGCTTGCCCTCAATCGGCCGTATACCTTCATCGTTCTTGCGATCCTGATCCTTATCGCCGCTCCGGTTGTGATCCTGAGAACCCCAACCGACATCTTTCCGAGCATCGATATTCCTGTCATTTCGATTGCGTGGCAGTATACCGGCCTCGCGCCCGAAGAGCTGGAAGGCCGGCTGACCACACCGTATGAGAAGGTGCTCACCACGCTGGTGGACAATATTCAGCACACCGAGTCGACGACGCTGCGCGGCGAAGTGATCGTGAAGGTCTACCTGCAGCCGGGGGCGTCGCTTGACACCGCCAACGCCCAGGTTTAGTCGGCATCCGAGTTCATTCTGCATTCCCTGCCTCCGGGAACCCTGGCGCCGCAGATCATCGACTTTTCCGCGTCCACGGTACCGATCCTGCAGATCGGCTTGTCCGGCAACGGCCTGAGCGAGCAGCAACTGAACGACCTGGGACTGAACTTCATTCGGCCGCAGCTGGTAACCGTTCCGGGTGCGGTGGTGCCGAATGTGTATGGCGGCCGGCAGCGTTCGCTGATGGTGAATCTTGACCCCTCGCAGCTGCAGGCCAAAGGCCTTTCGCCTTCCGACGTGCTGAACGCGCTTGCCGCGCAGAATGTGGTGCAGCCGGGCGGCACGGCCAAGATCGGGCAGGCGGAGTATGACGTCCTGGTGAACTCGTCGCCGTCCACGATTGCGGGTCTGAGCAATATCCCAGTCAAGTCGGTGGGGGGCACGATCGTCTACCTGCGCGACATAGCCACGGTAGCGGACGGCTCGATCCCGCAGACCAATATTGTGCGCCAGGACGGCCAGCGCGCGGTGCTGGTGGTGGTTCTGAAATCCGGTACGGCGTCGACCTTGTCGGTGGTCAGCGGCATACGGGCGCTTCTGCCCAGGATCGCGCTCACTGTGCCGCCCAACCTGGCCATGAAGCCGTTGGCGGACCAGGCAGTGTTTGTCCGGGCTTCGGTCCAGGGCGTGATTCGGGAGGCAGTGATTGCGGCCTGCCTTACCGGCTTGATGATCCTGCTCTTCCTGGGAAGCTGGCGCGCGACGATCATCATCGCCGTGTCGATTCCCCTGTCCATCCTGGTTTCCGTGATTGTTCTTGGGCTGATCGGCCAGACGATCAACATTATGACGCTCGGTGGACTGGCGCTGGCGGTCGGCATCCTGGTGGACGACGCGACGGTAGAGATCGAGAACACCACGCGCTACCTCGAAGAGGGACTGCCGCTGCGGGAGGCGATCCTGGAGGGCGCGGCGCAGATCGCGGTTCCCGCGCTCGTGTCGACGCTGTGCATCTGCATCGTGTTTCTGCCGATGTTTTTCCTCTCCGGGGTGTCGCGCTTCCTGTTCGTGCCTCTGGCGGAGGCCGTGGTCTTCGCCATGCTTGCGTCGTACATGCTTTCACGCACACTGGTGCCGACCATGGCGATGTACCTGCTGAAACCGCACGATTCGCATGCGGCTCCCTCGCAGAGTGTCTTTGGGAAGTTTCAGCGCTGGTTTGAGTACCACTTTGAAAACGTACGCGCGGGTTACCAGGTTCAGCTGGCTCGGCTGGTTGGGCTGCGGAGAATTTTCGTTCCGGTTTTCCTGCTGGCGTGTCTCACGGTTTCCCTGCTCATTCCGTTTCTTGGGCAGAACTTCTTTCCTTCCAGCGACTCCGGCTCTTTGCTGCTGCATGTACGCGCGCCGAGCGGAACCCGTATCGAGGAGACAGCCAAGCTGTGCGATGAGGTTGAGTCTCGGATTCGTCAGGTGATTCCGCCGGCCGAGGTCGACAACATTCTGGACAATATCGGTCTGCCGTACTCGACCCTGAACCTGCAGCATGCAACTTCAGGTTTGTTTGGTCTGGGAGATGCGGACATTCTGATCTCGCTCAAAGAAGATCATCATCCCTCTGCGGATTACGTTGCGAAGCTGCGCCGGGCGCTGCCGAACGCCTTCCCGGGCACGACCTTTTACTTTCTACCCTCGGATATCGTGACCCAGATCCTGAACTTCGGTCTTCCAGCGCCCATTGACGTACAGTTCGAGGGCGCGGATATCGCCGGCAATCGCAAGGTCGCAAATGAAGTTCTGGCGGATATGCACAAGATTCCCGGTCTGGTGGATCTTCGCATCCAGCAGCCGGACGACTACCCGGCGCTCAGCCTGGACGTTGATCGGACCAAGGCGCAGCAGGGCGGCTACAAGTTCCAGGACATCGGCGGCTCGCTGGTGAACATCCTGAGCGGAAGCACGCAGCAGGCTCCGGAGTTTTATCTCAACCCCAAGAATGGCGTGACGTACCCACTGGTCGTGCAGGCCCCGCAGTACACCGTCGAATCGCTGAACGATCTACGCAACATTCCGTTGTCTTCGAGTACAGCCACCAAGCCGGAGATCCTCGCCGACGTTGCCAGCCTTTCCCGTACGACCGAGATGCCGATCGTCAGCCACTACAATATCCGCCGCGTGCTGGACATCTACGGCAACGTGCAGGGACGGGATCTTGGCTCGGTAAGCCGGGCGATCGACAGGATTGTGGCAACCCGCACCAAGGAGCTTCCGCGGGGAAGTTTCCTGCGGGTGCGCGGCCAGGTGGAGACGATGAATGCGTCGTATCTCGGGCTGATCGGCGGATTGTTCTTCTCGATCGTGCTCGTTTATCTGCTGATTGTGGTGAATTTCCAGTCGTGGCTGGACCCGTTCATCATCATCACCGCATTGCCGGCGGCCCTGGCGGGCATTATTCTGTTCTTATTCGTGACTGGAACCACTCTTTCTGTGCCCGCTTTAATGGGCGCCATCATGTGCATGGGGGTGGCGACCGCCAACTCGATCCTGATGGTCTCCTTCGCGACGACCCGGCTCAAGGAGCATGGGGATGCGCTGCGGGCGGCGGTCGAAGCCGGAGGAACACGCTTCCGTCCGGTCGTTATGACCGCGCTGGCAATGATCATTGGCATGGTGCCGATGGCGTTGGGACTCGGCGAGGGCGGCGAGCAGAATGCTCCGCTGGGACGCGCGGTGATCGGCGGATTGAGCATGGCGACCTTCGCTACGCTGGTCTTTGTGCCGACAGTGTTCGCGCTGCTGCATGGCGCGCGGAAGGACCGTAAGCAAGTCACCAGTGTGGAAACACACGCACTGGAAGCAGACCACCAGATGGCTGCTGGAGATTAGAGCTATGAGTCAAGCGGACACAACGGTGCATACGGGACCGATCGCCTCGCAAGCACACGGCTATAACGAGGCCATGACCGATCCGTCGAGCGAGTCTCCGGCAGAGCATGCGGCGGCCTCAACCAACGCTGCGCTGGTGAACGCAGCCGCCAAGCCGAGTCTCGGGCGTGGCTTCTGGATCGGTTTGCTTGTCTTCGGCCTGGTGCTCGCGGGCGTGATTATTTACGGAATCCACGTGCGTGCGGCCGCGGACCAGGACCTGAAAGTAGAGAACAAGCAGGAGGCCGTGCCGGAGGTCAAGATCGTTCACCCCAGCGGACAAGGTGGTTCCGGAGCGCTCGCGCTGCCGGGCAACACGCAGGCCTTTGTGGACACGCCGATCTTCTCGCGCACCAACGGTTACCTGAAGAAGTGGTTCTTCGACATTGGCGCGCGGGTTCGCAAGGGCCAGCTGATGGCTGTAATCGAGACTCCAGAGCTCGACCAGCAGCTGCAGGTAGCCGAGGCGGATTTGAAGAGCGCGCAGGCCAATCTTGATCTGGCGAACATCACCAGTACGCGGTACCAGAACCTCCTGAAGTCCAACTCGGTCTCCAAGCAGGAGACCGATCAGGCCATGGGTGATGCCGCAGCCAAGCAGGCAGCCGTCGAGGCCTCGATGGCGAACGTTCGCCGGCTGCAGCAGTTGCAGGGGTTCGAGAATGTGTACGCGCCGTTTGACGGCGTGGTGACGGCGCGCAACACCGATATTGGCGACCTCATTACCGGCGGCTCGGCCAACGCCAGCACCGCTCGTCAGTTGTTTCATCTGGCGGCGGTGGGGGAACTGCGTGTGTTCGTGTCAGTTCCGGAGATCTACTCGACAGTGGTGCGCGACGGCGGCACGGCTACGCTGACGCTGGACGAGTACCCGGGCCAGACCTTCACAGGCAAGATCACACGCAACTCGAGTGCGATCGACCCGGCCTCCCGCACACTCAATGTGGAGGTCGACGTGCCGAACCCGAACGACAAGCTGCTGCCCGGCGCGTACGCCATGGTGCACTTCAAGGTGCCGGCCGGCGCATCGAACATGACGCTTCCTTCCAACACGTTGATCTTCCGCGCCCAGGGCATGCAGGTTGCTGTGGTGCGCGACGGCAAGGTGCATCTGGAACCGGTAAAGATCTCGCAGGATCATGGCGCGACGGTGGACATCGCCTCCGGCCTGAACCCCAACGACAGCGTGATCGTGGACCCGTCGGACTCCATCACCAACGGGCAGCAGGTGAAGATCAAGGCGGCCGGAGCCGGACTATGAGGGTTGCCTGTCCCGCACTCCGTGTGGGTGCGGCGGCGCTTGCGCTCACTTTGCTGAGCGGCTGCATGGTGGGTCCGAAGTATGTAAAGCCGGCGGTGCCCGCGTACCAGGCTCCGCCGGTGACCGTCGACCGGTCGGAAGCGCCGTACAAAGAAGCGGACTCGAACTGGCATCCGGCGACGCCGGAGGACTCAGTCATCCGCGGCGCCTGGTGGGAGATCTTTGGAGAGCCCGAACTAAACCTGCTGGAAGTCAAAGCCGGGATCCAGAATCAGTCGCTGAAGTCCTACGCCGCACGCTATCTCGAGGCGCAGGCACAGATCGGGATCAACCGCGCCGCGCTGCTGCCGACGGTGGGCACGCAGGCGCTGGCCCAAGGAGTTCGCTACTCTGAAGGACGGCCTTACTTCTCCACCAATCCGGGCGCGGGCGTTTCGGATATTCAACTTCCGCTGACGCTGACGTATGAGGCGGATTTCTGGGGGCGCATCCGGCGGACGATCAACGTTGCCAAGGAAGAGACGCAGGCCAGCGCGGCCGACCTTGAGACCGCGCAGCTCTCCGTGCAATCCGAACTGGCCGTCGACTACTTTGAATTGCGTACCGACGACGCGCAGGCGAAGCTGCTGGAAGACACGGTTAAGGACTACCAGGAAGCTCTGCGCATTACGACTAATCGTTTTGAAGGCGGCGTGTCGAATGAGTCGGATGTGTTTCAGGCAAAGACGCAGCTGCAGGCCGCGGTCGTGCAGCAGCAGGACATCGCGGTGCAGCGCGCGCAGTATGAGCATGCGATCGCGATCCTGATCGGGCAGCCGCCGAACAGTTTTTCCTTGCCGGTCGCTCCGCTGAACGCGAAGCCGCCGAGTATCCCTCCGAGCCTGCCCTCGCAGCTGCTGGAGCGGCGGCCCGATGTCGCCGCAGCCGAGCGCCGCACCGCGGAGGCCAACGAGCAGATTGGCATCGCGCGCGCGGCCTATTTTCCGACGGTGGGCATCTCCGCCGCGTTCGGCTTCGAGTCGGGCTCGTTGGCAAATTTCTTTTCTGCTTCAAACCTGGTGTATGCGATCGGGCCTACGTTGAACTACAAC
>CAXUEE010000167.1:8056-8526 GCA_964249905.1 uncultured Acidobacteriaceae bacterium
CCAGACGGTGCTGACGGCCTTTCAGCAGGTGGAAGACAATCTGGTTGCCTTGCGCATCCTGGCCCAGGAAGCGGAGCAGCAGCGGCAGGCGACGGAGGCGGCCCAGGGCGCGCAGAAGATTTTCGACAACCGGTATGTCGGCGGGCTGGACACGTACCTGCAGGTGGTCACGGCGCAAAATACGGCGCTGCTGAACGAGCGGAATGACATCGACATCATGCGCAGGCGGATGGATGCGTCGGTGTTGTTGATCAAGGCGCTGGGTGGCGGCTGGTCGACCAACAGTCTTCCGAAGTTCAATTAGGCGAATTCGCTCATGGTGTAAACAACAAGCAACGACGAAAGCAGAAGCAGATCCCTACGGGATGACAACCCAGGAGAGAAGGGAGATCTGGTCAGTCCCTCCCCCCCCCCCCCCCCCCCCCCCCAGACGGGACCGGTGAAAAAAAGAGGGGGGTTGGTGGTGGGGG
>CAXUEE010000168.1:0-975 GCA_964249905.1 uncultured Acidobacteriaceae bacterium
CGTCACCATCACCGATCAGACCGGGAACACGCTCAGCTGGAAGTCCTCCGGTTCGCTCGGTTTCCGCGGCTCCCGAAAGGGCACACCCTTCGCCGCGCAACAGGCCGCCGTCGGAGCTGCGAACGGTGCGCGCGAGCATGGGCTGCGCTCGGTCGATGTCCGGGTCTCAGGGCCAGGCTCCGGCCGCGAGTCAGCCATCCGCGCTCTTGCTACCGCAGGCATTGATGTCCGCTCCATCCGCGACGTGACGCCCATGCCGCACAACGGCTGCCGTCCTCCCAAGCGCCGCCGCGTTTGATCTTCAGACCGTACCGGAATGCGCCAGGTCCAGCCTCTGAGGCCTGACGCATTCTTCACAACCTTAGGATCGCGAAGAAGCGCTAAGCCGCGTGTAAAGCGATCGACACTCGATTCAGGAGAACACCATGGCACGTTACACAGGACCCGTCTGCCGCATGTGCCGCCGCGACGGAGTCAAGCTCTTCCTCAAAGGTCCCAAGTGCTTCACCGAGAAGTGTCCCGTGGAGCAGCGGAACTTCCCCCCGGGCCCGCCCGGGCAATCGAAAAAGGTCAAGAAAGTTGTCGGCTACGGTCTTCAGCTGCGGGAAAAGCAGAAAGCCAAGCGCATCTACTTCACGCTCGAAACCCAGTTCCGCGCCTACTACCAGAAGGCCTCAAACAAGACCGGAGTTACCGGCGACCTCCTGCTCCAGCAGCTCGAGACGCGTCTGGACAATGTCTGCTACCGCATGGGACTCGCGACCAGCCGGCGACAGGCCCGGCAGATCGTCCGTCACGGACACGTGGCAGTAAACGGCCGCAAGGTCAATATTCCGTCCTTCCAGTGCAAGATCGGCGACGAGATCGCCGTGCGCGAAAACTCGAAGGCGCTTGGTATCCTCGAGACCGCCAAGCAGTTTGCCGGCGGCCTTCAGTCCGTCACCTGGATCGACATCAACCGTGACGCGCTCTCCG
>CAXUEE010000168.1:985-3451 GCA_964249905.1 uncultured Acidobacteriaceae bacterium
CCGGCAAAATCGTCTCCCTGCCCAAGCGCGACGAAATTCAGATGCCGGTCAACGAGCAGCTCATCGTCGAGCTCTACTCGAAGTAACACCGAGTCGAACACCAAGCTTCCAGCCGTTCGCGCTTCGTTTTAGCCAAGGCGAACGGCTGGCGTTCCCGTTCCACAACCGTACGATCCGCCCATCGCAAAATGCATCGTGATGTGTGCCGGAGAAAAGGAGAAACACCCATGCTTTGGAGAGGTTTCCAGAAGCCCAAGCGTCTCGCCGTCGATAACGAATCCATCACCCCCAAGTACGGAAAATTCAGCGCGCAGCCCTTCGAGCGCGGCTTCGGCACCACGATCGGTAACGCGTTGCGACGCACTCTGCTCGCCTCCATCGAAGGCGCAGCCGTCACCGCCGTTCGCATTGAAGGCGTGCTGCATGAGTTCCAGTCCATCACCGGTGTCGTGGAGGATGCGACCGACATCATCCTCAACCTCAAGCAGATCCCGTTCAAGCTGAACGGAGACGGACCCAAGGCGCTTTATCTCCGGTCCGATGCCGCGGGCGCAGTCACCTCCGGGATGATCGAGGCGGACGGCGACGTCGAGATCCTCGACCCCAACATGTACATCTGCACCATCTCCGAGGGCGGCAAGATCGATATGGAGATGCGCCTCAAGCGCGGCCGTGGCTACATCTCCGCGGACAAGAACTTCGATAGCGACCTCGGCCTCGGCTTCATCCCGGTCGACTCCGTTCACTCACCCGTCCGCAAGGTCAACTATCTCGTTGAAGCCGCGCGTCTCGGTCAGATCACCGATTACGACAAGCTCACGCTCGAGATCTGGACCAACGGCACCGTACTTCCGGCTGACGCGCTCGGCCTCTCCGCCAAGCTGCTCAAAGACCACATGACCATCTTCATCAACTTTGAAGAAGAGATGGAAGTTGGCCATGATGGAGGTCTGGACGGTCCGTCGATCCGCAACGAAAACCTCAACCGTTCGGTCGAAGAGCTCGAGCTTTCCGTCCGCAGCTACAACTGCCTGAAGAATGCCAACATCGCGACTATCGGCGAGCTCATCCAGAAGACCGAAGCCGAGATGTTGAAGACAAAAAATTTTGGCCGCAAGTCGCTCAACGAGATCAAGGAAATCCTTGCTCAGATGGGGCTATCGCTCGGCATGAAGATTGACGACAGCGGCAATCCCGTACCTGGACCAACGTCCGTTCTGCCCGCAGCCACACTTGCGGCCAGCTACAGCTTCGATGATGACGACGAAGATGAGGACGAGGAGGATGAACTCGACCTCGCCTCCGAGCCGGAAAACTTCTAATCACCACGGGGTCAGGAGGATTACTCTCCTGGCCCTGTCTCTTTGCAGCAAGCAGCAGTCCGAGTTCCGCAGAAGCGGAAGTCGAAGGAGATCTCACCATGCGTCATCGGAATGGCGGCTTTAAGCTAGGCCGCAACACCTCTCATCGTCGCGCAATGTTGCGCAACCTCGTCACCTCCGTCATCCTCAATGACCGTGTGGAAACGACCATTACCAAATGCAAGGCCTCTCGCCCAATCATCGAAAAGATGATCACCCTGGGCAAGAACGGTGATGTGCACTCCCGCCGTCAAGCGCTTGCCTACCTGATGACCGATGCGGCGGTCGCTCGCCTGTTCACCACCGTCGCCCCGCGCTACAGCACACGCCCCGGTGGATACCTTCGCATCGTGCGTACCTACGCACGCAAGGGCGATGCCGCGGAGATGGCGATCATCGAGCTGCTGGGCGCTGAGCAAGAGCTCACTGAGAAAGCCCAGAAGCGCGCCGAAGCCCGTGAGAAGAAGCGCGAAGAGATGCAGCGGCAGCTTGAAGAACAAGCGCCAGGCGAGGCTCCGGACCCGAACGCAGAACCGTAGCGCGCCCGCTTCGAGCACGGAAAAGAAAGGCCCCACCTCCAAGCGAGGTGAGGCCTTTTCCTTTGCTTGCGCCTATCTCGTCCCCGTGCTGCGCCCTTCGGTCTTGTCCTCCCGCAGGGATCTGCTTTTTCCTTTAGCGCTTGATCAGGTACATCAACCAGCTCGCCGCAATCGTCCCGAACAGTAGAATCCCGAAGGTAAACGCACCGAACCGTATCATCATCTTCGGTACGGCCCGCTGCGTAATGCCGAAAACAATCGAGATACAAAGCGCGAAGATCAGCATAGCGCTGAAGTGACTGAGCATCAGGAGGCCTTTCTGCCGACTGCCAGCGAGTGCGCATCGATGGCAGCGATGATATTCAGCAATCCCCCGACCACAATAAACTTGGTGCCGTAATCCTGGAGCGCCGTTTGTACGCTCGTCCTTCCCCAGTCCAGCAGGTGCGCGGAAACAAACATCAGTCCCGTCCCAAGCTGTCCGACGAAGCCGAGAATGTCCAGCAGATCACCAGTGTTCGGCGCATACACTTTGCCCTGCAGCGCGATCCCGACCGCGAACATCG
>CAXUEE010000168.1:3461-8454 GCA_964249905.1 uncultured Acidobacteriaceae bacterium
CCCCGCACCCGGGATGAGCCAACCGGCGATCAGGGCAAGCAGCGGCAGGGTCGAGGAACGGGCGATCGGCCTTGGTGCGGCCTGTGCAGGAGTGGCCATCACCTCTGATAATAGCAGTTTCAAATGCGGATAAGCTCTGTCTGCCTTGGACCGGTCACAACGGCTCGCCCCGGATAGGTCATCATGTTCACCTCGCTCCGAACGCCGAACTCACCAGCGAAGTACAGCCCCGGCTCGACAGAAAAGCATGTATGCGGCAGGACTATCCGCACATCATGCGTTTCCAAATTGTCCAGGTGAGCACCCGGCCCATGCAGCTCCGTTGCGATGTTATGGCCCGTGCGATGCGTGAAAAAGTCGGCCAGCCCGGCCGAACCGATCACCGCACGCGCAGCATCGTCCGGCTGCCATCCCGCAATCGGTTCGTCCCGGGAAAACGCATCCTGCACACAACGGATCGCCGCATCGCGCGCCTCACGCACGGTCGCAAAGATGGCTTGCTCCTGAGGCGTCGGCTCCCGGTCGACCACGCCGGTCCACGTGATGTCATACCAGACCGCGTCCGGCTGCCCCGCCAGCTTCGCCCAGATATCGATCAGCACGAAGTCGCCGGACCCGATACGCTTCGAACTCACCGCCGTCGGCTGGTAGTGTGAGTCCGCCGCGTTCGCTCCACAGGACACGTTGGGTCCATGCTCAGTGACTAGGCCTGCGCGCTCGATCGCTGCCTGCAGGAAAGTGACCATCGAGAACTCGTCCGTGCCGCCATGGCGCGCGCGCTCCCCGATCCGCATCCATCCCGCCTGGAGTATATCGTCCAGCTTCTGCTGCGCGGCAAAGTGAGTGGCCATCTGCTCCTCTGTCAGGACCGCCTCAAAGTGGCTCACCAGGTCGGCCGAACTGACGATCTCCTTGCCAAGCTCTCGCAGCACCTCCGCTGTCCCCGCGTCGATCATCGAGACATACATGATCGCGTTTCGCGGGGAGTACTGCATCGCTAGCTTCGTCGAACCTTCGAGCATCGCCGTCAGCTTGGACTCCAGCTCCTGCCACGAGCTGTACTCTTCAAGCCTGCCCGGCAGTGTATCCAGCCGCCCACGCTCAATGCGATGCACCAGCTTACGCGGTTCCCCGTGGGCCGGAATCAGGTAGTACCAGCGCCGCGTAACATGGGCGTGCTCATCCAGCCCAAGAATGCGATACGCCAGCGGATCGCGATGGTGATGGTCATAAAACAGCCAGCCGTCGAGATCCGCATCCCGCAAAGAAGTCTGAATGGCTTCAAGATTCATGCCAGCCCAGTGTAGAGCATCGAACGTACCATGAAGTTCACCGCGGACGATCGACTCTTCGTACTCACCGGCGCCGGCATCTCGGCGGAGAGCGGCCTGGCCACCTTCCGCGGCTCGGGCGGGTTGTGGGCCGGCTACCGCGTCGAGCAGGTTGCCACCCCCGAAGCCTGGCGCGCAGACCCCAGGCTCGTCTGGGACTTCTACGGTAGCCGCCGCAAAGCGGCCGAGAATGCAGAGCCCAACGCCGCGCATCGCGCCTTGGCCGCCATCGAACACCAGCTCGGCGACCGCTTTTATCTATGTACGCAGAACGTAGACGACCTGCATGAGCGCGCCGGCTCCCAACGAGTCCACCACATGCACGGCATGCTCTTCGAGTCGCGTTGCGAGCGCTGCAACCAACCCTTTCCCGACCATGCGCTCTACGACACCAGCCTGCCCCTATGCCAGGACTGCGGAAGCGCAGTCCGGCCGCACATCGTCTGGTTTGGCGAAGTGCCTCTGGCGATGGACGAAATTCTCGATCAGCTCCAGCAAGCCACGCAGCTGCTCGTCGTAGGCACTTCAGGCTCTGTCTATCCAGCTGCGGGATTCGTTCCCATAGCCCGCCGGCGCGGCATCCGCACCACCTACATTGGTCCGGAAGCACCGCTCAACGCGGATTCGTTTGACGAAGTCCTGCTCGGCACTGCTACCGAAGTCCTGCCCCACCTATTGTGAGACTGCACAAGAAGAAGGGCCGGGATCGCTCCCGGCCCTTCTCTTCCCGCAAAGCTGAGCCAAGCTACACACTCGCCTCAGCTCGAGCCACCTCGTTCTCCGCGTCCTTCGCCGCCTTCAACTCGGCAATCTGCTGCCGCTTCAAGTCGGCCGAGTTGCGTCCCAGCTCGTCTTCCAGCTTCTCGGTCGTGTACGTTTCGATCGTATCGCCGGCGCGAATGTCCTTGTGTCCGGCAAGATCGATACCGCACTCCACGCCGTCGCGCACCTCGGATACATCGTCCTTCATGCGCTTCAGCGAGGAGATCTTGCCCTTCCAGACCTCCGCGCCCTCCCGCATCAGGCGTGCCTGCGCGTTGCGCTTGATCACGCCGTCGAGAACACGGCAGCCGGCAATCTGCCCGACCTTCGTGATCTTGAAGACCTGCAGCACCTCCGCACGGCCGGCATAGTTCTCCTTGAACACCGGCTCCAGCAGCCCGTACATCGCCTTGGTAATCTCGTCGCGCAGCTCGTAGATGATCGAGTGCAGCCGGATCTCCACGTTCTCGCGCGCAGCTACCTCGGCCGAGTTGCGGTCCGGACGCACGTTGAACCCGATGATGATCGCGTTCGAAGCCGATGCCAAGAGCACGTCCGACTCCGTTATCGCGCCCACACCGGAGTGCAAGACGCGCACCCGCACCTTCTCGGTCGACATATGCGACAGATCCTCGGCAATGACCTCGACCGAACCCTGCACGTCGCCCTTGACGATGACGTTGAGGTCCTTGACGCCTGCCTGCTTGATCTGTTCGGCCAGGCCCTCGAGCGACACTCGCGAGCTTTTCGCCAGCTGTGCCTCGCGCTCCTTCATCTTGCGATACTGCGCAATGCCCTTGGCCTTGTCGCGGTCCGCCATCACCAGGAACGTATCCCCAGCATCCGGCATCCCTTCCAAGCCCAGGATCTCGACCGGAGTCGAAGGCCCGGCCTCAGTAATCGAGCGTCCGCGATCATCGAACATCGCCCGGATCTTGCCGAACGTGTTGCCGACGATGTAGCTGTCGCCCGTCTTCAGCGTGCCGTTCTGCACCAGGATCGAAGCCACCGCACCGCGTCCGCGATCCAGCTTGGCCTCAATCACCGTGCCGACCGCCGGCCGCTCCGGCTGTGCCTTCTGCTCGTTCGTGTCCGCGATATAGCAGATCATCTCTTCCAAGCCGTCGAGATTGGTCCGCTTCTTCGCGGACACCTCGACAAACTCCGTATCGCCGCCCAGAGCCACCGCCTGCACGCCGCGCGACGCAAGCTGCTGCATCACCTTCGACGGATTTGCCTCCGGCTTATCAATCTTGTTAACCGCAACAATGATCGGCACCTTCGCCGCGCGCGCATGGTCGATCGCCTCGATCGTCTGCGGCATCACGCCATCATCCGCCGCCACCACAATGACGACAATATCCGTCACCTTGGCTCCGCGCGCACGCATCCGGGTAAACGCCTCGTGACCCGGCGTATCCAGGAACACGATCTCGCGCCCAAACGCTGGCGAATCCGGTTTGGTGATCTTCACCTTGTACGCGCCGATATGCTGCGTAATCCCGCCAGCCTCGCCGCTTGCCACATCCACCACGTCGGCGTCGGTCGAACGGATAGCATCGAGCAGCGACGTCTTGCCATGATCGACGTGGCCCATCACCGTAACCACCGGCGAGCGCACCACTTCCACCATGTCCGTCGTGTCCTCAAGCAGCCCTTCAATGGCCTCATTCTCCAGCTGCTCTTCGACTGAGATCACCGAAGCATCCGCGCCAAACTGACGCGCCACATCCTTCACCAGCTCGCCGTCCAGCGACTGGTTCACCGTCACCAGAACGCCCTTCATCAGCAAGACTGCGATCAGGTCCTTGCCGCGCACATCCAGCTTTTCGGCCAGATCCTTCACGCTGATGCCTTCCGTCACCGTGATCGTCTTGGTGATCGGCATCGGCTCGCGCGACATCTGCACGCCGCCATAGCGCGGTGGCGGCTGGAAGCCCTTCATCGGGCCTTCCTTCACCTTCTCGTAGCGCTGGCCTCCACGGCGCTGGCCCGGACGAGCCGGACGCATGCCGGCCGGCGGACCGCCTTCCGGAGCACCCCCTGGCGCTCCGCCTGGACCACCCGGACGCGGCGGAAACCCTGGACGGGCAGGGAAGCCGGGTCTCGCACCTGGGGTAAAGCCCGGACGCGGCGCTCCCCCCGGACCACCCGGTCCGCCGCCTGGCATCGGACGCGTCGGATGCATCGGACGACGCGCACCAGGAGCCATCCCCATCGGTGGCCGTGAGCCAGCAGGCCCATTTGCAGTGCCTCCCGGACCACTGCCCGCAAAGCCTGGCCGAGGCCGCTCAAAGATTGGACGTCCCCGTGGCGCGGCTCCAGGAGCAGGCGGGGGAGCCGTATAGATGGGCCGAGGACCCGTCTGCGGCATGATCACCCGGCGCGGCGCAGGTGGCGCTGCGACCGGTGCAGCCTCGACCGGCGCAGGCGCCACTTCGGCCACAGGCTCCGGTGCAACCGGTTCAGGCGCAGGCGGCGGCGGAGGAGCCACAGGCCGCGGCGGATTGGTGATCACCACGCGTGCCGGAGCCGCAACCACCACTGGCGCAGCCGAAGGAGCCTTGCCCAAAACGCTCGGCGCAGGCGGTGTAATGGTGATGTGGGGCCGATTCGCACCCGTGTTGGCCGGAGGACGAGCCCCCGGATTACCGCTTGGCCGGGCCACCGGGTTGGCAGGCGGAGGAGCCACAATCCGCGCACCCTGATTCGGTAAGGGCACAATGCGACGCGGGGCAGGTGCCGCCGGAGCGCTGGGCGCCGTCGGCGCAACCACCACCGGCGCAGCCGCAGCAGCAGCCTGAGGAGTCGGGGCAGCAGCAGCGGGTACAGCCGCCGCAGGCGCAGGCGGCGGCGCAGGTGCGGCAACTGCCGCCGGAGCCGCCGGTCCAGTCCTGGGC
>CAXUEE010000169.1:0-5016 GCA_964249905.1 uncultured Acidobacteriaceae bacterium
GTCGTACATGCCGTCGATCCTGAGCGTCTGACCTGCGACCAGGTGCACGTTCCAGTCGTTGGGAGCGGTCTGCAAGAGCGACTCGATCCCGTGCCGCGCCGACTCCTTCTCCCCGCGCGACAGCAGCATATACACCCGGTACAAATTCGACTCCACCGATCCCGGATCGAGCGACAGCGCCTTGTCAAACGCCCGCCGCGCCTCAAGCACGTGCATCTGCCCGCCCCGCCCATGCGACGCATACTGCAGCTGCGTAATCCCCAGCCCCGACCACCCCGCGGCAAACTCCGTATGCTCCCGCGTCACCGTCTCGAACAGCTCCCGAGCCCGATCTAAATCCTCCCGGCTCCCGGTCCGCGACATGAACGACGACAGCACCGCCCGTGCCTGCAGATAGTCCTCCGACACATCCTGCGATAACCCCGAAGCCTGCCCGAGATCAGCTTCGGAGCTTGCAGCCCGCCCACTCCCTGCAGCGTAGCAAACACCTCGTTGCAGATCTCCCCCTGCACCGCCACCAGGTCGAAGCTTGCCACGTTGATCGATCCCCCGGCCCGCACCGACTGCGCCGTCACGTCGAGCAGCTGCCAGTTCAGATCGAAGCCCTGCTCCGAGCGCAGAAAGTTACCCGTCAGCACGAAGTGCACCAGAAGCTTGCGCCCGATCGCCAGCGGGTCCAGTTGCTGCGTCGGAATCGACACCAGCGCGGAGGAAGGCCGCACCACCAGCGACGGCATCCGCGCCAGCCGCGCCGCAATCGCATCCGCCAGCGCATACCCGTACAGCGGAGAAGGCTCCTGAAACGTCTGCGGAGACGCCGAAGCCTCGGCCGCCCGCGACGGCACCCCGAAGTTGATGAACGGCAGCACCACTATCGTATTCTGGCGGCTCTGGCTGTGCGTGCCGGACTCCCGAAACCGCTCCGCCAGCATCGACAGAATGCCCGTCGTCCGCTTCTCCTCCTCCGGCGTCTCGATCGCCGGCGGCCGCTGCGAAGGCAGCAGCGTAATCGCCTCCCCCGGCAGACCCACGCCGTCCAGGTGCATCGCCATCATGATCGTCTTCAGCGCCTCCCGCACATCGGCCGCGGACGCAAACCGCGCCGAGGGCTGCTTCTCCAGGCACCGGAAGATGACCGACTCCAGCTCCACCGGCAGGTTCGGATTGATCTCCCGCAACGCCGTCGGCTGCGCAAACTGGATCGCCCGTATCGACTGAAACTCCGGCGCATCCGGCCGATGAAACGGATGCCGCCCCGTCGCCAGCTCATACAGGATCAACCCCAGCGCAAACAGGTCCGACTGCACCGAGGACTGCCCCGTCACAAACTGCTCCGGAGCCATATACGCGATCGTCCCGCCCCGCGCCGTATAGGTCGCGCCCAAGGGCGGTATCGCCGGCTTCGTCGTGTGATGCGACGGGTCGAACTCGACCGCATCCATGCTCAGCCGCCGCGCCAGCCCAAAGTCCAGGATCTTGATCAGCCCGCCCTCGGTCAGCATCACGTTGGCCGGCTTCAGGTCCCGATGAAAGATCCCCAGCATGTGCGCCGCCGAAAGCCCATCCGCAATCTGGATCCCCGCCGAAAGCACCAGCTGCAGGTTCGCCGGACCCTCCGTAATAATCTTGTCCAGCGCCTTGCCCGGGATGTACTGCATCACGATGTAGGCTTCCGCCTCCTCGCCATCCTCCGCCGGTGCCTCGCCTACCTCGTAGATCGCGCACACATTCGGGTGGTCGATCGCCGAAGCCAGCCGCGCCTCCCGCAACTGCGTCGTCCGCATCTGGTCCAGGGTCTGCGACCCCCGCTTCAACAGCTTCAGCACCACCGGTCGCTGCAGCCGCGTATCGTTGGCCAGAAACACCACGCCCGACCCCCCGGCGCCGATCTTGCGGACAAACTCGTAATGACTCAGGATGCGCCGCTTCATTGCTCCATTATCGCTTGGCAGCCTGTGGGGAGGCTTGATGCAGGCCGAAGTCAAAGATGATTCAAGATGGAGCGGAGATGAAGCATAATAGAGAGGGGTCACATGCTCTCGGACTTTCAACAAAGCGCCGTTTGGGAGGGCTGGCTTTCTGCGGAAATCAGAGCAGCCTACTTCGCCTCTCTGGTGCAAAAGTTTCAGTCTAGACAGCGTCTACTTGTTGTAGGCGGATTGGTGCTCTCGTCAGGCGCTACTCTTACCCTACTCACCTCGGTCGTTCCACCAAATTTGTACTGGATTAAGCCGACCCTTACTCTCTTTGCTGCAATCCTCAGCCTCTGGTCCCTAGTAGCCAGGTACGAACGAAACTCAATCGAATGCTCCGATCTTCATTTCAGGTGGAATACTTTGGCTCTTCATTATGAAGAACTTTGGTCGAACATGTTCACGGATTATGCAGCGGCTCACCTAATGAAATTGAAGACCGATGAAATATCACTGTCCAAGAGCAGTACCTCTCAACCTGTCCTGTCTGGACTACTTGAGGAGGCGCAAGAGAACGTGCTGATGCATCATCGAAATCAGCTTGCATAAGATCTTTTGCTTACAAATGAGCGACAAGAAAGCAAGCTACCCTCCCATTCCGAAACCGCTCCCACCTAAGCCGCCTCCACCTCCTCCGCCGCCAAAGACGTAAGGGTCGAGTCTCCTTCTCTGACAACCCTAGCGTCCATGCTTGCCGGTCGCTTCCCGTTCCCAGGGTCTGGGTGTCACGGGATCATCCTGCCAGCGCTGGCGTCGCCCTACCAGAAACATCACGAGCCCGAAGACGAACAGGATCGCTCCCCACGTCAAGTTGAGGTTGATCCCCATCGACCGTCGATAGAGCGCTCCGTCTCCACGCGTGAACAGCCCGTAGACGCTCATGAGTCCGCCGGTGATCAGGAAGATCAAGCCGAGCGGGATGCGGATGTCGAGTCCCATACACGTCCTCCGGGGAGAAAAGTTTTCAGGCAAACACCAGGTTCAAGACCACCAGAAGGCCGAGCACCGCGATGGCCAGCGTCGCGGGCCTCTGATACCACTCTATATCAGTATCCACGGGCTTCGGCGTCAGCGAGTACACCAGTCCGACCAACTCCGTCTCCGGGCGCGGCTCGGTGGCAAGCGAGACCGCCATCGTCACCAGCAGGTTGACGAGAAACGCGAAAATAGCCGTCCAGAAGTTCTGCGCCATGTCCGACGGATACGTATGCACCAGGTGCAGCCATGCGCCATGAATGCCCGGGGCAGCATCGGCCGGCAACGTCAATCCGTGATGCAGGAGCGCGGCTCCCGTACCAGCCAGCAGGCCTGTAAAAGCTCCATGCCCCGTCGTTCGCTTCCAGAACATGCCTAGCAGGAACGTGGCGAAGAGCGGGGCATTGACCAGTGAGAAAATGAGTTGCAGCGCGTCCATGATGTTGTTGAAGTTGGTGGCGAGGTAGGCCGCGCCGACCGACAGCAGCACACCGCCGACCGTCGCCACTCGTCCCATCCAGAGATAGTGCGCGTCCGTGCCGCGCTTGTTGATATAGGCCTGGTAGATGTCGTAGGTCCAGACGGTATTAAAGGCAGTCACATTGCCAGCCATGCCGGACATGAAGCTTGCCAGCAGCGCCGTCAGCCCCAGCCCCAGGATGCCGGTGGGAAAGAAATGTAGCAGCATGACCGGGATAGCCAGGTCGTAGTTGTAGGTAGGCGTTCCGTCGACGTTGAAAACTTGTTTGCCGGATCGCGGATCGTACTTAAGCGGAACAATGCCGGTCGGATGCGCTTCGTCCAGCGGCACCGGGGAGGCCACGTTGCCAAGCGTCAGGACCTCGCGTCCATGTTTGTCCGAGGACTGCGTCGCGGTCAAAGGCTGTACGGCGTCTCGCGCGGCCAGGGTAGCGGCTGAGATCTCGCCCTCCGGCAGAGGAGCCATGCGGCTCGTCACCGTTACCGCGATCAACCCCGGCAAAATGACCAGAAAGGGAAAAAACATCTTCGGAATAGCGGCGATCAGTGGTACGCGCCGTGCAGAGACCTCGCTGTCGGCCGCCATCGCGCGCTGGATGACAAGAAAATCCGTGCACCAGTAGCCGAAGGAAAGAACAAAGCCGAGCCCCATCGCTAGCCCCACCCACTCGACGCCCAGGGAATTCGTGCTGGCATGCGCCATTCCCCGCCAGGAGTGCGTCATGGTCGCGGGCAGCGCCTGCTTCATGCCTTTCCAGCCGCCGACGTTGCGAAGGCCGATCCACACCAGCGGCGCAAATCCCGCCACGATGAGGAAAAACTGCAAAACCTCGTTGTAGATCGCGCTCGTCAGGCCGCCGAGAAAAATGTAGCCCAGCACGATGACCGCGCTGAGCAGAACGCTGACGTGAAAGATATACGGTTCCGGAAGGATGCCATGCAGCAGACCCAGCGTCTGGATCAGCAAAGCCATGGCGTACATCGAGATGCCCGAGGAAAAGACAGTCATGATGGCAAAGGAGAACGCGTTCACCGCGCGCGTCTTCTCGTCGAACCGCATACGCAGGTATTCGGGGACGGACCGGGCCTTGGACCCGTAGTAGAAGGGCATCATAAAGATGCCGACGAAGCACATTGCCGGAACGGCGCCGATCCAGTAGAAGTGGCTGGTGATGATCCCGTACTTGGCGCCCGAGGCGCCCATGCCGATCACCTCCTGCGCACCCAGATTTGCGGAGATAAAAGCAAGCCCGCAGACCCAGGCGGGGATGGAGCGGCCAGCCAGGAAGAAGTCATTGGAGGTCCGCATGTACCGCTTCAGCGCGAACCCGATGCCAAGGACAAACACAAAATAAACCAGCATAATGAGCCAGTCGATTCCGGTCAGGTTGGCAGACTGAGTCAGATCCATAAGCTCCCTCTACTGTTTTCTCCAGACTCGAAACTCGTCGCGAAACCCTACGTTTCCGAGCTCTTCTCACTATCGGCAATGCAAGGGACCTCCGGGCACTGTACTTGTTTCCAGCCGCACCGTCCACTGCGACGGCAGGCTGGTCGATTCCATAGAAAGTGAGCCAGAGCGCGCTGC
>CAXUEE010000169.1:5026-8420 GCA_964249905.1 uncultured Acidobacteriaceae bacterium
GTAGAGGCGTTCCCATCCAGAGGAGATGAACACATGGCCGGCAGCGAAGTGTCAGACGGCAGGACGGGTGAGATTCCCGCCTCGGCAATTCTGCTGATCGATGACAATGCGGTACAGGCGGCAACCCGCCAAGCCATACTGAAGCGCGCCGGGTACTACGTTTTTGCTGTGCTCAACCCGATGCGAGCGCTTGAGCAATTCAAAAGCAACGACTTCCCGGCGGAGATCCGCCTTGTTGTGACCGACCACCTGATGCCCGGTATGACTGGTGCTGAGTTCGTCCGTGAGCTCCGGGAAAAGCACAAGGAACTGCCTGTTTTGGTGATCAGTGGATTGGAAGAAGCCGAAGCCGAGTACGAGGGGTTAGATGTCCAGTTTCGCCTCAAGCCGCTCATGCCGGATAACCTCCTCGCCAGCGTGCAGCGCTTACTTTCACGGCAGGCGGCCGAAGAAGAAGGTATTGCCTCCGCAGGCACACCGGAAACCTCCCGCTAAATTGGTGCGGTGCACGGTTGCTCCAGACCTTTGTTCGGGAAGCGGTTCTGAGGCAGGGAACTTGCCTCCAAAACCTGAGAGAATAGAGCAGAGGCTTCGGACGCACGATGAACCAGCACCCCATGCCCGAGTTCGGGAGCTTTTCTCTGCTGATAGCGCTGATGCTGAGCATGTACACCTTGCTCGCCGGCGGCTTCGCTCTCTGGCGTTCCCGGCATCAGTTTGCCGGATCTGCCGCCCAGACCCAGTTTCAGGCGCAGTCTTCCCGTCTGCAGGAGACCGCTCGACGCGCCGGTATTTGCACTTTTCTGGCCGTCTCCTGCGCCGCGTTCGCGCTCGTGTACGCGGCATTCACCAACGATTACTCCCTCAGCTACATTCTCCACCACACCAACCGCGAACTCCCAACGGCCTATAAATTTTCTGCGCTCTGGTCGGGACAGGAGGGCTCGCTCCTGCTCTGGAGCTGGCTGCTCGCCACGTATGGATGTGTGCTTCGCCTCCGCCACAAGGTAGATGTGCGCCTTTCCGCCTATGCGTCCACGATCCTTTCCGCTGTCCAGGCCTTTTTTCTGTTGCTGCTGGTTTTTGCCGCGCCTCCGTTTGCACTCGAACCAGGACCGCTGGCCGCCAACGGCTTTGGCTTAAATCCCTTGCTGCAGTACCCGGAGATGGTCATCCATCCTCCTATGCTGTATCTCGGTTACGTGGGCTTTTCGGTTCCCTTCGCCTTCGCGCTCGGGGCGCTGATGATGCGGTACCCCGGGGAAAAATGGATCGCCATCACACGCCGCTGGACCATGGTGACCTGGATGTTTCTCACCTGTGGCATCTTTCTAGGCGCACATTGGGCTTACTCCGTTCTGGGCTGGGGTGGTTACTGGGGCTGGGACCCGGTGGAGAACGCGAGCCTGATGCCATGGCTGACCGGCACCGCCTTCCTGCACTCGGTCATGATGCAGGAGAAGCGCGGCATGATGAAGTCGTGGAACGTCTGGCTCATCTTCACGACTTTCCTGCTGACGCTACTCGGCACGCTGCTCACCCGCGCCGGCCTGGTCAGCTCCGTTCACGCCTTCGCTTCCTCCAACATTGGGAACTGGTTCGTTGGCTTCATGTCGCTGGTCCTTGCGGTCTGCCTTTTTACTTACTTTAAACAGCGTGACCACCTTGCCACCGAGAACCGTCTTGAGTCGGTCGTCTCGCGGGAGTCGAGCTTCCTGTTCAACAACATGGTGCTCCTGGCAGCCTGCTTTGTTGTTCTTTGGGGAACGCTGTTTCCGGTGTTGAGCGAGTACATCGACGGAACCAAGACGACGGTCGGAGCACCCTTTTACAACCGCGTTAATATTCCCATCGGTCTCTTTCTTCTGCTGCTGACCGGCGTTGGTCCCTTACTCGCCTGGCGGGCTACGTCTCTCCGGGCGATACGGCGCAACTTCATCCTTCCTGGCATTGCGATCGCGGTCTCGGCTACCGGCTTGATGATCGGCGGCATACGTCCGTGGGCTGCAGGAGACGCCTGGCAGTCCACCTTCTTCTCGCTGCTCGCCTTCTCTCTTGCGGCCGGCGTCATCACCGCCATCTCTGCCGAGTTCCTGCGGGGAGCCAACGTTGTTCGTACGCAGACGGGCGCCAATCTCCTGTCCGCCGCCGGAATCCTGATGCGGCGAAACACACGACGCTATGGTGGCTATCTGGTTCACTTCGGCATCGTTGTCATGTTCATCGGGATCGCCGGCGGAGCCTTCAACCAGTCGCACGAGCAGGAGATGGGCTTCAACGACGAGATGAGCATCGGCCCGTACCGTCTCGTCTGCCAGTCCTACACCCAGGACTCGAACGCTAACTACGACACCGATTTCGCGTTGCTGGACGTAACGAAGCATGGCAAACACGTGACGCAGCTTGCTCCTGAAAAACGCTTCTATCACGCCAGCGAAACCAGCTCGACCATGGTCGCACTTCATTCCACTGCGCAGGGCGACCTTTATGTCATTTTTGAAGGCCGCAACCCGGACACCAATCGTCCGATCATCAAAGCGTTTCTGAACCCGCTTATCTCCTGGATCTGGGTGGGCGTCCTGATTGTGATTGCCGGTACCCTGTTTGCGCTTGCACCGAGTATCGCCGCTCGCCGCCGCGAATCGC
The DNA here is from genome assembly GCA_964249905.1 of uncultured Acidobacteriaceae bacterium. Lineage (GTDB taxonomy): Bacteria > Acidobacteriota > Terriglobia > Terriglobales > Acidobacteriaceae > Edaphobacter. Next base: position 7,673 of record CAXUEE010000169.1, read on the forward strand.
TCGCCGTCGCTGCTATCCCCGTCTCTGCCGAGGCTCAGCATGTTTAATTTTGCCGGTCACTCACGTGTCTTCTCGCAAAGCTCTCGGCCATCCAGAAAAGCGTCTGTCTTCGACCGCACTGCCCGGCGCTGGCTTGCGTCGGGGCTGGTTTGCCTCTTGGCTGTCGTCATGCTCGGCGCGGACGGCTCTTCCGATCCCGACGCCCGTTTTGGGCGAATCGGCCATAACATGATGTGCGTCTGCAGCTGCGGTCAGGTGCTGCTCGAATGCAATCACGTCGGCTGTCCAGACTCCGCGCGCATGATCCGTGAGCTTCAGGCGCAGTTCGCCGGACCAAACGGCACCGGAGCGGACTCTCTCATTCTTAACTGGTTTGTGAACAAATACGGTGCCAGCGTTCTGGCTGCTCCCATTCGCGGCGGTTTCGATAACGTCGCCTGGATCGTTCCGATTGCCATCTTTCTTCTAGCCACGGTGGGTACCGCCCTGCTAGTGCGCCTGTGGTCACAGAAGCAGCAAGAGGCGCTTGCCGGAGGCCCGGACGCACGTGCGCCCGGCTTCATGCCTGTCCAATCGCCCCATGCCAAAGCTCTGCGCGAACGCATCCGCCGGGAAACGGAGTATTGATGAGCCTCATCGCCGGCCTGACCCTTACGCTCATTTGCTTCCTTTTTATTTTCTGGCCGGATCGCAATCCGTTCGTGCAAGCTGATAAGACCCGTGCCGATTCACTTACCGAGCGGAGAGA
>CAXUEE010000170.1:0-8404 GCA_964249905.1 uncultured Acidobacteriaceae bacterium
GATGGCCGACGGCGTTGCCGCCGCTTTTCGCTCCGGAGCCGCCCGCCTCGCCCTCGCCGGAGCCAACCCCGCCCTGCTCGCCGGCCAGGACCCCGCCAAGGTCTCCCGCGCCAACATCGCCGCCTCCAAGGCCAACAAACCCGCCATGGAGCTCATCACCCGCCACGCCATCAACTGGTCCATCCTCGCCAACGCCACCCCCGCCTGGGCCCGGCTCGTCTTCCCCGGCCTTCCCGAAGCCGAGGCCATGCCCAAACTCTGGGACGCCATCTTCACCGCCTCCCGCGCCACCTCGGACAACCCCGTGGCTGCCTGGAAAGCCCACTCCCAGCATCTCCACGAGCGTGTCGCGTATCTCAACAAAAAACGTTTCCACTCCCTCCGCTTTCACTCAAATGACGGCGCTACCGACCTCACCGTAGGCCTCGCCGACGACCACCTCTGGGCCGGCGGCGGCGGACCCTCCGGCAACGGCATCTTCTGCAATCCCAACATCCCCACCGAAGAGTGCTTCACCACCCCGCACAAAGACCGCGTCAACGGCGTCGTCCAGGCCTCGAAACCCCTCTCCCACCAGGGCACCCTCATCGAGAACATCCGCTGCCGCTTCGAAGCCGGCCGCATCGTCGAAGCCACCGCCTCCGCCGGCGAAGACGTCCTCAACCGACTCATCTCCACCGACGACGGAGCCCGCCGCCTCGGCGAAGTCGCCCTCGTCCCCCACTCCTCGCCCATCGCCCAAAGCGGCATCCTCTTCTGGAACACCCTCTTCGACGAAAACGCCGCCAGCCACATCGCCCTCGGCCAGGCCTATGCCACCTGCCTCCGCGAAGGCGAACACATGGACGAAGCGACCCTCGCCGGCAAGGGCGCTAACTCTTCCCTCATCCACGTCGACTGGATGATCGGCTCCGGCCACATGAACGTCGACGGCCTCGCCCCCGACGGCTCGAGCCAACCCCTCATGCGCGCCGGCGAGTGGGTCTAACCAGTCTGCCAAGGTGCTGTTCGCTTGGCGATACCTTCTCGTTTGTCATTCCGCAAGAATCTGCTTCTTGCTTCTGCCGAGCGGAGGCACGGGAGGACCTATCAGACCGTCCCTAAGCCGCGACTCGACGCTCCCCCAAGTGGCGCCCATGCGCCCGCTCTTGGGCCTGCGAGCCCTCGCTCTCCGGCTCCTCCTCTCCGCCCTCACCTCCGCCGCTCTCCTCGCCGTCGCCTACTCCGGCATGTTTGTCGCCATGGCGCCCCGCTGGCTCAGCGAGAGCATCGAACCCCTCAGCCTCCTGCTCCTCCCCGGCCTGCTCTTCGCCATCGCTTCCGTCGGCCCGCACGATTTCAAGCCCGAAGCCGTCCTCAAAGCCTCCGCGCTCTTCTGGTTTCTCGTCAGCTTCCTCCTCTACACCTGGCGCGCCCGCACCCGACACTAGATCGAATCTCCTGTTTGTCCTTCCGCAGCAAAGCGGAGGAATCTGCTTTCTCCGGGTGCTCATCTCAAACGGCCTTCCGGCTGAGGTGGGAGCCAAATCCAAACCTCGCTTTCCGATAAACTCAATCTGCTATGGATCTTTCCGGATGCGGCACCGCCCTCGTCACCCCTTTTCGCCTCGACGGCACCCTGGACGAACCCACCCTCCAAACCCAGATCGCCGCCCAGATCAACCACGGCATCGAGCTCCTCGTCCCCTGCGGCACCACCGGCGAAGCGGCCACCCTCTCCGACCCCGAATATCTCCGCGTCATCGAGCTCACCTGCGCCATCGCCGCCGGCCAGGTCCCCGTCTTCGCCGGCTGCACCCACAACTCCACCGCCGAAGCCATCCGCCGCGCCAGGCGCCTCGCCCAGGTTCCCGGCCTCACCGGCATCCTCACCGCCAACCCCTACTACAACCGCCCCAGCCAGGAAGGCCAGTACCAGCACTTCCGCGCCATCGCCGAAGCCTGCCCGCTGCCCATCCTGCTCTACAACATCCCCGGCCGCACCGGAGCCAACCTCGAGCCGGCCACCGTCCTCCGCCTCACCGAGATCGAAACCATTGTCGGCATTAAGGAGTCTTCGGGCAACATCGTCCAGATCACCGAGCTCCTCACCCTGACCCAGACGCAAGCCCCGCGCAGCTTCCGCGTCTTCGCCGGCGACGACGCCCTCGCCCTTCCCATCCTCGCCCTGGGCGGAGCAGGCCTCATCTCCGTCGCCGCAAACGTCATTCCGGCACAGATGACCGAGATGATCCGCGCCGCCCTCCGCAACGACTGGCCCACCGCCCGCCGCCTCAACCGTCACTTCTTCCCCTTGATCCAGGCTCTCTTCAGCGAGCCCTCGCCAGCCCCATGCAAAGCCGTCATGGCCCTCCTCGGCCACGGTTCTGACACGCTCCGCCTGCCCATGACTTCCGTCACCGCTGCCACCCGCCGCAAGCTCGAGCAGCTCATCGGCGAACTAGGCCTACTCGCCCGTTCCCCCGTCAGCCAAGTCGACAATCTGCGCATGTTCTAAGTCAAAGCGAAGGCCATCAAGTTACCCTGCTTCGGATCCAGAGCTTTCCATCCAGCTATGGTTCTACTAAACCTAGTTGTCCTCCTCCGCCACAGCTAGCTCTCCCAACCAAGTTGTCATTCTTTCGCCAAAACTAGCTCTCCCAAAACTAATTGTCATCCTTCGCCGAAGGCGGAGGATCTGCTTTTCACCGATAAACCCTCACACTCACGTGACTCGGTCTGGTCGTCCTTCCAGCAGAGTCTGCACCAAATCTCTTTCTCAAGTACCTCCACACAACGTGAATCGGCTCCGGAAGTCTTCCTCCGGAGCCGATTCACGTTTAACATGTTCCCGCGCCTAGAAGCTAGCTCGAAGCCCCGCCTGAATCTGCCGCGGTGTGTTGCCTTGCGTTTTGGTAACACCGAAGTTAGTCAAACTTTGCAAACTCAAGCTTGGATTCGCGAACTCATTATGATTGAGAACATTCAGAAAGACACCGGTCGCCTCGATATTGAATTTCTCGAAAACCGCAATGTCCTTCTTGACGCTCAGGTCAAGATTGAGAAAGCTTAGCCCACTGATGGGCCCGCTGCCGCCATCCCGTGCGTCAATACCGAGGATGGGAGGACGGGTCGTATCAAAGCTTGCAGCGGGGTTGGTAAAGATGTTGACCGCCGAGGAGCCGCCCGGCTTCTTGTAGCCGGTTCCGATCGAGAGCTTAGCACTATCCGGCCCGCCGAGGATCCCTCGAGTCGTCTGCGTACGACCCGTCGGTTGAACATTGAAGATACAGTTCTCGCCGTCTGTAAAGTTGGCTCCGTCTTCACCACCAAAGTTCTGGCCGTTGTTGTTGCTGACGCACTGCAATGGCTGTCCGGTGCCGGCCGTGACCACAGGGGATAGATTCCATCCACCCGCAACGCGCCCCAGAAACCCGTGCTGATCCTTGTACCAGGGAGTCTGATAAACGACGAACGTATTGAAAATAAACTTCTCGTCAAAGCTTTGACGCCCGTACTGCTGGCTGAGATTGTAGTTGTCCTCCGCCGCAATCGAACTCGTCGACTGGTTATAAGAACCGAGACCTAACGCCTTCGAAAAGGTGAGATTTTCCTGGAGAGTGATGCCATGAAAGTCGTTCGTCTTGAAGGAGACATACCCTCCGTGGTAGTTGCCATACCCGTTCGGTGTTCCCATGCTCAAGCCGGTGACAACCTGGCCGGCACCACCGTACGTCGCGTTTGACGTTGCGGTACCCATCAGGCTTCGCGGAAATACGAAGCCGCCCGTGCCTCCCACGCCATTCGTATTGTTATCCAGCGCCTGCCAGAGACTGAAGATCTGCTGCGCTCTGAAATTACCGGCTCTCTTTGCGACAACAGCGGCGGTGCAGTTAGCATATCCGGTGCAGTAAGCCGAGCCCGCTCCGCCAAGTGCGGTCTCAAAGAAGGGCTGTGGAGAGATCGAGCCAGCCGTAGGAGTTGTGCTGGTTGCGCAGAGGCTCGCCGAAGTGGTGCATCCAAAAGCTGCTTCAATGACGTCGTACGCCGCCTCAAAGGTTTGACCACCCTGGCTGAGGTTATAAGGAATCTGGTTAGGATTCAGCTGGATGTATTCGTGATGGATCAGGCGGCCGATATACCCGACCTCGATCAGCATCTTGCGGTTGATCTGCCGCTGAATGCTGAAGTTGATCGTGTCCACATCGTTCGGACGCAGACTCGGATCGACTGGCGATGCCAGCTGCACGCCAGGACCATCAAAGCCCGGGTGATACGGCTGAGCGAGGGTCAACGGCAGAGCCGCAGTCGCCAGCACAGGGGATAGGCCATCCAGACCAGCGGCATTGCCGAAGCGGTAAGCTGTCGTGTCCGTGTAGTTGGACTGCGTGCAGTTGCCCGTTCCAGTATTTGGGGATTGGGCATACTTGCACTGAGTGGCCAGGATAAGACCAGGGCTTAGCAACGGATTCAGAACCTGGGCGTCCCCGTTGATACGGCCGTAAATGCGCCCATATCCGCCTCGCACGACCGTCGCGCCATCCCCAAAGAGTTTATTCAGAGCCGTGTTCGAAAACTTCGGGTTCCAGCTAGCCGAGATACGTGGGCTGACCGCCCCGTAGTACGGATCGTAAGGATACTTTCGTCCACCGGCTACGTTCCGAATCAGGGCAAAGCCAATCTCCGGGTTATAAACCTGTCCTTGAGCGGCAGCGGCTTTGCGCGCGTTCAGATAATCCTGCACGCGAAGCGCGTTGCCGCTCACGTCCGTAAACATGACCTGATTGCCGTTCCGCTCGGAGGGCGGCATCTCAATGGCGTAGCTGATTCCATAGTTGATCGTAATACTTGGCTTTACGTGCCAGGTATCGGTCGCGTACAGGTTGTAATACGGAATCGTGGTATTAGCCGCAACTGCGGTAAGCGGAGGATTCAGGTTCAGCGTTCCATTAACGTTGGAGTAGGTGTTCGCCACCTGAGTATCGGTGACCAGCCCGTAATACGTATCGAGCTGGCGTTGAATCGCAAGAGCTGAACTGCCCGTACCGAGCCCGACACAACCAAGCCCCAAGGTGCAGGTTGTAGGAGTCGTCCCATTTGCCGCGTAGGCAATGTTTCCACCTCCACCCGTGTCACCAAGCTGGTAAGTCGGCGTGTAGTTGATGCTGGCGCCATTATCTGTGCGCTGGTGGTAGTTGAAGTTATGCTGAAACTGGCCGCCGGCCTGAATAAAGTGATTCCCCTTCAGCTTCGATACGTCGTCCCGGAAGAAGTTATCCTTTCCGTCCCAGATACGGGTGCGGATATTCTGCGCTGCCACGTTGTAAGGAGAAAGAACATTGGTACCGGCAGCACCCGGAGTCGAGGTCACGTTTCCGTTCTCTCCTAGTGGCTCAAGCGCGCCATTCGCTCCAGCAACCTGTGCGGGAGCTCCAGCACCCTTCCATTGCCAGTCGTTGCGTGTATAGCTGTAATGAAAATCGTTGGTCAGGGAAGAACTGATATTGGTAGTGACACCAACCACGAAAAACCACGGATTCTGTGGTCGCGGCGTCAGGGCTACCGGAACTCCCAGCGTGTCGCCCGCAATTTTTCCGCCGATATCCACCTGGTTGCTTGTCAAGTTCTGAAAGTTGTAATAGCGATAGCTCGACATCAGGTGCCACTTAGGCCCAAAATCATGGTCCAGGCGTGTCGCTAAGAAATCACTCTTCTGAGGAATGGAAACGTTAGCCTTGTACGTGATGATGTTGACACTATCGCAGACCGCACCTGAAAGCGGGCCGCAGCTGCTGTCGAAGCTTCCCGCGTAGTTCGCCCCGTTGGCGCCAACCGATCCAGAGTTTCCGGCAGGTGCCACCGGCAGCTGCGTCATATAAAAGTTACGGACCGTCGAATCGAAACCGATCTTCCGTGGGTCGAGAGCGGCGAGTTGAGGCTGAGTATAGGTCGTGCCGCCTACGTCTCCTGTGGTGCCGCCGTAGTTCAGCTGTCCGAGCTGGAGAAATTCGTAGGAAGGGACGGTGCGGTAATAAGTCAGAGAGTTAGGCCAGCGAAATCCTTCGTAATTGGCAAAGAGATAAGTTTTGCCGCCAAACTTATACGGAGAGATCGGTCCTCCGGCAGCAGCACCGTAGCGGCTGTAGTGATAGCTCGGCTTTGCAATGTAACCTCCACCCGGATTGCCGACCGGAAAGTTATTCTGCCATGCATTTCCGTTGAAGTTGTTGTCAAGGTAGTACTCGTACACGGTGCCGTGAACTTGGTCGTGGCCACGCTTAGTGACGATCTGCGACTGCGACCCGGAAGAATTGTTGAAGTCGGCAGTCTGGCCCGAAGTAGACACCTTGAATTCCTCGATGCTGTCCTGCGGCATCGGCACCACGCCACCGGCGCCGCCGGCGAGAAAGCCTCCAGCCGTGGAGCCCACGTTGTTGCTGGTGTAGACGCCCTGCGTACCGTCCATGTCCGCCGTGTTGCTGCCGCCGTCAAGCTGAAACGTAGTCTGATCGACCGTGGTCCCGGCAACGTTCCCGCCAGGGGTCACACCTGGCTGCAAGGTCACAAACGTGGCCACGTCACGCCCAATCGCCGGCAAAGAATCCACCAGCGTCGGATCCACCGTCGTACCGGTCGATGCGTTCATCGTCTGCAGATCGGCATTCGAAGCCACCACCTCAACCGTGGTGCTCTCCGCACCAACGGCCATGGTGAAGTTCGCAGTGGTCTGCGATCCGACCAGTACCGGCTGCTCCGCAATCTGATCGGTCGAAAAACCCGGCTTGGTCGCCGTAATCGTATACGTCGCCGGCGGAACATCCGGGATCACATACTGACCTTGATTGTTCGTCGTCGTCTTCAAAACTGCTTTCGTCGCAATGTCCGTCAGCGTAATCGCCGCTCCCGGAATCAGTGCACCAGACGGATCACGGACCGCGCCCGTCACCGTACCGCTCGAAGAGCTTTGGCCGAAGGCAGAAGAGGTCGTAAGTGGTGAAAGTGAGAGAAGCACTGTGCAGAGTACGAAGGCCGGCCACCGAAAAGTAAATCGCTTCATTCAATCCCCTTTTTCAAGGCGTATGTATCTTCACTTACAAAATTTGGTACTGGAACACGAAACCAGGATCTTGCTTCCATGCAGGTTATCAGGCACCCGAGCAAAGAGCCGAGAAGGAACATCGAACAAACGGAATGCAGAACAACCAAATCGCAACAACGATTCAGTCTTCCAAGGACGCAAAAGACCGCAAACTTGCAGAAGAAGGACGCTTCGCAAGCTCCGCGATCGAAAGTTGGCACTCCTGACAAAGTTGGCAGGGAAGAGACTCTGGAATGTGTGGCTTGAACTTACCACAACCCAGGTCCCGTGCAACATCTTTTTCGCAAAACCGGCTTGCTGCGCTTGCTCGAGTGATTTCCTTTCAATCTAAGGGCAAAGCCGGCAACGCAGGGGGCAAATAACGTTTTTTCATCTGAGGTATAGACAGATCCCATTGCGGAACCCAGGCATCCCTACTTCCCCGCAAAATCCGGATGCAGGTACCGTGCCAAAAACAAATACACCTCATGGCGAGACTCAAGGGCCAGCGGCGTATCCATGCGATTGAAATAATGGCCGCCCGGAGCATTCTCGTACACCTTGTAATCGAACTTTTTGCCCTCAGCCTTGAGCGCCTGAATCAGATGCTCCACCTCGAGATAGTTCACATCCTCATCGTTGGTGTTGGTGTGAATCAGCAAAGGCGTGTCTAGTTCCTTCACATGCGTTACCGGGGAACGCTTCCGGTACTCTTCAATATCGTCGTGCACACTCTCGCCGATCGAATAAGGAGCCGTATACAACTCCCGGTAAGCCTCGGTCTCATAGCCCATGCGCGCCACCAGATCGCTGACCGGCACTCCCGCGTAAGCCACGGCGTAATCATGCGGATGCGCAAAGATATTCATCAGCGTAATCAGGCCGCCATGGCTCCAGCCCACAATCCCCACGCGCTTCGGATCGAGCCAGCTATAGCGTTGCAGCATGAACTTCATACCCTGATAAACGTCATCCACCTCCAGGCCGCCGTAGTCCATGTCCTCATACAAACCCCGCCCATAGCCGGTGCTGCCGCGGTAATCCGTAGCCACCACGCTATATCCCTGCTCCACCAGCTCGCGAACCAGGTGCGCATCAATCGTCGTATCCAGGCTGGCGTGCACACCCTGGTGCACAAACACAATCAGCGGCTGCTTCTTCGTACGGTCCAGCTTCTTCGGAATAAAGGTATAAAGGTGCAGCAAAATAGGATTCGCCGCACCCGGAGCTTTTTTATTGCGCGGATGAGCCACCGGCTGTCCGGTATATTCACACTTATCAATCTCAGCAATATCTCCCATCTTCTGGTACCACAGCAGGTCGTCCATGCGCTTCAGCAGGACATCC
>CAXUEE010000171.1:0-8397 GCA_964249905.1 uncultured Acidobacteriaceae bacterium
GATGTCCACAAAGGACGACTGCATGCCGGGGAGCACGCGCGTCACTTTGCCGTTATAGATGGAGCCGGCGAGGGTGTATTCGTTCTCGCGTTCGTAGTAAATCTCGGTGAGATCGTCATTTTCGACGATGGCGAGCCGCGTCTCATGCGGCGTGGAGGAGATATAGATTTCCTTCGACATGCTGGTGCTCTTTCTGCCCGGGAGGACGGAGAAGCCGTCCATACGAGCGGCAGGCAGAGCCAGAGATCGGGAACGGCGCGAAAGCGTTACGCGCCGTCCACCGTGGGGCAGGACAGAGACAGGAGTGCGGAAGCTGCGGATCGAAGACCTGCATCAAGGCAGGAACCTGCTCCGAGACGCGTGGAGACCGCGGCCCGGAACCCAGATTCTAGACCGAACCGCCCCACAGACGAGCCAGGGGGCGGACATGGAGCTGCACAGATGGAATCGGAGCCACGGACCAACGCTTCAAACCATGGATCGCAAGCGCGAAAGGTGACCAGATCAACCTCAGAGCGAGGCGGGGCCGTTAGCCTTCCGGATGCAATCATTCCTGGAACCTGTCCGGCCAACGGAGTTAATCTCAAGCCTGGCCGGCCTTTTGCTGAAGTCAAACGTCCTAAAACAAACTCATGTTGCCGCCCAGCGGCGCCATGCGCCAAAGATGAGGCGGGTCTTGCGCTGAGCGGGCCAATGCCGCTCAGACTCTGCTTTCTAGTATGCACCACGAAGTCACCGTTGTGGGGCCGGCGCTTGCCTTGCGGCGTGCCGAACCAGGTGCACAGGCGGATCCTGTCAGTTGACGAAGCGGCGCATGCGGATGTTCATCACAATGCCCAGCGCGATAAAGGTAAACAGGACGGACGACCCGCCATAGCTCAACAGCGGCAAAGGAATGCCCGTCACCGGCATCAGGCCGACCACCATGCCGACGTTGACCGCGATCTGAAAGACGAGCACGGCCACGATGCCCATGATGATGAAGGTTCCCGGGATGTCGGAGGCTGTCTGCGCGTTTTGGATCAAGCGCATCAGCAGGAGGAAGTAGAGCAGGAGGACAAGGATGGCGCCCAGGAAACCGTGCTCCTCCGCCAGCGCGGCGAAGATGAAGTCGGTGTAGGGGATGGGCAGGAAGTCGCCCTGGGTCTGGGTGCCGCGGTTGGCGCCTTTGCCCCAAAGGCCGCCCGAGCCGACCGCGATCTTGGATTGGCGGATCTGGTAGCCGGAGCCCCTGGGATCGGAGTCCGGATCGAGGAAGGCGTTGATGCGTGCCTGCTGGTACGGCTTCAGGCGTTTGCCGCTCAGGAAGGCAATGCCTCCCAGGACGACGAGAGCCAGCAGCAGCACGGCGACCTGGCGCAGCTTGATGCCGCCCAGAAACAGCCCCAATACCAGGATAGGGAAGTAGGTGAGCGCGGTGCCGAGGTCGGGCTGCGAGAGCACCAGCGCCATGGGCACGCCACACAGCAGAAAGGCCTTGCCGATGTCCGGCCAGGTGAGATCGCGGTTGACCAGGTTCCAGAAGTAGCGGGCGATGATGAGGATGAGCACCAGCTTGACCCACTCGGAGGGCTGGAAGTGGACGCCGCCGCCGAGATTGATCCAGCGCTTGGCGCCCATGACCTTGGTGCCGACCGCGCGAACCGCGACCAGGGCAAGGATCGAGATGCCGTACGCCCAGGGCACGATATCGAGCAGGGTGTGGTAGTCGATCAGCGAGACGAGAAACATCAGCACCATGCCGACCAGCAGAAAGCCGATCTGCTTGTGATCGAACCCATGAAACTTGGTCATGGCAGTGGCGGACCGGATCTCGAGCACGCTGAAAACCGAGAGAATCGAGATGAGGATGAGCAAAGCCCAGTCGAAATCGCGGTAGGAGCGGAAGCGCTGCATGATGGCTTCAGTGTAGCGGGCGGCCGGCCGCAGCCCTGGCCCGGCTGCTCCGTGCGCCGCTTCGTGCCGGAACCAAGCCTGATTCCCACTGCAGTGGCTGCGGGAAGGCTCGCGGGCGGCGAACAAAACGCGTATCCTTGCAGGATGCGGATGACCGTGCTGGCGTCGGGCTCCAGGGGCAACTCGACCGTGATTGCCAGTGCGCGGACGCGGGTGCTGGTCGATGCCGGACTTTCCTGCCGGGAGCTGCTGCGGCGGATGCAGCTGGCGGGCGAGGATCCAGCCGCGCTCGATGCCATTCTGATCACGCATGAGCATCTAGACCACGTTGCGGGCCTGGCGGTGCTGGCCCGGCGGCTAGGCATTCCGGTGTACTTTACCGAGGGGACGCATCGGGCCTGGGTGCGGATGCTGACGCCGCGGACGACCATGACGTACGCCAAGTGGCTGGACCACCTGCAGGCCGAGACGCAGGCGCGCGCCCAGTCCCTGGCAGCCAAGGTGCCGACCTATGCGTGTGCGTCTGCCGAGCATGCGAGCAGCGTCGGCATTCTGGCTCCGGAGGCCTTGGAGGCGGTCGCCGCCGTGTCCGCCGAGGCGGGGGCGTTTGACCCGCAGCTCGAGGGAGACCGGTCGATGCGCCGCTCGGACGACCCTCACGCCACGGTGGAGCTGCCGGTTGACGAGGAGTGCGAGCCCGTTGTGCCGGGGCGGCCGAAGGTGGAGCCGAGCTTTCTGCCCGCGGTCGAGTACTTCCAGGCCGGGCGGCAGTTCCTGATCGGCGATCTGAGGATATGTCCCTTCACCATTCCGCATGATGCGGCCGATCCGTGCGGCTTCGTCTTTGAGGCCGAAGGGATCCGTATGGCGGTGGCGACCGATCTCGGCTATGTGCCGAACAATGTCAAATCCGCGCTCAAGCGGATCGATGTCCTGCTGCTGGAGTCGAACCACGACCTGGAGATGCTCCGCGACGGGCCCTATCCGTGGTCGGTCAAGCAGCGTGTGCTTTCACGCGTTGGACACCTGTCGAATGAGGCTACGGCCGAGTTCCTGGAGCGCGACTACGACGGGGGCGCGGCGTACATCGTGCTAGGGCATCTTTCGGAAGCGAACAACGCTCCGGAGCTGGCCCGGATTACGGCCGAGCGTGCCATCGGCGACCGCATGACGCTGCTCGGTAACCGCATTCTCCTGGCGACGCAGGCCGAGCCGCTGGCGCCCATTCATCTTTAGATTCTTCGGGCGCCTGCGCTCGAGAGGTTTGAACCTTTCCCTCCTTCTCCGCAATCAAACGCGCTAGAATGAAGGTTGAACCTATGCCGCATCCGCCTACACATCGTGCACTCCCGGCCCATCGGAGGGCCTGCTCCGATCCGATCGTCGGAGCCATTCTTTCCGGCTGGCGCTATGACATCTCGAACATCTCGCCAGAGATGCGGACCGATTACGAGCAGCACCTCGCCGAATGCATGCACTGCCGGCGCCGCCAGCACGTGGCGCGGACCATCGACGTGCTCTTGATCACGATCAGTGCGCTCTCCATGGGGGCATTTCTGCTGGCAGCCATGGTCATGCGGCGCATCGAAGCACTGACGCACATCGCGGGGAGCCTCACCCTGCATCTTCGCCAGGAGCCGGTGACGATTTCGCTGCAGGCCGTTGCGGTGGCAGGCCTGGTGCTGTCGCTCATCCTGTGTGTCTTGGTGGCGATTGCCACGCCGCTGCCTGCGTTGGTGAACAGCCTGGTGCAGGAGCGGATCCCGTCTGACATTCGCCAGCGTTTCGCGCGCCGGCACGCCTGAATGGCGTCCTCCGATGCCTCCTGACACCCAGAGCGAGATTTTTCCCACGGCCGCTTCTCCGCTGGCGGCCGACCAGCGTACGCCGGTCCGGCCGCGCGACGTGCGCGAGTACAGCGAGTGGGACCCGCGATCGGCGCCCGGAACGTACGTCCTGCTGGCCCTCAACATCGCGGTCTTCCTGTGGATGATTACCCACGGCGTGTCGCTGAACTCGCCTACCCCGGCGCAGCTTCGACATTTCGGCGCCAACAATGCACTGCTGGTCCTGACCGGGCAGTGGTGGCGGCTGGTCACGGCCATGTTTGTGCATATCGGGATTATCCACATTGCCACGAACATGTGGTGTCTATGGAACCTGGGGCTCCTGGGGGAGCCGCTGCTCGGACCTTTGGGGTTGATCGCCGTTTATCTGCTGACGGGGGTTGCGGGCAACCTGCTTTCGGTGGCCTGGGATGTGGTGGCCGCGATCTTTTTTCGGCAGCCGCTGGAGCTGATTGCCGGAGTTGGCGCCGGGGCTTCCGGGGCGGTGTTCGGCATTGCCGGCATCCTGATCGTGCTGCTCACCAACCGCAAGCTGCCCATTCCCTGGCCGGAGCTGAAACGGCTGCGCACTTCGGTGGTTCGTTTTTCGGTGATCAACCTGGTTATCGGGCTGGGGACAGCGCTGCCGATCCCTGGAATCTCGGTGCGCATTGACAACTCAGCGCATCTTGGAGGCTTTGTCTGCGGCCTCTTGCTGGGGCCGGGGCTGGTTCCGGCGATGACCCTGGGGCGGTCGCGGTATCTGGCGCGGCAAAAGGCGGTCTTCCTTGCCGCTGCCCTGGTCCTCGCGCTGTTTGGTTACTGGATCGCCAACCTTAAGTAGAAGGCGCAAGCGCAGGGCCGCGGTGGCCTCGCGATGGCAGGGAAGGCAAAGGGTGCGCACGTTGTCGAGGTCGCACTGGCCGCCACCTTCGGCCACTGGAAGAATATGGTCCGCGTCCCACAGCGAGCGCCGCGCCGAGATCGAGGCCATTGCGTAGAGTGACAGTCCTGCTGCCCTTGCCGCTCCACGCGCCCGCTTCAGCGCCGCGTAGATGGCGACGGTATCCGCCTGGCAGAGCGCGCAGATGCCTCGGTCCCGCGCAAAGACCTGGTCGCGCAGGTAGCCGGGGTCGGTCCGCAGACGCCACTGGTGGACGCAGTAGGCCGAGCAGAAGGTGCGCCGCCGGCGGGCCAGGATCTCGAGCTCGCACCAGCGGCAGAGCGGCCGTCCGTTGGGGCCGGTGGGAAGGAGCGTGCGCTGGATGCGGCCGCCGGGAAGAGTGCGCGAAAGCAGCATAGGTCCTCTACCAGAATAGGGCGAGAGGCTTCGGGCGCAAGAGTGACGGCCGGGATACACCGCGGGTTCACACCGGATACGTCGCGAGGAGTCGCGGCGGATGCGTGGGCGCGTTCGCGACGGCACCTTATGATGAGAAGACCAGGTGAGGAGAAGCGATGTCCAGAACGCAGTCAACGATGGTGGAGCTAGGCACGGTTGCCCCAGCCTTTGAGCTCGCCGATGTAGTGACCGGGCGAGCGATGAGCCGGGACGACGTGTTCGCCCTGGCGTGGGATGACGGCGTCTCCGACCAGACAAATCTTATGCCCGGAGGCGGCACATCCCCGCACGGACGCCACGGACTGCTGGTCATGTTCGTCTGCGTCCACTGCCCGTACGTCCAGCACGTGGAGCAGCAGCTGGCGGACCTTGGCGTGGATTATGAAGGGCGCATCGCTATCGCAGCCATCAGCTCGAATGACATCCTCGCCTACCCGCAGGACGGCCCGGAGCAGATGAAACAGCAGGCGGAGCGGCTGGGCTGGCGCTTTCCCTACCTCTTCGACCAGACTCAGGAGGTCGCGCGCAGCTATGGTGCGGCCTGTACGCCCGATTTCTTTCTGTTCAACGCGGAGATGAAGCTGGTTTATCGCGGCCAGCTGGACGGCAGCCGTCCCCGGCGCGGCGACGCAGGGAACGACGAGCCGGTCACCGGAGCCGACCTCCGCCGCGCCATGGACGACGTGATCGCCGGCCGCCGGCCGGACACCAACCAGCGCACCAGTCTGGGCTGCAATATCAAGTGGCGCGACGCCTAACGCAGGACAGGCCGGGAGGCTCTGGTGGACGAGGTTTTGGAGCATCTAAAGCAGGGTATCCGCCGCTTCCAGGCGGAGATTTACCCGGCGCAGGCAGAGCAGTACAAACGGGTGATGAACGAGCCGCAGCGGCCCCACGCTCTCATCGTGACCTGTGCCGATTCACGTATTCACCCCGAAGCACTCACACAGGCTGCTCCCGGGGAGATCTTCGTGGCGCGCAATGTCGGCAACATGGTCCCGACCTACGGGGAGATGCTCGGCGGCGTCAGTGCCCTGCTTGAGTTCGCGGTGTCCGCGCTTGGGGTTCAGCACATTGCCATCTGCGGACATACCGAGTGCGGCGCCATGAAGGCGCTGCTCGAGCCCGAGTCGGTCGAGTCGATGCCCACGGTGAAGTCCTGGCTTACGAACGCGCATGCCGCCCTGGCCGCGGCTCGCGTCCTCACCCCCTCCGACCAGGATCTTCTGCGCGTTGTCACGGAGCAGAATGTCTTGCTGCAGATGCGTCATCTGCGCACCCATCCCGCGGTGGCCAGGGCGGTCGCGAAAGGCGAGCTGCGCCTTTCCGGCTGGGTTTACGACATCGCTGCCGGAGAGGTCAGGATTTGTGAAAGCGAGGAGTCCGGGTTCGAGCCGGTGTAATCCAGATAGATCCTTCGAGCACACGAGAAAAGCAGCTCGTCGGCTGGGGCGCCGAGAGCTGCTTTGGACCTCTTAGCCGTGGGGAAAGGATCGGCATAACCGATGGCAGTCCGGGGAACGACTGAAGCGAGAGAACGTCGTTAGAACTCTTTCCTCGAGGTTGCGTCTGAACCGTGCTGCTTCACCATTTTGTTGTACAGTCCGAGGATCAAGAAGGGAGCAACCCACTGTCCGACGAATAACGCTTCGTGTTTCTTGCCCGCGGCCTGAAAGGACACCGAAGCAAGGATGGAGGCAATCGCTGCGCCCAGGTACACACTGGACGGGATCTTGCTAGTGACGTTCTCTATGGCGGCGGTTACTTGATCTTCTTCTGCTTCGCCGGGAGCTACGCGGTAGTCGGTCATGAAAATTTCTCCTTGGGGCGGATTCACCGCTTGTACGTGGAGAGATGCGGGAAAGCGACTGAGCGGCGAAGAAAATCTGATTCCGCTTGAAGATTTTGTCAGGGCAATGCTCCCGCTCAGGCTGTCGCACAGCCCGTGGCCAGCAGCATCGGCACGGTGACCTGCTCCTGAAAGTGCAGCATCAGGCGAAGCATCACAACGCTGCCGACCCTCGTGAGCTTCGCTTTGTTCCTCCGGCAAGTGCACAGGTCCGTGAGCGTGGCATGGGTGTGGCAGGTCAACTCAATCCCGGTCGCCATGAGCGAGCCGTAGAGGTCGAGGATGTTCTCCAGCCGCACCTCGATGCGGAACTCCATCGACGTAGCCGAGGCGGCCCTCCGCTCCAGGAGCCAGCCGCCGCAGTCGTTCCAGCACGCGGCCAGATCGGGAAGCACGCCCCAGCGATCGTTGTACGTAAAGGCTTTCAACTCCACCATAGCGACTTGCTCGGTACTCTTCATGAATCACTTTTCTCCTAAGATCGTGAAACACTTGCGTTCACACTCTCTTCATCGGTGGTCCGGGCCGCCCGCACGATAGGCTTGGGCAGACTTAACGCACCAAAGTCATGTGACGAGCGGTCAGAGCAGCGATGATGGAAACGGAGGGAGCCGCCGATGGTGGTGGGATTAGGGACGGATCTGACCGAGATCGCGCGAGTCAGGCGGAGTGTGGAGCGCTTCGGCAGCCGTTTCCTGGATCGCATTTATACGCCCGGGGAGATTGCGTACTGCCTGCGCAAAAAGGATGGTGCGGAGAGCCTGGCCGCCCGCTTCGCCGCGAAAGAGGCTGCGGCCAAGGCTCTGGGAACCGGCATCAGCCGGGGAGTCTCCTGGCAGGAGTTTGAAGTGCGACGCGCACCAGGAGGAAAGCCGTCGCTCTGGCTGAGCGGGCGCGCCGCCGAGCTAGCCGCCGAGATCGGCATTAACCGGCTTTCGCTCAGCCTTACCCATACCCGTGACCTGGCCATGGCCGTTGTGATTGCCGAGCATCTCGGCGACGGCGAAGCGGATGCGTAGCGTACGCAAGACGTTCTCCTTGAAACAAATCTCGCACACGGCGCATCCATTCTGGGACGCAGGTACCGGCTCCGGGAAGCGTGAACCGGCAAGGCTTGCGCCGGGCGCAAAAAAAGCGCTCATGTATTCTCGAAACGAGCCGATAAACGAGGAAGCGCTCGTCTCAAGCGCTCAGGAGAGCTATGCCCAGCCAGCAGGAGGTTCGATGGTCGCAGTTGAAGATTGGGGTCATCGTGCTCGTAGCATCCATCATCCTGGTCACCCTGCTCTTCCTCATGACGAGCTCCTCGGGCCTGGGCGTGCTGTCCAAGAAGTTGACGGCCACCACCTACTTCGAGAACGCTGCGGGGCTTAAGGAGGGGGGCGCGGTGAACCTGCAAGGCGTCACCATCGGTTCGGTTAAATCTGTCAGCGTGACGGCCGATCCGGCGCGCAAGCTGACGCCCGAGCGCGCCTGGGCATGGG
>CAXUEE010000172.1:0-8373 GCA_964249905.1 uncultured Acidobacteriaceae bacterium
GCTCTCCACCACGCAACGCTATATACAGATGACCGTGGGCCAAATACAACGTGTCTATGAGGAGACCCACCCGCGGGCCAAGTAGCTTGTCCGCCGGCCGGGCTGGTCAAAACTGGCAGTGCTGAACGAGCCGCTGGGGCAGGCTTCGCCGATGACGCTCTTGTGGACGCTGCTGGGCTCGTCGCCGATGTATGAGCGGGTGTGCGGCGCGGCGGATGTGCTGGGGCAGCCTGATTCAAGTAACCGTCTCTCCCTCTCCGCCATCACACACTCAACCAGATTGGTACGGAGGAACGAATGGCGCTTTCAAAGACGACGCAGGATCATGACGAGATTCAGCAGTGGGCAGAACGGCGCGGTGCGAAGCCGGGTGAGGTGGCGAGCACGGAGACAAAGGGTAGCCCAGGCATTTTGCGGATTATGTTTCCCAAGGCTCCGCACCACAATGATGGAGCGTTGAAAGAGATCTCCTGGGACGAGTTCTTCGAGAAGTTCGACGCGAGCGGTTTGGCGCTGGTGTACCAGGAGGTGACGGCAGAGGGTGCGGAAAGCAACTTCAATAAGCTGATTCATCCGGATGATGGGGATCATCCGAGCAAAACCGCGGCGAAGAAAACCGCCAGTAAAGGTGCTGCAAAGAAAAGTGCCGCAAAGAAGACGCCAGCGAAGAAAGCTCCGGCGAAGAAGGCTGCTACCAAAAAGTAAGCCGAGGCACACGGAAGCGTACGACCGCTAGATAGCTTCTCGATCGCCAGATGGATGGAGGCAGGCCCTGCGAGCAGCCACGTTCTGCAGGGCTTCTTTTGGTAGAACCTCCTTTTGCCGTGTCCTCACGTCAGGGCTGACGCGCGTGTTCTCTCGCTCGTCTCCCTCCCGAAATCTGCATTACTTCACTAGAAGTAAGTTATGCGCGACGGGGCCACCTTCGCAGACTACCAACCAAGCCGCAGGCTCCGGTGCCGAGAAGGATAAGACTCGATGGCTCCGGAGTGACGCCGGCAGCGATCTGTGCGTTAGTCACGCTGACGTTATCGAGTTCGAGATAGCTTGGGTCCTGGCGAAAGCCGAACTGCAGCATATCTGAGCCGGTACCGGTAAAGGCAAAGTCAAAGGTCTGGTTAAGGCTCGGGACTATTCCGGTGTAAGTGACGAAGGAATTCCCGTCAATAGAGGCGTTGAAATCGCTGGGACCACTTCCATTGGAGTAGAGATCGAAGTTCAGGTTGTAGACTTGGCCGGCGATGTCCGTGAAGCTCTGAGTGAGGTATCCGTCGGAACCGACTGGACCGAGCATGGCCTCTTCGGTTCCATTCACTCCGGTACCAACGTAGGTGGCTCCGGTGTTTCCGGAATGCATCCATCCGGAAAAGTCGCCGGTTTCGAAATTGCCATTCACGAGGACGGGGCTGGCAACAGCAAGTGTGGCAGGCAGGGTGAGAGCTGCAAAGAGAAGCAGGGTGCGCATAAGAGAGTCTCCAAGTGAATCAGTCAGTGCTGGAATCACTTTAGAGACGGAGTGCCCGGCGAACAAGAGGCGAAGTGGACTTGCTCAAACGAAAGTAATGTACGACTTTCGGGGGAGCAATCTGCTACTGAGGAGCTAGTAGAAAGGCGCAGGAGCTTGAGCGTGGCGCGCGCGACGTTGACCTAGACGGAGAGCTGCTTGCCCGTAAAATCGAGTGAGATCCGCGAGGATGTCACGGCCCGAAGATCGACGGCAGTGGACGGAAGCAAGGCAGCCGATTTCGCAGAGGATATCGGCCGTGTCGGAAGGGCCGCCCAGACGGTTGAGCTCGATCCAACCGGTGGAGGAGACCCGAAGGAGGGGTCACCCGAATGCGCTCGGTCAGGCTCGCGGGTTAGCGGGCCTTTGCATGCGCTGGTAGAGATCGCGGAGTATGCGAACACCGGTCTCGGCTTCGGCGCGGTCGGGGGTCTCTCCAGCATCATTCCAGCCGCTGGCCTCGCCCTGCGCGCTCAATTGCACGACGATGCCGTCCCGGCGCGAGAGAATGTTCAGGTCGCCAAAGAGCAGACCGTAGTTGACCTCCGGCTGAGGAATAAGCCAGCCGATCTGGCCGCGGACGGGAGTCAGGCTGGTGTCACCGAAGAGGGCACGGGCGGCGTAGCCGGTGGAGTGCAGAACGACAGGCTGGGAGAGCTGGGCAAACTCAGCGGGGGAGTGGAACTCGCGGGTGACGATGCGGCCGCCGTTGAGCTGGAAGTCTTTAGTGAGCTGGTGGGCGTAGCCCGTGATGTTGAACATCAGGTCGGAGCGGCGCCGGGCCCACTTGGTGGGGAACGGGTGCGAGCCGGGAGGCAGGTCCTGGTAGCGGGGCATCAGGTCGGCAACGCGTGGGCGGTAGACGGCGAAGTTGAGGGGGTCGTCGTCGATGCGTTGCTGCTCGGCCTGGTCTGGGTGAGGGTCGGAGAGGACGTAGCGGTCGGTAAACTCGATCGGATTGCCGGGCAAGCCGAGAAAGCTCTGGTAGTAGTGCCAGGAGGTGCGGGTCATCTGCTCCCACTGCGCTGCGAAGGCGGGAGGCGCGTCCCTGGTGAGAGCGACGCGAGAGTCGGGGGTCCAGGAGCCGGTAGCGCGGAAGGAGCGGGCCTCCTACGGGCGATCTTTCGCGTAGATCGTGACGGAGCGGGCACCGGCGCGCTGTGCGAGGATCGCGGAGGTAAGGCCAAGCGCTCCGCAGCCGATGACGGCAACGTCGGTCTGGGACGGGTCGCGGCCAGCCAGGGCGAGGTCGAGTGCGACGGTGCCGGATCCCCAGGAGAGCGACCAGCCGGAGCCCCCATGACCGTAATTGTGGACGATGAGTTTGTCGCCGATCCGTTCGGCTTCGATGCGCGGACCCTGAGCACGGAACGGGCGGGAGCAGACGGTGATCTTGAAGAGGCGGTCTTCGTGCGCGCGGATCGGCGCGAGCGGCGGAACGGCGTCGTAAAAGGGCAGCGCGGGGGTGCCGGCAGCGCGAACCGGAGGGCGCGTGCAGCCGGAGGTGAGTCCAAGAGAGGTGACGGCAGCCGCGGATTGGAGAAAATTACGCCGGTCCATAAGAAGGTGTGCGAAGAGGGTGTGCGTGTTCAGTAAAGAGGGACGGAGGGATCGACGGTGCGGGACCACTGGTCGATGCCGCCCGCAAGAGACTGGACGTGGTCGAACCCTTGGCCACGCAGCCACATGGCAACGGACAGGGAACGTGCGCCATGGTGGCAGAGGACGATGGTCGGCTGGTCGGGGTCGAGCTCCGCGTGGGCGCGGGCGGTCATCTCGCCCATGGGAATGCAGATGGCGCCTGAAATGCTGGCAGTCTCGATCTCCCAGGGCTCGCGCACGTAGAGCAGGATGGGCGCTGTAGCATTTCTGCCGGACTCTGCACGCATTTGCGCGTAAGCTTGTGGACTAATTTCAGGTTCAACCATTCATACGAGTATAAATGCGTCAGGCTCGCAAACAGCCGAAGAACCGTGTTCAAACGCGGCCGCCCTCCGGAAGCATCGAAACGGTTTGGGCCGGCCCGAGAACGCGTGTTTTCCTTGCAGGCTGACTCCGGTAACAGGAAAGGTTGTGGTCTTTGTCAGGAAAAGTTCTTATTGTCGAGGATGAGGTACACGCCCGGACGGGTTTGACGGAGCTGGTTCAGTCCTGGGGATACGAGGCGGAGGGTGCATCGGACGGGGCTGAAGGTCTGGAGCGGGTAAGCGACTGGAATCCGTCGATCGTCGTCACCGACCTGAAGATGCCGCGCATGGACGGCATGGATTTGTTGCGCCGGATATCGGAGTTGCCGGACCGGCCGTGCGTCGTGATGCTGACCGCGCAGGGCTCGATTGAGAGTGCCGTGGAAGCGATGCGCTCCGGCGCGTGGGATTACCTGCCGAAGCCGGTCGATCCATCGCGGCTCAAAGGCATTCTCCAGAGCGCGAGCCGGCAGCGGGCAGCCGAGAGCGATACGACCACGACGGCCAAGCCGCGCAAGACGGCAGGCGCTCTGGGCGAGCTTGTGGGCTCGACGCCGCAGATGCGCGCAGTCTTTGATCTCGTGGAACGGGTCGCCTCCTCGAATGTCAGCGTGCTGGTTACGGGCGAGAGTGGGACCGGCAAAGAGCTCGTGGCGCGGGCCTTGCACGATCTCTCTTCCCGGCGCAATAAGCCTTTTGTGGCAGTGAACTGCGCGGCGATTCCGGAGACACTGATCGAGAGTGAGATCTTCGGGCACGAGAAGGGCGCCTTTACCGGAGCGCAGGAGCGGCGTGCCGGATGTTTTGAGCTGGCCGAAGAGGGAACGCTGCTGCTGGACGAGATTGGCGAAATGCCCGCCGCGACCCAGGTCAAGTTGCTGCGGGTGCTGGAGGACCGGAAGCTGCGCCGGCTCGGCTCGAAGATGGAGACGCCGGTCGATGTGCGGGTGATCGCGGCGACGAACAAGGATCCGCTGAAGGCGGTCGCTGCGGGAGAGTTGCGAGGCGATCTCTACTATCGGCTGAACGTCTTCAACATCCTGATGCCGGCACTGCGGTCGCATGTGGCCGACATCCGTCCCATGGCGCAGAGGATGATTGCGGACATGAACGAGAAACACGGTTGCAAGGTGAGTGGGATGAGCGATGGCCTGGCGGTGCGACTGGAATCGTACAAGTGGCCGGGCAATGCGCGGGAACTGCGTAATACGATCGAGCGGGCGGTGGTGCTGGCGCGGGAAGGTGTGCTGGGGACCGAGCACCTCTCGCCGGGCTTTGGTGAGGTGGTCTCCGAGGCGTTGCCGGCGCTGCGAACCAGCGATACCGCCGTGCACGTCGAAGTAGGAACGACGGTAGATCAAGCCGAGCGGCAGCTGATCCTCAAAACACTCAGTTCAACCTTGAACAATAAGACGCGAGCCGCGGAGATCCTCGGGATCAGTACAAAAACGCTTCATAACAAGCTGAAGGAGTACGCGGTCGCCGATAACGATTAGGAGTTTCCGCAGAAGGGAACGGGAGTCCGCGCATGCGGCTAAAGACGAAACTGGTATTGGCCGCAACTGGGGTGACGTTAGCCATCGTAGTGGTGCTGTCGGTCGTGTTCCTGGGAGAGTTGCTGCGCCAGCGCATCGCCCAGACGGCAGGGACGACCGACGTAATGGCCCGCCAGGTGCGGATGATGACGCAACAGGCCATCCAGGTGGAACTTCGCGCGCAGCCGCCCACCGACAGCTCAGACGAGGCTCTGCACGCGGCCGTAACCAACGCCCTGCGCAGTCATTCGCCTTTGACCGACGTTATGCAGTCGTTTGTGTTGTACAGCTCGTCGGTGCAGGACGTAAGCGTGACGGACGCACATGGCAGAACGCTGGTGACCACGGATCCGGAGCATCTGAACCGGCAGGCGCCTGCCCGTATGGCCTTTGATCAACTGCAGGAGGCCAGTGTGGGGAGTCAGGTGTATGCGGTTCTGGGCAAGGCGATCGTGCTCGACGTGACGGCGCCCCTGGATCGCAACGGGAAACCGTTTCTGATCGTGCATGTCGGCGTGCGATCCACATTTTTGAAGAACAGTTATCTGCCGCGCTTGAAGGACGGGCTGCTGCTGGCGGCGCTGTGCGCGTTCATCTCCATGATGGCGGCGGGTTTGCTGGCCAACGTGGCTTCACGGCCGATCGAGGAGATCCGCCTGAGGCTGGAGCGCCTGACAGCCGGCTCGTCCATGGAAGAGGCATCCATGCTGACCCTGGGCGACGCCTACGACAGCAAGAGCGACGCCGTGGTCCGCGTCACGAATACCATCGATCGTCTCGGGCGACAGATCAGGACGACGGAGGCGGTCTACACCGACCTGCAAGCCAACCTCAACCAGATGCTCGACACGCTGCGCGACGGCGTAGTGCTGTTTACGGCGGAGGGTCGCGCGGTGATGGTGTCGGACGCGGTGGCGCACTTCTCCGCGCACGAAGGCAAGCCGCTGATCGGCCTCCAGCTGAAGGATATCTTCCCCACGGACACAGCGCTCGGCAAAGCGATGCGGCAGGCGTTCGAGCGCGAGCAGACGGTGACGGCGGAGACTGTCAGGATGGAGGACGGGCGGGAGGTGGAGTTCTCGCTTGACCGCATCGATGACGGGCAGGGACGCGGACGCAAGATGGGAACGTTGCTGACGCTGCGGGACAAAGGCGCGGCGGCGAGGCTGGAGCAGGAGTTGGAGGTCGCGCGCAGGTTGGCCGCGGGGGGCCGGCTCACCGCGGGTGTGGGCCATGAGGTGAAGAATCCGATCAATGCGATGGTGGTGCACCTGGAGCTGCTGAAAGCCAAGCTGGAGACGGCGGGAGAGGGTAGAAGCTTTCTGGCCGGGGCACAACGGCATGTGCAGATTCTGGCCGGGGAGATGGAGCGGCTGGATCACGTCGTGCAGACCCTGGCGGACTTCACGCGTCCGATGGACCTGCGACTGGAAGAGGTGGATCTGGCCTCGATTGTGCGGGCCGTGGTGGAGCTGACCGGGGCGGAGATGCAGGAGAACGGGGTAGAGCTGAAGACACGCACCGAAGCCGTGATGGTGCGAGCCGACGGCGAAATGCTGCGGCAGGCGCTGCTGAACCTGGTTCTCAACGGCACGCAAGCGATGGAAGCTACCGGGGGCGTGCTGCGGGTGCAGGTGCGCCGGGAGGGGGAGACGGCGGTGATGGAGGTTGCGGATGAGGGACAAGGCATCCCGCCGGAGCTGATGTCGAAGATCTTCGATCTTTACTTCACCACCAAACCGAAGGGCAGCGGCATTGGCCTCGCGATGACGTACCGAATCGTGCAGATGCACGGGGGCGCGATGGAGGTGCGCTCGGAGGCCGGACAAGGAGCGGTGTTCACGATGCGGCTGCCCGCGCTGGCGATGTCGGAAAGCCGGAGTGCAGGGCGGGTTCCAGCGGGGAGGAGCGCGTGACCGGGTTTTTCTTTTCCCATGGTTTGCTCCGGCGCGGGGCCGTAACCGTGTTGTTGCTGGGCGCGGCGGGGTGCCGGCACAAACCGGCGCCGGTGTCGATCCAGGTTCCACCTCCGTCTCCTGTCCCGCTTGAGCCGGTGCCAGAGCCAAAGACTCCGCCGCTGGTGGCCTCGGTACCCACTCAGCCGATTCCCTTGCCGCGGGTGACGGTTCCCCCGCCGAAGAAGCCGAAGAAGGTAAAAAGGGCTGCGGCTCCGGTGCAGATGGCGGCGGTAAACGTGCCGCCGCCACCTGCCGCCACCGCTGCTGCGGCCGCTGATCCAAGCCGCGTTATCGGTGCGCTCACTCCGGGAGGAGGGCAGGTGCCGGAGCTCCATCAGCGTGCGGTGGAGCTGATCGCCGCCAACGAGAAGCGGCTGGCCGGTCTTTCCGCGGACTTCAGGGAAAGGCAGAAGGAGCAGCTGATCTTAGTGCAGAACTTCCAAAAGCAGGCGCAAACCGTACTCAGCTCAGGAGATGCGGATGGAGCGTTTACACTGGCCACGAAAGCCAAAGTATTGCTGGACGACCTGCAGAAGTAAGGTCCTGCAAAGCACCCACGGTTCCGAAGAGGAGTTTGCGCCAGGTGATCGCCTACGCGGCGACCCCATGACAGTTCTTGAACTTCTTGCCTGAGCCGCAGGGACACTTGTCATTGCGGCCGACCTTTTCTCCGGACTTGCGCGGACCGGTTCCGTTCTCAGCGACAGCAGCTCCGGCCTGTCGGCTGCGTTCGAGTTCACGCTCCTTCTTCTTCTGAAACTCGCGCTCGAGGGCGTCGATGGTGGTGGAGGGAGCGCGGGTCGGGATGACCGGCGGCGCGGGTTGTGCGGGAGCCTGGAGCGTACGCGGCTCAGGCGCGGGAGGCTGCGGCTGAGCGGCGGCGAGCTGGGCCTGCTCGAGTTGCTGGGCGGTCTCGATGGGCTGGCCGTCGGGGCCGATGATCTGCATGCGAAAGAGATGACGGGCCGTGTCTTCCTGGAAGCGCAGCATCATGGCCTCAAACATCTCGAAAGACTCTTTTTTATAGGCGACGAGCGGGTCCTGCTGAGCGTAGCCGCGTAGACCGATGCCCTCCTTGAGGTGGTCCATGGCGAGCAGGTGGTCTTTCCACAGGCCGTCGAGAACCGAGAGCATGACGATGCGCTCGTGGTAGCGCATCTGGGTGGGCGAGAGGATCTGCTCTTTGATGTCGTAGCGAGCGCGGAGTTTGGCGAAGATGGCTTCGCCGAGGTCGTGCCGGGAGAGCGAGGCGTAGTCGATGGAGTCCGGCCCCTCGGTGAACTTCGCGCCGAAGATGTCGTGGAGCGACTCCCAGAGCTTTTCCATCATCCACTCGTCGGGCGTGGCCTTCTCGGGGGCGTTTTCGTCGAGCACGTTGGAGAGGATGGTGGAGGTGTAGTCCTCGGTAA
>CAXUEE010000173.1:0-6723 GCA_964249905.1 uncultured Acidobacteriaceae bacterium
TAGAACCTGACAGTTCTAATGGGCGGGAACATGACACTTCTAACGAGCGCCTACATGGTCACTGTACATAATACCTGTTATCAGACGTAAGCTTCCAAAGCCACGTTCTCACATCTTCTCTCGCTCTCTCACGTCTTACACCCATACACTTTCCTGCAATGCCGTCCTCAAGCCAAATCTTGCCACATTCCGTCTCGCAACCTGGCGCCTACCGTTCTTTGATCAGGTTGCTCCTGCGCTTGCTCTTGCTCTTTGTGTCCGGATCGGCCGTTCACGGGTCGGCCGTCGGGGGCCTGCTCGCTCAGACCTCCCCGGCTTCTTCCTCAGACTCGCAAACCCATCTCGTGCGCGGACAGGTTATCCATGCTGTCGACGGATCCCCTCTGCCGCGGGCCCTTGTTACCCTCAATGCGCGTAACGTGCTCACCGACTATCAGGGGCGATTCGAGTTCGCCGGCTTCACCGGACCCAATGCCTTCGTGTCGGTGCGTAAACCGGGATTCAGCGCAAATCCGGAAGGGCCAGGCGCTGCGCAACGGATCGTGGATCTGGACACCCCTGTTCTGCTGAAGCTCTACCCTGACGCTGTGCTCCTTGGAACGCTCACCAGCCAGGATGGCGCGCCGCTCTCACACGTGCAAATTCGCCTCTTGCGGTCCCAATATGATGGAATCGCTCTTCGCTGGGTATCGGCTGGCTCCTGCCAGACCGACGCCCGGGGCGAGTACCGGATCAGCACACCGGCCGGCCGCTTCCGGCTTACGTCCAGCTTCGTTCAGCAATCGTTCGACACGAGCCAAACCGTTTTGCCAGTGTCATTTCCAGAACCAAATCAAAGTAGTGCTTCCACTCTGTTGGAACTGTACAGTGGCGAGGAAAAGCACGCAGATCTTCGCGCAAAGCTGGGTTCGGTCTACCCCGTCGCGCTTCGCATCGAGCCTCCCAACACGCAGCGCATGAATCTCCGGGTGGCGGTCAGCACTTCAGCAGGAGACGAGTTCTTCGCCGCCCTCTCCCCCGACCAGCACCTGCAGCTTCCCCTGGGTACCTATACGCTCAGAGTGCAGGCCGAGAGCCGGGACGAATCCGTAAGCGGATCCTCGCGTGTGACTGTCACCAGCCATGAGCCGGCGGACGCAATTATCCACCTCTCACCCGACGCAATCTTCCAGGTGGAACTGCTTCCCGGAAGCCTGAGCAAAGTGTCTTCAACCAGCAACGCACATGAAGTCAATGGTTTAGCCAATCTTCCGAATGTGCAGCAGTTCAACCTTTCGTTGCACAATCAGCTCGCGGCTAGCGAGGTGCAAGATCAGGACCTCCGTCTGCGCCCGACCGCCGACAAGAGCAGCAGCTTCCGGGTACCGCCGGGACACTATCGCCTGACCGCCTCGGGCGGCGGACAGTGGCACATTCAGTCAGCCACGCTGGGCGCCACAGACCTACTCTTGAATGATCTCGTTGTCGGCTCCGGCGCGGCAGGCGGAAGTATCCGCATCCTCGTCAGCAATCAAACCGGAACCGTCCATGCCCGGACAAGCCTGACGTCGGCAGCCTCGGCCTGGATGTATCTGCTCCCTAGAGGACCGAGTCTTCTCCCCATCCATCCCATCACCCTGACCAGTGATGGCAGGGGAGCGCTCCTCGCCACGGCTTCGGTTCCCGCCGGAGCCTATACGGCTCTTCTAACGGAGACGCGCCTCCAAGAGGATCCTCGCGACCCGGCATTTCTGGCTTCCTACGGCTCCGGTCCGACCGACATCGAGGTGCAGCCCGATACCGATACCTCCTTCACACTCACCCTCGCGACGAAGAAAGGAGCGGACCGATGACCCGCGGTGGTCTTCAGCTGGGGTCGCTGCTCGCGCTTCTGACGGCCGCGCCGGCTTGGCTCCCTGCGGACACGTCACAGAGATATTCAATCCAGGGTGTCGCCGTCAGCAGCCGCGACGGTGCCCCGATTCCCTTCTGTCGGCTCTCTGTCGAAACGGCTCCCAGCAACACTCCTCTCCAGTCCGGATCCCTTCCCGGCCCTGGCAGTACCCCGCGCTTTGGCGGCGCAGGTCGACCCGGCTCGCGTCCAAACCCCTCCGGCGGACGCTCTTCGACCAATCCCAACCGTGAGGCGAAGAATGAGGTGGTCGCCGACGAAGCCGGACGTTTCTCCCTGGAAGTGCCGCAGGCCGGAAGCTGGCGGCTGCTTGGCGTTGCCCGAGGCTTTCACAGCCAGATCTTCGAGGAGCACCAAGGCTTCTATACCGCCATCGTCCTTACGCCGGGTGCTCCCGTCTTCCACACCACCTTTCGCATGGCTCCCGACGCTGCCATTACCGGCATCATCCTGGATGAGGCCGGAGAGGCGGTGCGCTCGGCTCAGGTCGCAGCCGAACGCGTCGCGTCAGAGCTCCCCGGCGAGTCGAGCACGGCCAGCGCCAGTCCGATCCGCCAGGTCGAGATCGCGACCACCGACGACCGCGGCCGCTACGCGCTGGAAGGGCTTGCTCCCGGCAATTACCTTGTTCGCGTTCAGGCTCAGCCCTGGTACGCCTCGACGCCAGGCAGCATCCAGCGCGGGGCCGGCAACGCCGCAGGGCCGGCAAGTCCGGTCACCGACCCCTCGCTCGATGTGGCTTACCCTACGACCTGGTTCCCTGCCGCCAACGGCGAAGCACAGGCACAGCCCCTGCTGCTGGCCGGAGGCGAAGAACGGCAGGCCGACTTTCATCTCAGTCCTATTCCAGCCGTCCGTCTCCAGATTCCGCGGCAGGACACCGAAGTGGCGGAACCGGGAAGACCTAGGCAACAGCGCCCTGCGACCATCAACCGCGTCTCCGCGGACGGTTCAGGCCTGTTCAACAATCTCACCTACAGCAACGGCGGTGGTACAGGCTGGGAGTTCAGCGGACTCACGCCCGGCATCTACGAGGTGCATCTTCCTGGCCCGGACGGGCAGCCGGACGGCGAAACGCGCCAGATCGAGGTCCGTCCCGGTGCTTCCGGGCTGGTCACGTTAGAGAATTCCACGCCCCTGACGCGGGTTACGATGGAGATCGACGGCGTTTCCGACGGCGACCTTTCCGCCGTTGAGTTCGTCGATACTGAGACCGGGCGGCGCATCCTGGCCATGCCCCCTCAGGGCCGTCGCGGACGCCGGCCGATGGACGGGGATGACGAGAGCGGGGATGAGGAGCCGGGCGCTCGCCGGATCGCCCTGCTTCCACCGCACACCTACGATGTTGTCGTCACCGCCAGGAGTGACGCTTACCTCTTTGCGGTCGACGCGAGAGGCGCTCAAGTGACCGGAAGCAGAATCACTCTGGGCAGTGCTTCCCCGGTTCTTACTCTGCATATCGCCCGCGGTCGCGGCACCCTTTCCGGCTTCGCGCTCTTGCCGGACCGTCCCGCCGAGGGCGCCTTGATCTTGCTTGTCCCGACTACGCTCGGTGCGCCTGGAAACACGTTGCCCGTGCTCCGCGACCAGGCCAACTCGGACGGCAGCTTTCGCCTGACCGCCGTCACTCCCGGCAAGTACATTCTCTTGGCGATCGACCACGGCTGGGACGTCAACTGGAGAGACATGCAGAGCCTCGAACGCTATCTCCTTAAGGGGACTGCCGTCGACGTTCGCCCCTCCGGCAAACTGAGCGAGACCATCTCGGCGCAGCTACCCTAAGGCTCTCTCCTGCATGCCCGGTATGGTAAAGTCAGAACTCGGAGCCGCACACTGCGGAGAGATGGCCGAGTGGCTGAAGGCGCACGCTTGGAAAGCGTGTATACCGCAAGGTATCCAGGGTTCGAATCCCTGTCTCTCCGCCATACATCTGCACTCTCGTCTCGGGTTACTCGCTGGGTATGGCGTGGGTTGCAACCCGCGCAGGCGTGAACGAAGCGATTCATGGTCAGAGGACTGGCTAAACCTCAAAAGGAGATACTCCGTCCGGATCGGACCAGTCATAGGTCTTCTGGACACGGTCTGGCGCAGTAAATTGCCAGTCGATTGGTGTTGTCCCTCTCGTCGGATCCACCGGATACCCGCTGGCCCCATGGGACGCAAGAAGCATGGCGTCCTTCATTGCTGATTTGATCTCCGGGGTGACGGCACTTGGCTCCGGCGACAAGAAGAGCGAAGTTCCGCTCCGCGCCACCACGTCCATCCACTGGCTCGTTTCTTTCCAAGAAACGTCCGCCGTGATCGCGACACAATCCGGATCAGCAAACGAAAACGTACGATGCTGAACGATGCGATGGGCGAGGCCATTCACGCCGTAGCGCCTGGTTCGCTCCCAGTCGCGTCCGCTGGTGTCATCCGCGATGCGCTGCGATTCGAAGAGGCCGGCGGCGAGGTGGCCGACCGTGTTGCACCCGAGCACCGTCGTTGTTTCTCCTGCCGCGGAACGGATCGACTGATACAAGTCCCGGACGATCTCAGCATTGGTTCGCGATCTGTCCTGAAAGTGCCAGCCTGAACCGGTTATCTCTGCGTGCATCGCGAACCCCCAGCGTCCGAATAACTCGTAGGTGGTGAAGTCGTGCTTGACGAACTCATAGCCCCACTGAACCGCCGTCCGTACCGTCTTCAACGCTTCCTCCAGAGCTTCGGGATGGGTGGGATCGAAAGCCAGGTTCTCATGAGGCGAAGTCTTCCCGAAGCGGGCATCCGGCAGCAGCCAGGAAGCTGGCGCTGCGCTTCCCGCGCGGAGAGGCCTGATCCATAAGCCGGGCCGCAACTGCCGGTCCCGGATCTGCGACGCGAGATCGGGCATACTGGGGAAGCGGTTTGTGTCCTGCCATCCGTCGTCGACTACAAGATGCGGCCGAACCCGGCCGGCCGGCGCCAGCGAAGCCACTAGATCCGCATCGCGAAGGATGCCGGAAGCCGTGTTCTTGCCATAGGCATAGTTCCAGTCGTTCGCGCCCAAGATGGGTTCTCTGGGTAAGCGAGGAAGGGGAGACATCCGCCTGCAGAACTCCTGTCCTGCACGAAAGATTGTCTCTCCGTTCGCGCCCATGCGGGTCACGACCGTGCAGGCATGCAACTCCCGCGCTCCCAGTTCCGTCGGCTCACCGCCATTCCGCAGGTCAATGGACAGCGTTACTCCTTCCGTGTCGCGCTGCCAAAAGCAGAATGCGGAAGGTTGCGTCTTGACTCCGTATCCATTGACTCGCTTTCCGTCAAAGGTAAGGAAATACCAGGGCATGACTCGCTCCGGCACCGTCCCTTGCCACGCGAGATCGCCGTAGCTTCTCTCCCACGCGTCGCCGACCGACAGCATAGCCTCGCTCTGCCTGCCCTTCCAGCGGAGATGCAGGAAGGTAAGAGTTCTTCCCGCATGGTTGACACGGACCGGCAACTCGCGAGCACGTCCTGCTTCGACCGGCTCCGCCGAGACCACGACATCGGGACAGGTCCACATCGCGGCCGCGTATTGCATTTTGACGACCTGTCTCGGCCCAAAGCGCGCGCTGAGAGAATCGGGGGCACGCATCAAGTCGAGACCCTCACTCCTTGCGCCAGCGCCGAAGACGGCCTGGGCTGCAGGCGCGACCGAAAGCACGGCCGAGGCTGCCGCGGCTTTTAGAAAGTCTCTGCGATTCGCCATAGCGCTTCGACTCGTTGACGGTAAGAAACACGGGCGCCAATGGTCCTACCGTATATCACACACGAGGGGAACAGGATGGCTATTAAATTTCCGCTGTTCGGCGAACGAGCGCATGGTTACACGTCCCGCTGAAGGAATCTGCCCCGGCCGCTTGTTCGAGCGCCGTGTCCCGGGTAGCGCGCGACCAAGAAGACCCTGTAAGTCGCTTCGACGGCGCTCCCATCCTGGCCCCGTCTTACTCCGGACTACTGCTTACGACCTGCAAAGCGACTGCTTTCTGCGGCTCAAGAAGTTCATCTTCGGGAACGTCCGTGGTCGCTTCGTGAACGGTGTCTACCTCGAGAAAGATGTGTTTCAAGTCGGGCCATTTCCTCTGGATGAGCAGCTCAATCCTGTCAACAGTGGCTTCAATCTGGCGCCCTGTCGATCCTCTCTCAAATTGAATCGTCATCGTCAACAACGCGTCATGGGGGCCGAAGAACATGGTGAACGGGTATCCGGAACGAACCACGCTCGGAACACCCTCCGCGATCTCCCGGATTGCGCAGAGGGTTTGCCGGTCATAGCCCTCACCGATCAGAAGAGCCTTGGTCTTTGCGCCGAGAAGCATCGCGACGCCCATCAGCAGGACCCCAATCATCACTGACGCGCAGCCGTCGAGGAGACGAAAGCCAAAGCGTTGAGTCAGCAGGGTTGACCCAAGCGCAATCAGGACACCCAGCACTGCCGTGGAATCTTCGAACAAAACCGTAAAAGAAGCAGGATCCTTACTTTTGGCAATGGCCCGCCATACGGACAATCCATCTTGGGTCCGGCGAAACTCCCGGACCGCGAACGTCAGCGAGAGCCCCTCGAACAGCGCGGAGCAAGCCAGCACGGCGTAAGTTACATGCAGATGTTCGATCGCCTGCGGTTTATAGATGTGGGCCACGCCTTCGTAGATCGATGCACCGCCACCCAGGGCGAAGACCGCCAAAGCAACAACCATGGTCCAGAAATAGAGTTCCTTGCCGTACCCGAAGGGATGCGTCTCATTAGCCGGCTGCCGGCTCAAGCGCAGACCAAGCAACAGAAGACCTCCGTTCCCGCAGTCCACAATCGAGTGGATGCCCTCGGATAACAT
>CAXUEE010000173.1:6733-8325 GCA_964249905.1 uncultured Acidobacteriaceae bacterium
TCAAAATGGCCACGTTCGCCAGAAGCGCTGCGTAGATGACTTTCCGAGTCGAACCCCCACCATCCTGGACCATGCTACCCTGCACTTTCCTCTCCGGTAAGGCGCACCGAAGACGCAAGCGCGGCTTAGCCGGGAGGGGCCCTGGTAGAGGTTGCAGATTCAGATCCAGAATCGCTTTCTCACACGAAAGAACGATTTCGCACCAGAATTTTTCCTGCCCGGCAGCGGCGAATCTGCTCCTGGGAAGCGGCGCTTGCGCTGCTCCTAAGTGAAACACCTCGGCTCGTAAAAAAGCTGTAAGAGCACCTCGTTGCCTTTCCCGGTAACGCGCGTGTAAGCTGAGCGCGACCGCCGATAGCACAGAGGACGGGTACCGTGCCAGGTCCTAATCCCAGTTCCCTTCCGTCCACCCACAATGCCTGGCCTGCTGACCCTGCTTCCGAACCTGCTCCGCCGCCGCAAGCGCAACGCTCTGCTTAGCGCCGCTGTCTCCTGGCCTGCCATTCCTGCCAGACTGCTAAAGTCCACCGTCGTCCCCAAGGACCCGCTCGCCGAAGAGGGCACCGCCTTCCAGGAGTCGCAGGTCGAGTCGGCCTTCTTCTTCACCCTCTCCGGTTCCTACTTCGGCGGCCATCTGCGCACGACGCCACTTTCTGACTCCGAGGGTCATCGCCTCCTGCGTGAACTCCCGGAAGACACTGAAGTGACCGTCCGCTACAACCCCGAGAACCCAGACCAAACCGCCACGCTTCCCACGGACAACCCCGGCTTCCCCGCCCCAATCTGGCCCGGGTGATGCGAAGCTTCCTGAAGAGGAAGGCGCCTCCGTTATGGCCTCCAAAACAGCTCAACATCAGACTCCGGGCCTTCAAGCTAGCTCAAGGCTTCTTCGGCAGAAAGGCATTCTCTCCAAAGCCAAACCAGCGCAACACCGTCGTCCCCATCGCCTCATACAGGTAGTACGGCGCAATCCGCTGCGCGCTGTACTCCGGGGGCCAATGTGCCGCCTGCGTTCGCCATCCGAACCTGTAACGCTCGAGGATCAGCGAGGCCCGCGGCAGATGGCTCGGGGAGCTTATCACCTCTGCCGTCTTCCATCCGTGCTGGTCCATAATCCGGTGCGCGTAGAAGACATTCTGGATCGTGTTCTGCGCCTTCGGCTCGACAATCACGTCCTCCGCCGGCACCCCTGCCGCCTCCGCGAGCCGCGCCATGCTTTCAGCCTCGCACCACTCATTGTGCACCGCCGCCCCGCTGACAATAATGTGCCCCGCGCGCTCGGCCTGGAACTCCCGCACCGCCTCCATCACCCGTTCGCGCTGCTCCGGCGACGGCTTTCCATCCGGGTCCGACGGCGACCCCAGCACCAGCAGCGTGTCGAAATGCGTCGCATCCGTCGTGTGCGTCGGCACCGTCTCGTAGCTGGCCGTCACCCCGGCCACCCACAGCAGAAACGCCACCGCCACTGCTTCTCCGACGCCTTTCCGCACTGTCATGCGACCAGGTCCCGCGCCAGCTGAGCGTAAAGGTCCACTGCCTGCAGCAGCTCCTGCTTGCTGATCCGCTCGTCGGGCGTATGCGCCACATGGATC
>CAXUEE010000174.1:0-8299 GCA_964249905.1 uncultured Acidobacteriaceae bacterium
CACCGGAGGCACATCCAGCAAACTCCGCGCAAATGCTGAAAACGTATCATGAGCAATCCGGAGCGTCGCCGGCAGCACATACAGATTCATCAGCAACTCCGACAACAGCAGCGAAGCCGCCGCGCCATACAGCCCGAACCGCCGCGCCGCAAAGAACGTCACCGCAACCGTCACCGCGGTCGCTCCCAGGTACACCGCCGCCAGGCGCTTGTGCTGGTTGGTCGCCGTCATGATCGTCGAGCTCGTCGACCACAACGCATAGAAGATCACCACCGTCAGCAGGATCGACAGCAGCTCCCGGCTCGGTGGAACCTTCCCCTGCGTCCAGTGGCTCAGAAAAAACGGCCCGCCCAGGATCATCGCCGCAACGATGATGGCCGCCAGGATCAGCGCCATCTGGCACGCCCTCCGGTGCAGCGTCCGCAGCAGCGGAATCTCGCGCTGCGCGAACGACTTCGACACCTCGGGCTCAAACGTCGAGTTGATCATCTGCACCATCTGCAGGGCAACACGCGAGACCGTCCGCGCCGTCCCGAACACCGCCACCGCCACCGGCCCAAGCGCATACCCCACCGCCTGCAGCGTCCCCTGCAGGTTGATCGCATTCCCCATCGGGAAGCCCATAAACGCAAACGCAGCCGGCGTAAGGCGGCGAATCTCGCCGAAGCGGGCATGCGTCCAGCCAAACTGAATCCACGGAATATCGTGCTTCACCAGCCCGATCAGCAGCACCGTCCCCGCAATGTTCGCCACGGCAAACACCATCGCCGCCGTGCGCGGCCCATAGCCAAGCACCACCGGAACCAGCATCGCCACAAACGCTGCCAGCGTCAGGCAGCTCTTCACAAACGACCCGTACGGATACCGCCCCACGCATCGGTACGCCGACTGCAGCAGCTGCTCCAGCTGTCCCACCAGCACCGCTATCCCCAGCCATGCCACAATCCACTTGCAATCCCGCTCGCCGATCGCATGCACATTCAAGAGCGTCCCAACCGGCACAACCAGCACCAGCGCGAAGGCCAGCAGCGCCGTCGCCGAGAGCACAAGCACGATCAGCCACCAGCACGACTGAAACACACGCAGCGTCATCTCGCGGTCGTCGCGAGCCTCCGCCATCGTCATCTCATTGCCGGCAACGGACCCGAAGCCAATATTCGAAAAGCTCAGATACGTCGGGATCGCGTTCAGCAGAAGCCAATTGCCGTACACCGCCTCCGACCAGAAGTGGAAGAAGACCGGCACCTGGGCCAGCTGGATAATCGTGTTCGCCAGCTTCGAGATCCACTGCGAAATCAGCCCCAGGATCAGTCGCCGCTTGGTTCCAGCATCGATACTCAAAACGCGGCATCCGGCAAGGAAAGGACCATGGCAGTTAAGTCTAACAATGCGACCTTCGTGTACTCGGCCTCAACGCTCCCGCAGCGCTCGGTCTGCCTTCATCTTCTCCCGAGTCAGCGTGTCCACCATCGTCTGGTCCCCGCGCCGCTCGGCCTCCGCGATTGAGCTGCGCAGCTCCCGCTGCCGCCGCTCCAAGGATCGCCGCGACATCGTCAACAGCGCACCCTCCACCTGCTCCAGCATCGTCTGCGGAGTCGACCGGCTTCCCGCCTCCGGAACCTCCACCTGCGACGCCAGGACCTCCGCCAGCAGCATTCGCATTTCATCGTCCGCCGCCGCGTCCAGCGGATTCTCCGGAGCCGGCCCATGCGCCAGCGACTCCAGCAAGGAAGCCGCGTTCATCCCCTCGTACCACTCCGGATGCGCGCACAGTTCCTCCGCCGCCCGCTGCCGTGCCGCATCCGCCTCAGGAAGCACCAATGCTCGCAGCAGCACCCGCTCGATCTCCGTCGCGGGACCTATCTTCTGCTGCCGCACACTGCCCAGACGCTGCGCCGCCGCTTCCTTCAACTCTTGCCGCATCACCGCCGAGTCGATCCCCAGCTTCTGCGCCGCGTCCGCCGCAAACTCGTCCCGATGGATGCGGTTCGGCATCCGGCGCATGTGCGGCAGCAGGAAGTTCAGCGCCTTCACTTTCCCGTCCGGAGTCCGCACCGGAAACGTCTGCCGCGCCCGATCAATCAGGTAATCCGAGTGCCGCTTCGCCGTCCGCAGCGCCGCCATGTACGCCTGGATCCCCTGCTCCCGCACAAAGCGATCCGGATCCAGTCCGCCGTCGAGCGCGATGACCTTCACCTCGAATCCCTCCTCGGTGAGCAGCGCAATCGACTTCTCCGCCGCCGCTGACCCCGCCTGGTCCGGATCGAAGTTGACCACCACCCGCTTCGTGAATCGGCTCAACAGACGCATCTGCATCTCGGTGAAAGCCGTGCCGGAGGTGGCCAGGACATTCTTCACCCCCGCCATGTACACGGAGATGCAATCCATCTGCCCTTCCACCAGCAGCGCAAAGTCGAGCGCGCGCATGTCGGTTTTCGCCTTGTCCAGATTGAAGAGCACCTGGCCTTTGGTATAGAGCGCCGTCTCGGGCGAGTTCAGATACTTCGCCACAGGCCGGCCCTTGTCATCGACCGCATCGAGCGCCCGCGCAGTAAACGCAATCGTCTTGCCTTGCTCATTCGCGATCGGAAACGTAATCCGCTTGCGAAACCTCGCATAGAGCGGTCCCGTCGGCTGGTTCTCCTCATCCTTCTCGCTCGAGCTAAACAACCCACTCGCCCGCATCGCCTCGTCGCTGAAGTGGCTCTTCAGGCGGTCGCGCATGTCGTTGAAGTCATCCGGAGCGTAGCCGATCCGAAACGCCGTCATCGTCTGCGCCGAAACACCCCGCCCGGTCAGATACTCTCGCGCCCGCGCCGCCGCCGGAGCCTTCAACTGCGCCTCGCAATACTGCGTTGCCGCCTCGTGGAGGTCCATCAGCTGCCGCCGCAGCCCCGCTTCCTGTGCCTCCTCCGCGGAATGAAACTCGCGCTTCGGAAGCGGCACTCCTGCCTTCACCGCAACTGCGCGCAGCGCCTCCGGAAACGTCACCACGTCCATCTTCATCACAAAGGTGAAAACATCGCCGGTGGCCTGGCAGCCGAAGCAAAAGAAGAATCGTCGCGCCGCATTGACCGAAAACGACCCGGTCTTCTCCTTGTGAAACGGACACAGGCCGGTGTAGTTCTGCGCCCCCGTCTTGCGCAGCTTCACGTACTCGCCAATGATCTTGACGATGTCAGCCTGGTCCTTCACGGATTGTGCAAAGTTGTCCGCCATGGTCTCGCAGCGTGCAGAACCCATTATCGTGCACGCGCGAGCAGAGTCGAAATCGCTAGACCTCCTGCAGCACCAAAGACTTCAAGAGGTCCAGAACCTCCTGCCCCGCCGCCGAATTCTTATGCATCGCATCCTGCAGCTTCGAGTCCACCTCAGGCGTCATCGCGCACTCCTCCGGGGAGATATACGCCATCGACCATTCAGAAAAGTCCCGCTGCTCGCTCGTCAGGCTTTCCAGAACCGTCACTTCTCCATGCCGGGCGTCATGCTGGATGCGCTCGAAAATGGCTTCGACTGCTTCCTGTGGTCCTTCCAGAACCTGCGCAAAATGGTCTGCACTGAACAGGAGAGCCCCGGTCACCTTGGCCTGGCTGTTGTTTCTCCGTGCTGTCTCCAGGATCTGGCGGATTTCTGCGTCGCGAGTAGCCGCGTCGCCCTCGATCAGGTTGCGGCTGCAATAAACAACTTTCTGGATGCTGGTCATATTTCCTCCGATTTGGCTTATCCGGCGTTGAACATTGTGCCCGCAAAAGGCGCGGACACTCTCAGGAAGAGCATGTGGCAAACGGACTGCGGAACGCCGTCCGTAACGGGCGAAATCCTCCCTAAGCGGGGCTCGAGAAAAGTAGCGGAAGATCGGAGACCGTAAACGTTTTTCCGCAATAAAAGCCTTGCAGTGTCTGACATCCATCGGCTCGCACCGCGGCCAGGTCCGTAGAATTGGCGACGCCCTCGACCAGCGTCGTAATCCCGAGCGTTCGTCCCAAAGCTGAAATGGCCTGAACAATCGCGCGGCTCTTGGCATCCTCCACTTGTGGTCCGCTCAACAACGGGTCGATCTTGATTGTGCTGAAAGGGAAGTTCACCAACTGGCTCAAGGAAGCAAAACCAGTGCCGAAGCTGTCCATGGCGACGCTCACGTCGAGCCGTCGCAGCTGCTCGAGGCTCTCCTTGACCTGCGCTCCATCGCGCATCAGAATGTCCTCGGTCACTTCGATCTCCAGCCGATTGCCCGGCAGTCCAGCGGCTTTCAGAGCCGCCCCTACCGCGACCGGGAACTTCGCCGCCTCAAAATCCATCGCGGAGATGTTCAGCGCCACCTTGACCTCGCCCGGCCAGCGTGCGGCCTCCTTGCAGGCCGTCTTCAACATCCACTCCCCGATCGCAAGCGAGAACCCAATCTCTTCGGCGATCGGAAGAAAGTCCTTTGCGGCGATCAATCCGCGCTCCGGATGCCGCCAATAGAGCAGCCCTTCCATGACCAGAATGCTGCCGCTCTCCACATCGATCTGCGGCTGGTAATGAATCTCGAACTGCCGCAATACGAGAGCCCGTCGTAATCCCAGCTCGATCTGCCGCCGCTCCTGCGCTCGCTCCGCCAGGTCGGGAGTGAAGAAGTTGAACGTACATCTTCCGGACGCCTTGGAATGGTAAAGCGCAAGGTCAGCGTACTTGAGCAGTTGCGGCCGTCCTTCGGCGTCATCAGGCGCGTTCGCAATCCCGATGCTGACGCCGATGTGGACCACATGTCCCTCAATGAGATAGGCACGCTGAACGAGATCGATCATCTTTGTCGCTAGCGCAGCCGTCTCGGCCCGTTCCAGGTCCGCGAGCACAATGGCGAACTCATCGCCGCCCAGCCGCGCCAAAGCACCATTCTCCGGCACCAGGCTCTGCAGCCGTTCCGTCACCTTGCACAGCAGCGCGTCGCCTACCGGATGACCGAGCGTGTCGTTCACTGCCTTGAAGCGATCGAGATCCAGAAACAGAACCGTCACTCGCTGAATCTGCCCGGAGGCGAGTTCCCCGAGCCGCTCCCCCAAGTGCTGATCGAAGAACAACCGGTTGGCAATTCCGGTAAGGACGTCGCGGCTGGCCAGAGACCACTCCGGGGAGACATCGTTGGCAGTTCGCAGTGTGCTCGGTTCGGTAAGCGTGGTCAATCGTCGCCTCTGTCTTTCTTGCGCGCTATACCGCCCTGTCGATGGCCGCGCATCTGGAGTCACTCTAAGGGCAGACGGACGCGGATGCACTTCCACTTACGTTGCAGGATGGAATGCTTCGCCCTGCCGATATAGGACAAAATACGTCAAGTGCTATGCTGCGCCTATGCTCCTCTGCCGGCGACTTTCCCGCTTGTTTCCCGCCCTGTTCTTGATTCTTCTTCTTCGCACCGCCGTCTTCGCTCAGCAATCCCCCGACCGCACCGAACTCCTCCTCCAGCGCCTCGCAGATGCTCCCGGACCGCCCGGCTTTGAGGAGCCTGTCCGCGCCATCATAGTTCCGGAGATGAGGCCGTACACCACCGCGCCCATTCACTACGACGGGCTCGGCTCGGTGATCGCAGAGCAAAGCCCTCGAAGCGGCCAGCCGGGCCCGCGCATTATGATCGATGCCCATATGGACGAGCTCGGCGGCATGGTCCGGCGCGTCACACCCACTGGTTTTCTGAGCATGCAAATGCTCGGCGGCTGGCTCGACCAGGCCCTCGTCGATCAGCGCTGGACAATCCTCGGCAGCAAAGGTCCTGTCCATGCCGTCACTGGTATCCGCGACGTTCATATCACCTCGCCCGCCGAGCGCACCACCGTCTTCCCGCGCGACAGCCTCTACCTCGATGTCGGCGCGAAGAACGCCGCCGAAGTCACAGCCCTGGGTCTCGCGCCGGGCGATCCCGTCGTCCCCGACTCACCCTTCACCGTCCTGAACGGCACCAGGAACTACCTCGCCAAAGGCTGGGACGATCGCGTCGGCTGCGCCGTCCTGCTGGAAGCCATGCGCCGCACCATGACCCTGCCACACCCCAACACGCTCATCTTCGTCGCCACCACGCAGGAAGAGGTCGGCCTGCGCGGAGCACGTGCCGCCACCCAGATGGTGAAGCCCGAGATCGGTATCGCTATCGAGGGCGGCATCGCCGGCGACACGCCAGGCTCCCGCCCCGACGAAACCCAGGCCCACCTCGGCGCGGGACCCGGCATGTTTCTCTACGACTCCAGCGCCCTCGCCAACCGCAAGCTCGTCGCTCTTGTCCGCAAGACCGCCGCCGCCAAAAACATTCCTCTGCAGGCCGACCTCGTTCAGGGCTACGGCGACGACTCCGCCGAGATGCAGACGCTCAATGGTGGAACCCCCACTATCAACCTCGTCGTGCCCGTCCGCTACACGCACGCTCACAACGGCATCATGAACCGGGGCGACTTCGACGGGATGGTCGATCTCGTCGTCGCACTGCTCGTCCAGTTGGATCAAAAGACAGTCGACGAGCTGCGTGATTTTACGCCCCAGCCCTAACCTGCTCTTCACCCTTTGGGGGATGCTCTTTTCAGAAACTTCCTGACATCCTTTGGGTCTGTAGAGGGGCACGGCGGATTCTACGCCTGACTGGCAAGCAGCCAGACGAAAGAGGATTTTATGATGTACGCAAGCCTGATACGCAAGCTGGCCGTCGGTATCGCTTCGGCCTTCCTGGTCGCCGCACCTGTCGCCTCTCACGCCGCCGTTACCATCGGCATCTCTGTCGGCATCGCGCCGCCCCCACTGCCCGTCTACGCACAGCCTATCTGCCCTGGAGACGGCTATCTCTGGAACCCAGGCTATTGGGGATACGCGAATGGCGGCTACTACTGGGTGCCCGGCGTCTGGGTGCAGCCACCCACGGTTGGTGTTCTCTGGACTCCGCCATATTGGGGCTTTGCCGGAGGCGTCTATGGCTTCCACGCCGGCTACTGGGGGCCGCATGTCGGCTTCTATGGCGGAGTCAACTATGGCTTCGGCTTCGGAGGCGTCGGCTTCGTCGGAGGACGCTGGGATGGGGGCCACTTCGCCTACAACAGCGCCGTCAACAACGTGAATACCACCGTCATTCATAACACCTATGTCGACAAGACCGTCGTCAACAACTACAACAACAGCCACACCAGCTTCAACGGCGGTCCCGGCGGCATCCAGGCCCGGCCCACCCCGCAGCAGGCTGCCTTCGAGCACGAGAACCACATCCCTCCCACCGCCGCGCAGCAGAGCCACTTCCAGAATGCCTCGACGAACCGGGCAAACTTCGCTTCGGCCAACGGCGGCCACCCGGCTATGGCCGCCCAGCAGCGCCCTGGCATCCAGGGGTCCAACGCCGGACGCGATGGCTTCGGGCACGCAAACGAGGTGAACGCTCGCCAAGGCGACCAGCAGCAGCGCATCAACCAGGGCGTTCGCTCTGGACAGCTGACGCCCGGCGAGACCCGTAACCTCGAAAACCGCGACTCCAGCATCCAGCGCCAGGCTCAAACGGATCGCCAGGCAAATGGTGGAGCGCTGACCCAGCAGCAACGTCAGCAGATCAACCAGCGCCAGAACAACGTCAGCCAGTCCATCAACAACGACAAGCACAACGCCAACAACGATGCAGCCGCTGCCGCACGAAACAACCGCGCCCCGCAAGGGGAGCAGCGTCAGGCTCAGCGTGTCGAGCACAATGATCGGCCCAAGCGGTAAGCGAAGGGATCGCATCTACCGCGGCCGGGGACAAGTCCTCGGCCGCATCGCTTCTTCGAGCACTAAAATCGGGACATGGATTCCCCTGGCGATCCCGTCTTCCAGCACCGCCTGGTGGTTGTGCTCGTCCGCGCGCGCAACCCGGGCAACATCGGCGCTGTAGCCCGCGCCATGCACGATTTCGGCTACGCCCACCTTCGCATCGTCAACGACTTTCCGGTTCCCTTCGCCGCTGCACAGTCGGCCGTCGATGCCTCTTCCGTGCTGCTCGCCGCCTCCGAGCCTCCATCCCTCGCTGCAGCCGTCGCGGACTGCACCCTCGTCCTCGGCACCACCGCCGTCGGTGACCGCGTCCTGGAGCACCCCCTCCACGTGCTGGCTGACGCCGCTTCGCTCATCCACATCACGCTCTCCTCCGACCCGCACGCAAAAGTTGCTCTCCTCTTCGGCTCTGAAAAGACCGGTCTCTCGAACGAGGAGCTCAGCCACTGTCATGCACTTCTCACTATCCCCATGAACTCCGTCGCCGGCGGCCGGCACCTCTCCATGAATCTCGGTCAGGCCGTCGCCGTCTGTCTTTACGCGCTCAACG
>CAXUEE010000175.1:0-304 GCA_964249905.1 uncultured Acidobacteriaceae bacterium
CCCGCATCCACGACGGCGGGAAGACCTGGCAGGATCAGCGCTCCGGCGAACGCACCACACGGCGCAGACAGCTGCGCCCGGACCTCCGCAGAGTCACCGCCATGGTCTCGTTGGCCGCAATCATGAAGTCCGCAATCAGGTCTGTCGCCCTGTTTCCCGTCACTGCCTCGATCGACTGCACCTTGCCGTCGACCACGACCGGATCCGCCTCCACCCGCTTGAAGTCCAGCGCACCCATGGCCAGCCGCTGCCGGTGCAGCCGCTCCGCCGCCTCGTCCTGCAGCCGCAGCTGCGCCGCCAGGGC
>CAXUEE010000175.1:314-3731 GCA_964249905.1 uncultured Acidobacteriaceae bacterium
GTTCGCGGCCGTTTTGCCCTCCAGCCACGGTCCCACGGTCGAGTACGCCAGCTGAGCCCCGTTCTTTACCTGCGCCGCATAGATCGCCGTCGCCGTCGGCAGCCCCGTGCCGTCCACCGTAAACTCGCACACAATCGCCCGCCGCACGTCCCCTTCATTGAGGCTCGTCAGGTCGGTCGAAAGCTCGGCCGGCAGCATCAGGAAGTTATGCACCGCCGTATATACGGTTTGCGTCTGCGCCGCCGCCGCCCGATCCAGCGGCGTGTCCTTTCCGACCGCCGCGGCCACATCCGCAATGGCCACCAGAACCCGGATGCCGACGCCGTCCGCCGCTCGCTCCGCAAACTCGACCTGGTCCAGATCCCGCGACGTATCGTTATCGATCGACGACCAGAGCAGGGAAGAGAGATCCTTCCCCTCGCCGTCACTCTCCGCAAGGCTCCTCCGGATCGACGCCACCTGCTCCGTGCCGCCCGGCG
The DNA here is from genome assembly GCA_964249905.1 of uncultured Acidobacteriaceae bacterium. Lineage (GTDB taxonomy): Bacteria > Acidobacteriota > Terriglobia > Terriglobales > Acidobacteriaceae > Edaphobacter. The sequence goes on from CAXUEE010000175.1 coordinate 794, forward strand.
CATCACCCAGCACAAAGCCATCGTGAACCATCTCCGCCCGCGCAGCCGCGAGGAGATCAAAGGGAGGCGTTATCGTCGATTGCATGCGCCTTGCAGACTATCACCCGTTCGCGTCAACGCCTTCGACGAACCGCTCAGCTACACTCTCCTCAACATGTTTCTCCGCCTCCTAGCGCTGCTCTTCGCCGCCCTTCTCGGCACGTCTTCCGTCCGCGCCCAGGACACGCGCAACGTCACCGAACCGCACTACCCTGTTCCCTGCAAGATCCTCTACGCCCAGCTCGCGCCGCATAACGGCGCTTTGGCCGAAGAGCCCATCGAACGCCACTACCGGGACAACGACCGCATCGTGGCCGCCATGGACGCTTGTCCCGCAGGGCAGGCCGTCATCCTCCACTCGAGCAAAAACGGCCGCAACGTCTTCCTTATCAGTCCGCTGCGTCTGCGCGCCGGAGTCACCCTCGTCGTCGACGCCTCCGCCGCGCTCTGGGGCTCGCGCGATCCCCGCAACTACGACGTCCAGCCCGGAAGCTGCGGGATAGTCGGCCCTCGCGGCCCGGGCTGCCTGCCTCTCCTGCTCGCCGAAGACGCCCCGCACTCCGGCCTCATGGGGGAAGGCGTCGTCGACGCCCGAGGCGGCGCCAAGCTCCTCGGCGGCACTGAAACCTGGTGGGAACTCGCCCACCGCGCCAAGGTGGAGGACGCCAATCAGGCCGTTTCGCGCCTCCTGGTCGTCCGCCGCTCCAACGATTTCACCCTCTACAACATCACTCTGCGCAACTCGCCTAATTGCCACGTCACCACCGAAGCTACCGACGGCTTTACCGCCTGGGGCGTTCGCATCGACACTCCGCAGTGGGCGCGCAACACCGACGGCATCGACCCCCAGTCCGGCTCCACCAATCTCTCCATCATCAACTCCTACATCCGCTCGGGGGACGACAACATCTCGCCCAAATCCACCCCCGCCGGACCCGTCACCCATCTCACCGTGCGCAACGTCCATTTTTATAACGGCCACGGCTTCGGTATCGGCAGCCAAATCTCGGGAGGCATCAGCGCCATCCGGGTCGACACCCTCTCCATCGACGGCGCCGACAACGGCCTCCGCATCAAGAGCGATCGCAGCCGCGGCGGCCTCGTCAACGACGTGCGCTTCGAGAACGTCTGTATGCGCGCCGTCGGCAACCCGATCGTGCTTAACCCCTTCTACACCACCTTTGACGGCACCAAGATCCCCGTCTACCGCGACATCCTCCTGCACAACGTGCACAGCCTCTCGCCCGGCGGCCTCACCTTTGCCGGGCTCGACGCCGGTCATCGCCTGAAGGCTTCCTTCGACAATGTCGTCATCGACAACGTCAAGTCCTCCGATATCACCGCTCGCCACGCTATCCTCGTCGTGAAACACAGCAATCTTGATCCCACCGGTGAGGACATGCACGTCACCAGCTCCGCAACGGGAGGTCTCCCGTACTCCTGCTCCAACGCTTTCGTTCCGTTCCCAATTAACACGGTTTCGCCCATCTCCGCTGAGATCATCCCCCCTGCCGACAGCACCTTCTATGTCGCCGCTGATGGCACCGGCGACTACTATTCGGTGCAAACCGCCCTGAATCACGTACCCGCCACCGGAGGTCTAGTCCTCGTCGCCCCAGGCATCTATCGCGAGCGAGTCGTGGTGCGCCCGTCCCATGTCACCCTCAGGAGCGCCAACCCCGACCCTCGCAAAACCGTCATCGTCTTCGATCTGAGCCATGGAACCAAAGGTCCCGACCAGGGCAGCAGCGCCACCGTTCAGGTCCATGGCGACGACTTCACTGCCGAAAACATCACCTTTCAAAATGACTTCAACAGGACGCACCGCCAGGAAGATCACGGCTCCTTTGCGCCCGCGCTGGTGCTGAGCGGGGACCGCAACTTCCTTCGCAACATCCGCCTGCTCGGCAATCAAGGCACCCTCCGTGTTTCCGCGAAGAACTGTCCGCAGTTCAGCGGCGCAGCCTGCGAGCAGACCCGCAGTTACTTCTCCCAGTGCTTCATCGGCGGAAACGTCGGCTTCATTAGCGGCGACGGAACCGCCTACTTCGACAGCTGCGAGATCCACTCCACCCCGCACGCTCCGGACGGCTTTATCGCCGCGCAAGCGAAGCACGATAACCAGCAGCAAAGCCTCTTCGTCTTCCGCAACTGCCGCATGACCGCCGACCCCGGCGTTAGCAATGTCCAGCTCGGACGACCGCTGCGCGATCTGGCCCAGGTGATCTTTCTCAACCCGCAACTCGGTCCGCAGATCGCCTCGGTCGCTTGGCGTGAGTGGGATCCCGGCGCGACGCACCGGCTTGAAACCGCCTACCTGCGCCTCTACCAGCCGACCGGTCCCGGCGCTCCAACGACCAGCCTCACCCTCACGTCCCGCGAAGCTGGCCGCTACACGCCCCGCGAGGTTTTGGCCGGCAAGGACCACTGGGACCCGGCCGTGTTGCAGTAGGCTATTCCACCGCTAGCCCGGCAAACAGGTCCGTTCCCAGCACCACCGCCCCCGGCTCTCGCACCGCCGTCAGCGTATAGTACTCCATCTGCCCAAACTCCTCGAACATGGTCTTCGTACTCTCCATCAGCGGACGCTGTGAGGTGTGCCGCGTAAATGCCTCGTGCTTGCGCGCCTGCACCTTCCGGATATCGAGCGCCAGCGTCCAGGGCGCCGGCAGAGGCGCCGGCCGGCCTTCCATAAAAAAGCTCGTACTCAGGAGGTATAGCCGCTCCCCCGCGTGCACCGGGCCAAGCTCCGGAAAGCGCTTTGCTGAAGCCGCCCAGTGAAACGCCGCGGTCGTCAGCAAAGACGTCATCGTGTGGTCCGGATGCGTGTTCAAGCCGCCATCCGCCCCAAACGTCAGCACCACATGCGGCTTGTACGCACGCATCTTCTCCACCATCC
>CAXUEE010000175.1:3741-7658 GCA_964249905.1 uncultured Acidobacteriaceae bacterium
ACGAGTCCGCAAACTCCTTCCGCCGCATCCGCCCCAAGTCCTCGCCGGACGACGCGTCGCCCCGGTGCGTCGCCGCCTGCCCGTCCGTCAGGCAGATGACATGCGTCTCCACGCCGCGTTCCGCCGCCAGGGCCAGCGCTCCGCCGAAGCCGAAGCATTCATCGTCCGGATGCGCTACCACCAGCAACAGCCTTAAGCCCAAGCCGAACTCCCCTCATCCAGCTCGCAATCCAGATCCCCGTCGTCGAAGAGCAGCGCGCCCGCCTCCAGCTCTGCCTCGAGCGCCGCATCCGGGTCCGCCGCCCGTACCGGCGCAAAGGTCCGCCTGTGCAGCGGCGTAGGCCCGTGCTCCCGCAGCGCCCGCCGGTGCTCCGGCGTAGCATACCCCTTGTGCGAAGCCAATCCGTATTGCGGATGCAGCGCGTCCAGCTCTCGCATCATCGCGTCCCGATGCACCTTCGCTACCACCGACGCTGCCGCGATTGAAAAACTAAGCGAATCCCCATAGAACAGCTTCTGCTGCGGACAAGGATGATCCACCCGCATCGCATCGATCAAGAGATGATCCGGCTCGACACTCAGTCCCTGGATCGCCGACAGCATCGCCAGCCGCGTCGCCTGATAGATATTGATCCGGTCGATCATCTCCGCATCCACCGCCGCGACGCTGACCGAGACCGCCATCTTCCGAATACGTCGGTCCAGCCGCTCCCGCTGCTCGCGTGTCAGCTGCTTCGAGTCCGTCAAGCCCGCCCTGCCCAGGCTCGTCAGCCGCGTAGGCAGCACGACCGCGGCCGCCACCACCGGCCCAAACAGCGCCCCGCGCCCGACCTCATCCACTCCGGCAATCACCGTTGCCCCGCGATGCCGCAAAGCCTGCTCCGGAGCGTCGCTGCACACCACCAGTCGTAGACACTGCTGCTTCAGCACGGCCGACGGCAGCTTGTTCGGGTTTGGAAAACGAAACAGCACACCCATTACGCTTCAGTTTACAGCGGCCATAAGCGACAAAACAAAGCCACGACCCGAAGGCCGTGGCGCTTGTGGAAGACAGGGGACGAATCTATTTTGCGGCAGCCGCCTGCTTTGCCACCACGCGCTCCACCTCGCGCAGACGAGCCGCCTTGCCGCGCAGGCCGCGCAGGTAAAACAGCTTCGAGCGCCGCACCTGGTACGAGCGAACCTTCTCCACCTTGTCGACCACCTTGGAGTTGAACGGGAAGCTGCGCTCGACGCCTTGGCCGAAGCTCAGTTTGCGTACGGTGAACGTGCCCTGTGCGCCGCGGCGGCAAGCGATCACCATGCCCTCGAACGCCTGCAACCGCTCCTTTTCGCCTTCCTTGATCTTCACCTGGACCCGAATCGTATCGCCGGGAGCAAACGCGGGGAGATCGGTCCGCGCGTGCTTCGCGGCCAGCTTCTGCATAATCGGATGAATGGACATAACTGCTTTCTTGTTCAGAAATCGAGTCTTCAGTATACAACGAAAAGCCGCCTGAGCTGCTACTTCGTCTTCGCCTGGAGCGCCTCAAGGAACTGCCGATCCTCTGCCGTAAGCGTCGCTCCCGCCAGCAGATCGGGCCGGTTCCGCCACGTCTTGGCCAGCGACTGCTGCCGCCGCCAGCGCCGGATGACCGCATGATCGCCACTCCTGAGCGCCTCCGGAATCGCATGCCCGGCAAAGTTCGCCGGACGCGTATAGTGCGGGTAGTCCAGCAGGCCGCCTGCCCCATGCGTTGCTGGAGGCACCGCGCCCCGAGCATGCGCATCGCCCGGATCCTCCGCGCCGAAGCTCTCAAAGCGTGCCGAATCCGGGTTACCCAGAACTCCCGGCAACAGCCGCACCACCGTATCGACGATCACCGCCGCCGCCAGCTCGCCGCCCGAAAGCACGTAGTCCCCCACCGAAAGCTCGCGGTCGCACAACAGCTCGTTCACCCGTTCATCCACGCCCTCATACCGTCCGCACACGAGCACCACCCGGTCGAGCTTCGCCAACTCCGCCGCCACCGTCTGCGTGAACCGCCTGCCCTGTGCCGACAGCAGTACCACTGACTCCCGTGCCGCCCGCCGCTCCGCCAAAGGGGCCAGCCCCAGCGTCTCCAGGCACGCGAAGATCGGTTCGGGCTTCAGCACCATGCCCTCTCCGCCGCCAAACGGACGGTCATCCACGGTGCGGTGACGATCGTGCGTAAAGGCTCGCAGGTCCTCTGTCCGCACCTCCACCAGACCCGTCTCAATCGCCCGTCGCAGCACGCCATGCCCCACAATGCTCGTGAAGAACTCGGGAAAGATCGTTACCAGCGCAAAACGCATCACGCCGGCTCATCCCGCGCCGTCCCTTTCGCACCTGCCCGGTTCAGCTCCACCAGCCCTTTCGGCAAACTCATCTGCATCCGCTTGTGTTCCCGGTCCAACTCAATAAGAAACGTCTTCACATACGGAATCAGCACTTGCTCGCCCTCCGCCGTCTCTACCGTCAGCAGAGGCGCAGCCTCCGGCAGCCGCCGCGCACCATCCGGAGTCATCGCGAACTCCACGCCGGTCACCTCACCGATGCGCTCGTCCCCGTCAAAAACCGAGCAGCCGACCAGGTCGCTGATGTACTCCGCATCGTCCTCAAGCTCCACGCGCTCAGACTCCGGTACGATCACCTCAAGCCCGGCCAGCTCCTCCGCCGCCGAGATCGTCTCCACTCCGGCAAAACGGAGCACGATGCGTCCCTGATTACGCCCCACAGGCAGCCAGTGGCCGACGACGGTCATGGTCCGCGCTTCTTCCTCCCGGCCGGCGAACCCGGGTGCGGCCAGAAACATGCGAGCTTCGCCGCTGAACCGCTCCGGAAAATCCGTCAGCAACTCCGCCAGGACTTCGCCTTTGCGTCCCTGCGGCCGTAGCAACGCCGCAAGCGTTGTCCAGGAACTCGGTTCGCGCACAGAAGGATCCACGCTTCCAAGCATACGCATCCGGCCCGTACCGCTCAGTTAGAGGACAAGCTGCGGCTCCTCCGCACGCTGAATATCCAGCAGGAACCGGTGCTGCGCCTTCATGCTCGCCGCCCCCAGAATCGTCCTCATCGAACGCGCCGTACGGCCTTGCTTGCCAATCACCTTGCCGAGATCCACGGGAGCCACACTGAGCAGCAGCAACGTTCCATCCCCCTCCGGGTCAGCTCGCACCGTAACTTCGTCCGGCAACTCCACCAAAGCCCTGGCCATCGTTGTAATCAGCTCAACCATCGATTGAGCCAGCATGTCCCGCCCTGCTGCATTCGCCATCGTGCCTACCCCTGGGAGAGTTATTCAACTCATACGCTCAGCTTCCATCCCACCTTTCGTCGGAAAGTGAAGGTTCCGCGATGGAAAGGCAGGAGACCGTACGAGATGGTGCTAAACGCTGCAGCGAATCGATGCCATGGCTTTTCTCTTGAGGCAGTATCCTTCGCCTTCGCACCGGTCCGACTCAAGTCTATGTCAGACCAGGGACCTTGCTATTGACGGGGAAGATGCCTGGAATCCTATCTTTAGATACCAGGAAGGGTAACCGGACGACTCACGGAAAGGTTACTTCAGGCCGCAGCAGCAGCTTCGCTTCCCGCAGAGCCCGCAGCTGGCGAACTCGCCAGAAGCTTGCCGACGCGATCCGACAACTGCGCCCCGTTGCCGGTCCAGTAATCGATCCGCTCGCGCTTCAGAATCACAGTGGCAGGCGTGGTACGTGGGTTGTACGTCCCCACAACCTCAACCGAACGCCCGTTGCGGGCACGGTCCTTCTCAATCACAACGACGCGATAGTGCGGCTGCTTGCGTGCGCCTACGCGCGCCAAACGAATCATCAACACGGGCAAACCTCACTCCGAAAAAGAATGTTTGCGGCTGTTCCGTTCCTCCGGCCGAAGCCGATGCAGAATCACTGAA
>CAXUEE010000175.1:7668-8100 GCA_964249905.1 uncultured Acidobacteriaceae bacterium
GACAAACAAGACTAGACCGCAGCAGAGGCGAACCAAACTCCAACCCTACAAGTATGGGCGAAAGCGAGTCAAACCGCAATCACCCCAGGCCGCTCGCCCCTGCAACCCCCGTTATCATCCTGCGCCGCAGGCGGAGAATCTGCTGTTCAACTCCACAAACCGATCGCCCGCCGCCGAACCCCTAAACCAAAGGCGGAAACAGAAACGCAAGCACCCGGTCCAGTCGGTCCGCCCACGCATCCTCGGTGTGCACGCCGCCCTCGACCACCGTCACCGCGAGATCTTTCCCCGCACGCCAGCCCAGCCCCACCAGCCGCCGTCCAAGCAACTCCGTATCCCGGACATGGCGCAAACCCTCGGCCGCCCCTATATCCAGCCAGATCCGAAGCGCGGGCTTCGGCCGCGCTGCCTCTGCAACATACGCGAACATAC
>CAXUEE010000176.1:0-8050 GCA_964249905.1 uncultured Acidobacteriaceae bacterium
TCCTCCGGGTCCGTCGCCGACCCCAACTCATCCAGCAGCACCAGCGACGTCGGCCCCGCCTCCCTGCTGATCCGGTCCACATTCACCACGTGCGCCGAGAAGCTGGACAGGTTCCGCTCAATCGACTGCGCATCCCCAATATCCGCAAACACCCCCGTAAACAGCGGGAACATCGCCTCCTCCGCCGGCACCGGCAACCCCGCCTGCGCCATCAGCGCCAGCAGCCCCGTCGTCTTCAACGAGACAGTCTTACCCCCCGTGTTCGGCCCGGAAACAATCAACTCCCGCGCCTCCGCCTCGAGCGCCAGTGTCAGCGGAATCGGCCGCCGCGGTCTCTCCCCCGCCGTCGTCTCCGCGCGCATCCGCAGCTCCAGCAGCGGGTGCCGCGCACTCTTCAGGCTCAGCCGATCCCCAAAACTCGGCGTACTGCAGTCCAGCTCAATCGAGAACCGAGCCCGCACAAAATGCGACTCCACCTCCGCCAAAATCGCCGTCCCCACCAGCAGCGCCGGCGCATCCGCCGCCAGCGCCGCCGTCATCCCCACCAGGATCCGGTGAATCTCCGCCTGCTCCTCGTCCAGCAGCCGCACCAGCTCATTATTTTGCTCAATCGTCTCCATCGGCTCCACAAACACCGTCTGCCCGGAGGACGACGACCCGTGAATCACGCCCGGAACCTTGCGCTTGAACTCCGCCTTGATCGGGATCACAAACCGTTCCCCACGCACCGTGATGATGTCTTCCGCACCCGACTGGCTCGACCCCTCCTCCCGCAGCGCCCGTGCCGCCCTGCGCAGGCTCGCCTCGATCGCCCGATGCTGCGTCTCCATCGCCCTCCGGATCCGTCGCAGCTCCGGGCTCGCATCGTCGGCCAGCGAGCCATCCGGCTCAATCTTGCCGCGCAGCGTCCGCAGCAGCGGCGCCAGGTCATGCGGAACCAGGTCCGCCGAGAGCGCCTGGATCGCCCTCCCCGGACGCACCGAAACATCCCGCGCCACAAACAGGTTCCGCCACGCTGCCACCCGCTCCACCACGTTCAGCAGCCCCAGGATCTCCATCGGGTCCAGCGCCGAGCCAGGCACCCGCGCACGCTCAAGCATCGGCTCCGGGTCCAGCATGCCATGAAAGTCGAAGCTCCCGCCGCCATTCAGAAAGCCGCGCATCTCCGCCGTCCGCGTCCCCTGGCTCACAATCCACTCCACATCGGTAGAGGGCTCAAGCGCCAGCGTAAACCCGCGACCCAGCGGACTGACCGCCTTCGCCGCAATATGCTCCCGCAGCCGCGGCCATTCCAGCGCATCGGCACTCGACTCAACCAGCGCATCGGGGGTAGTAGGAAGAAACGAGTTCACTTGTCCATCTTAAGCCTGCCCCAGCCATGAAATCCAAACTCCGGGTGCCCCAGGTCTCGCCTCTGAGACCTGGGGCACTAAGACCCGCACCAATCTCCAAGGAACCCCAAAACAAATCCACCCCCCACCCGTAAACTCTAAAGATGCACTTCCCAGCCACCCGCATGCGCCGTCTTCGCCGCACCGAAGCCCTTCGATCCCTCGTGCGCGAAACCCATCTTCGCCCCGCAGCGCTGATCTACCCACTCTTTCTCGTACCCGGCGAAGGCATCCGCAAACCCATCGGCTCCATGCCGGGCTGCTTCAATCTCTCCATCGACGAAGCCTTGAAAGAAGCAAGCGACTGCGCCGCGCTCGGCATCGGCGGCCTCCTGCTCTTCGGCCTTCCCGCGCAAAAAGATGAGCAAGCGTCCGGCGCCTGGGACGAGCAGGGCATCGTGCAAACCGGACTCCGCGCGCTCAAGGCTGACGCCTCCCTTCAGTCGCTCGCCATGATCGCCGACGTCTGCATTTGCGAGTACACCAGCCACGGCCATTGCGGCATCGTTGCCCGGGATGGCGAAGGCGTTAGCGCGGAGTACAGCATTGAGAACGACTCAAGCGTGGCGCTGCTGGCCAAGACCGCCGCTTCGCTCGCTGCTGCCGGAGCCGACATTATTGCGCCCAGCGACATGATGGACGGCCGCATCCAGGCCATCCGCGCATCGCTCGACCAGGGCGGCTTTGAGAACACTCCTATCCTCAGCTACGCAGCCAAGTTTGCCTCCGCCTTCTACGGACCGTTCCGCGAAGCCGCCGATTCCGCCCCCCAGTTCGGCGACCGGCGCAGCTACCAGATGGATGGAGCCAACCTCCGCGAAGCCATGCGCGAAGTGGCACAGGACATCGCTGAAGGCGCGGACATGATCCTGATGAAACCCGCGATGCCCTACCTTGACGTGCTCAAAACAGCACGGGAGCGGTTCGATCTGCCCATCGGCGCCTACCAGGTCTCGGGTGAATACAGCATGCTCCACGCAGCCTTTGAGCGCGGCTGGCTCGAGCCCGAGCGAGCCATGCTGGAGTCGCTCACGTCCATCCGCAGGGCCGGCGCGGACTTCATCGTGACGTACTTCGCTAAAGATGCCGCGCGGGTGCTTGGGTAGAGAGGACTTTCCAGCTTGAGTTTAGAGCTGGCCGGCTTCTACGTCATCCAGCTACGTCATCCAGCTCCGCAAAGATGTCTGCGACCGCGATCCGTATGGCAGTGCGCTCAATCGAGAACACGTCTCCGGCAGGTGGCGTGAACCCGTCGCGAGTACCGATCCAAGCCTCGCGGCGCATGGGATCGACGATCCAAAGGTTTTGAACGCCCATCGCCAGGTAGTCCCTTACGCGCTCCTCCATGTCTGCGAGTTTCTGATTACCGGAGATGATCTCAATGCAGAGGAGTGGCGGTTGGCGAACAATCGGGTCGGGGGTGTCTGACACCTTTACGACACACACATCGGCAACCCTGTACTGCGTTGCGGAGGTTTGTATGCGCTGCTCCGGTAGGGCCAGAACTCCCCAGAGCTTGCGTTGGTTGAAGAAGCTTGCGACAAAAAATCCCTGAATGGTCGCATGCGGCCGCTCGCCCATGTTCCTCTCCCGCAGCTCTCCAGCGACGTAGTCACGGTCCGGACGGTAAGTTGTGTTCAGGTATTCCGAGATCGGGACGAGCACGGGAGTCGCCATGGCCTTCAGTATGCTCCGGCCGGAAAGGCGCAGCAAGGAGTTCTAGAGCCGGCCGGCTTCAAGGTCGTCGAGTTCACTGAAGATCTCCTGGAGCGTGATCCGGATCGGCGTTCCCTCAATCGTGAGCGCGTCGCTCTCGACTTCACGCTGCATGCGCTTTTCTGTAACCCAAACGCGTCGCCGGACCGGATCGATCAGCCAAACGTGCTCAACACCCATGGCGCTGTAGTCGGCGATGCGCTCCTGAGTTCTCGAGAAGGTATCTTCCGGGGAGAGGATTTCGATGCACAGCAGAGGCGGGGTCCGGACGATTGGGTCGGGCGATGCGCCCAGCTTCAGGACACACACATCCGGAATCCGGAACCGCGACTTGGATACCTGCACCCGCTGCTCTGTGAAAGCGCGCACGCCCCACAACTTACGATTGATGGAGAAGAGGGTTGCAAAAAAAGTTTGCAGGCCGGAATGAGGAATCTCGCCCAAATTACGCTCCTGCACCTCTCCATCCACGTAGTCGCAATCCGGATGGTAAGCCGTCTTCAGGTACTCCGAGAGGGGCATGAGAGCAGAAGTCGCCATCCCGTCATTATGCTCTCGTGCCCTGGAAGCGAACAAAGCGAATCCTTCGAGGTCATGCGAGTGACATTGCACACTCGAGTAAAATAAGCACTAGCAGGCGCGCGGCGAAGCCGCCCTGAACGGAGACACTTTGGCGGACACGATCTTTGATTTAGTCATCCTCGGCGGAGGCCCCGCCGGGTACACCTGCGCCATTCGCGCCGCACAGTACGGCCTCAAAGTCGCCGTCATCGAGAAGACCGACAAGCTTGGCGGCACCTGCCTTCACTGGGGCTGCATCCCTACCAAAACGATGCTCTTCTCGGCCGAGGTCTGGGATCACCTCAAACACGCGGGCAGCTACGGCATCGACGGCGTGGACGCGCCCCGGCTTAACTGGGACAACCTCATCAAGCGCAAAAATGACGTCACCATCAAGCACGCCAAGGGTCTTGACTTCCTCATGAAGAAGAACAAGATCACCGTCGTCAACGGGCACGGGCGTCTTACGGGTCCTGCTCAGGGGGGTGTGTTCACGGTCCACGTCTCGGACGAGGACAAGGGCAAGCCCAAAGACGCGCAGGCCGAAGGCTACGACAAGCAAAGCGTCACCGAGGTCAAAGCCAAGAAACTCGTACTCGCCACCGGCTCCGACGCCCGCATGCTGCCCGGCTATAAGGCCGATGACACCATCATGACCAACATGGAGATCCTGACCATCGCGGCGATGCCGAAGTCCATGGTCGTCATCGGCTCAGGCGCAGTCGGGGTGGAGTTCGCCTCGGTCTTCAAAAGCTTCGGGGCCGAGGTCACCGTCATCGAGGCGCTCCCACGCATCGTCAATGCCGAAGACGAAGAAGTCTCGAAGGAGCTGCTGCGGCTCTATAAGAAGCGCGGCATCGAGGTCTTCGTCGGCGCCAAGGTCGATAAGATCGAGAAGCAGGATGGAGGTGCGGTCGTCTCGTTTACGGATGCGGCCGGCAAGCCGCAGACCAAGGTCGCGGAAAAGGTGCTGGTCGCGGTAGGCCGTGCGCCCCGCACATACGATTGCGGGCTCGACAAAGTTAACATCACGCCCGACCGCGGCTTCGTCATGACCAACGAGTGGATGGAGACCACCGAGCCCGGCATCTATGCCATCGGCGACATCGTCGGCGGGCTGCCGCAGCTGGCCCACGTCGGCGCGATGTGCGGCATGGTCGTCGCCGCGAAGGAGGCGGGCAAGTATGCGCGTCCTGTCAATCGTCAGCGCATCCCGGGCTGCACGTACTGCGATCCGCAGATCGGGTCGGTCGGAATGACGGAGGCGCAAGCCAAGGAGAAAGGCTTCCAGGTGAAGGTTGGCAAATTTCCCTTCGTCGGCAACTCCAAGGCCACCATCCTTGACTCCCACGACGGCTTCGTCAAGGTAGTCTCCGACGGCAAGTACGGCGAGATCCTCGGCGTCCACATCGTGGGCCCCTCGGCCACGGAGATCATCGCGGAGTGTGTTACCGCCATGGAGCTCGAAGCTACAGTCGAGTCCATGATGTTTACCATTCACGCACACCCAACCGTCGCCGAAAGCCTGCTCGACGGCTTCTCTAGCGTGGAAGGTATGGCGGTCAACGTTTAGGGAAGACCTCAGACGATCCGTTAAGAAACACCTCTACATACCGCTCGGCCACGCGCTCAATGCGATGTTTCCCCAGAACGGCCTCATATCCGTTGAGGCCGAACTGCTCACGCAAGCCTTCGCTGTCGACAAGGCGCTCCAGCGCGGTGCAAAGAAGCTGACTGTCCCCGGCCGGGACTAGCAAGCCCGTCCGTCCTTCCCCCACCAGCTCCGGCAGGCCACCAGTGTCGCTTGCCACCACCGGCAGTTTGAACGACATTGCCTCCAGCACTGCCAGCGGACTTGCCTCCTGCCAAAGAGACGGCTGGCAATAAAGATTCGCCGCCTCGAACAGGCCCGCTTCAGTGGGGTTCGCAAGCTTTCCGGTAAATGTAACGGAGCGCTCGATGGAGAGATCCTGCGCAAGCGTCCAGTACTCGTCCAGCTTAGGTCCGTCTCCGGCCAGAACCAGCCGGAGGTTGGGCCGGTGCGGCAGCAGCTGAGCCGCGGCGCGCAGCATGGTCTCGACTCCTTTCACCTCGACCATCCAGCAAACCTGCACAATCACGATCGCGTCCGCTGGCAGGCCATACCGCGCCCGGAATGCCGCACCTCGGGCCGGGTCAAACACAGGCAGCTCCACGCCGTTCTGGATGATTACGCCCGGGCAGGATGTGAGGCCGAAAGCCCGACCGGTCCGCTCCGTGAAGGCCGCGACGCTCACCGTAGCCGTCAGCGGAAACGTAAGCAGGTGACCTACTACCCGCTTTGGCAAGCTCAACGGCGCGGGGACCTGGCCGGGCGGACGCGAAGAATGGTCATTGAAGAAGACCCGGCGCGCCCCGCTCAGTCTGGCCAGCCACGGAAAAACCCGCATCACTCCATGGAACGCGTACACAAACACCTTCGGCCGATATTTCCGCAGCAGCTTCCACAACGCGCCGGCGCACGCCAAGCCCAGGCCGCCCTGGTCGGGCAAGTTCTCGAGCGTCACCCCCGGAGCTGCGATGTACTCCCGGAACTCGGGGGCGATTGCTCCTTCGAAGCACAACACCAGGTCCCAACCCGCCCGGTCGAGCGCATCGCGGAAATACCTGAGAAACTTCTCCACCCCGCCAATCTTGTTGGGCCCAAGCGCAAGGACGTACATGAGCTTCGGTCGCGCCGCCGTCCGCCGGGAGCGAGTTGTCCCCCCGGAGGTCAACGAGTCCTGTGCCCGGTGGCCCGGCGTGCAGCCGTAAAATAGGTGCGTGGTGGCGTCGGCATGATCGCTCACATTCTATCGCCCGGCCGTATCCCTTACCGCGAGGGCCTGGCGCTGCAGGAGCGCGTCGTTGCCGCCCGGAAAGCCGGGCAGATTGCCGACACCCTGCTCTTGCTGGAACATCCGCCCGTGCTGACCCTGGGCCGCAACGCCCACCGTACGCATGTGCTCGCCGGCCAGGAGTGGCTCTACGCGAAAGGCGTGGAGATCCATGAGGTCAAGCGCGGGGGAGACGTGACGTATCACGGCCCGGGCCAGCTCGTCGGCTACCCGGTCGTCGACCTCCGTGGCGACCTACCCGGGAAGCGTGGACCGCACCTCGGTCCGGTGGACTTCGTGCGCATGCTTGAAGAGGTTCTCATCCGCACCTGCGGGGAGTTCCGCGTGCTCACCGAGCGCGTCCCCGGCTCTACCGGCGTCTGGACGGTCGCGAACGGAAGCGCCCCGGCTAAAAAGATCGCGGCGATCGGCGTGCACGTCTCGCAGGCTGTCACCTCGCATGGCTTCGCGCTCAATGTTACGACCGACCTGCGCGATTTCCGCTGGATCGTGCCCTGCGGTCTGCATGGTAAAGAAGTTACCAGTCTTGAGCTCGAATCGCCCCAAACACCGCTTCCCGGCATGAACGACACCATCTACGCCGTGGTCCGGAACTTTGGCCGGATCTTCGCACGGCAGATGCTCTGGGCAGAGTCACTGGAACAGCTGCTCTCGTCCGTCGCTCCGGTCGTTCTATAACCGCCCACGCAGCGAGCCAGCCTTCCGCGCCAAGTCTTATAATCCAGACGCCTATTGTTTTCATCTCCTTGAACGCAGCGAAGGATTCTCATGCCGACCGAAGTAGTCATGCCCCAAATGGGTGAATCGATCACCGAAGGTACTCTCACCAAGTGGCTTAAGAAATCGGGCGAGAACGTCGAGCGCGATGAACCGCTGTTTGAGATTTCAACCGATAAGGTGGACGCGGAGATCCCATCGCCCTCCGCCGGTGTTCTCGGCGAGATCAAGATCCAGGAAGGCGCCACTGTCACCATCAATACAGTCGTCTGCATGATCGATGAGGCTGGGTCCGCTCCGGCCACCGCGGCGTCTCCAACAGCCTCTGCTGCGCCCGCCGATCTGAAAGCGGACTCGGCCACCCCAGCCGCTGAAGCCACTGCCGCTCAGGAAGCCGCGATTGCTCCGCCTCAGTCGGGTTCGGGTTCGGCCGGTGCGGACGCGAAGCCCGGCACTGAGGTGATGATGCCGCAGATGGGCGAGTCCATCACCGATGGTACTATCACCAAGTGGCTCAAAAACATCGGCGACACCGTCCAGCGTGACGAGCCTATCTTTGAGATTTCAACCGACAAGGTGGATGCCGAAATCCCGTCGCCGGTCGAAGGCAAACTCACCGAAATTCGTGTCAAGGAAGGGTCCACGGTTACTGTCAACACGGTCGTCGCCGTAATCGGCGGTGGCGCTCCGGCCTCGGCCCAGTCTGCCTCAACCCGACCAGCCCCGGCAGTCGCTCCCCCCGCGCCGGCTGCTCCTGCTTCCGCAGCCTTAGGAGAGCCACCCCGCTCT
>CAXUEE010000177.1:0-8044 GCA_964249905.1 uncultured Acidobacteriaceae bacterium
GATAAGGACGTGCTGATTCATTTTTCAAACGGCAAAGAGGTCCTCTTCCATGCACAGTTCTTGTGGGACTCGCGAGAGGATGACGGCAACAAAGAAGTCATTCCGGATCCCGAGGCGGCAGATTTGGTTGATCCTGAGCACTTCTCCTAAGCAATGAGCTTGCTCTCAATCAGCCTTTAAGGCTCGTTTAGAACAGCTGCTCACGCACCATGGTCGAGGGTGTATAGCGGTGTTTTCTCGCTCAACAAGGGCGGTCGAGGGGACGCTGAGGCTCACGCGCTGCACAATCTGTGCTGGCATAACTGCGAGCAGGTCGAGGCAGCGGGTGATGGGCAGCGTGACTTCAGGCGCGAGCTGACAGCTCCACGCAAGTACCGCGTTCCGTGTGCCTTCGAAGACAGCCTCGACAAGGCCGTCGTGATGCAGGCCTACGGCGAAAGTGGAGCTGTTGATCAGGTTTGGCTTCCGGACGAAGCTGAATGCGCGGACGGGAGAAGTGGCAGAGCGGGGCATGACTGATGTGTACTGCTTCTTCCTCTTTCCCGGCTACGTGACAGGTGTAATGCGAGCTGACTTGGGAAGGCTCGCAGTATCTAGCCAGATGTGCTCCGCCTCACTTCCTGCGAAGCCAAGGAAGCTTGCTACGTTGGCAAACGGCGTGCACTGGTGGCGCTGGTGCCGGCACGACATTGGAGACTACAGACACAGAACCGCGCGACGGCATCGCAGCTATAAAGCCTTACCGTGCGGCGAGGCTCCAGAGCTCATAGCCAAGCAGTCCCATAATCGCCAGGCTGCCTTGAACCAGCAACGCTGTCCGAAATGCGCCGACCACTGAAAGCGGCCTGTCTAGCAGAAGATCCAAGTCGGGCTCACCTCCTGGAGCAGTTTTCGCGCGTGGCTTGAGCAGCAGTGAATCAAGGGGCGCGTTGCTCTGCTTTACTCTTGCACGAGCGGCTCGGCCTGCCGGCGCCTCTTGCGCCGCGATCACCGGTTGGGCTTGCATGGTCGTCATAGGGAGCCTCTGAGGGTACCTTGTTATCGGCCCCTCGAAGCCGTCGCTTCAATGACTATGGTCAGCAGGCTATCCTGCGCCCGCTATGCCGGGCTACCCGGCAGTTCCATTTTGGAACTGCCGGAGCCCTAAAAAACAAGACCGGGGACTGAAACCGCTTCCCACTGTCCGTGCAGTTGAACCTCCTTTACGGCAGGTGGGCCATGGCGCAAGTGCTTGAAGCTTCACTCTACGATTCACTCGTTGCGGCGGAACGTTAATAGTTCTAGAACACACCACCTTGGCCGCAACGGACAGCTCAGCTTCAACTGCAGAGATCCAAGATGAAGTGACACTTTCTCAGGAAGCGCTCACCCTATCGTCCTCTTCCAATATCCTGGTTGCTGCTGCGTCGAGCGATGCCGGTCCCGCAGCGTCACAAGGCGCTACCCCGGTCACAGGATCTCCGGTCCAGCAGCTTGCAGAGCAGGGCTATCTAATTGCACAGATCGCCTTTGAGCTCAGCATGTCGCTGACAGAAGTCGAGGTCGACCTTGGCATCGAAACCTTCAGCATCGCTGCATAAGGGCAACTCGTTGAGACGGTGATCTAGGAGCATTCGCAAGCAGGACTTAGAACTTGCCGTATGCAAGCAGTGCGAGTGCGGCTGAGGTCGGCGGCTTCATTGAAGCTATGGAGTGCCTGCTAACCGGCACGCTGCCGGAAGGCCCGGGCTGGAGCTACGAGCTGAAGCTGAACGGCTTTCGCCTGCAGGCGGCTCGTTCCGGCTCGGCCCTTTCCCTATAGTCGCGGCGGGGCCACCTGCTAGACGCGTGCTTTCCTTCGCTCGTGGACGATCTTGCTCCGATGCGGGACGGCACGGTGCTGGACGGCGAGCTGGGGGCGCTCGGCGCGGATGGCCGCCGGACTTCCAGCTGCTGCAGAACGCTCGCGCCAGCAGCCCGGAAATCGTGTTCTTCGCTTTCGACATCCTTGTTTCACCGGCACCGGCACCGGCACCGGAGCCTGCTCGGGCTGCCTTTCGAGCAGCAGCGCGAGATCCTGCGCTCCGTTCTGGCGCAGTGCGGCCGAGTGCAGCTCTCGGAGGCGGTAGAGACAAGCGCCGCGGCTGTTCTCCAGATGGTCCGGGACCATGGGCGCGAAGGGATGGTGGCGAAGCATGCGGATGGCCTGTACGAGCCGGGAAGGCGTAGGGAGGCCTGGCTCAAACATCGCGTCAATCTAGGGCAGGAGTTTGTCATCGGTGGGTACACGCCAGGCAGCCACGGCTTCGATGCGCTGGTAGTGGGCTTCTACCGCGGCAAGGACCTGATTCTTGACTCGCGGATGCGCGCGGGTTTCGTCCACGTAGGAGAATGCTTGGAAGAGCAGCATTAGAGCTGGTGCGTCACGAGGGACATCAGGGCTTACTTGGAAAGATGGAGTATTTCGACTCCGTAGTTGCATCCTCTCCAAAAGGACGATTGCGTAACCCGGCAGGCTTTCTGGTCAGCATGATAGAAGATGATCTTCAAATCCCTCCCTCTTTTGAAACAAGCAAGCAACGGGCGGCGCGTATCGCCGCTCAAGAAGAGAGCAACAAGAGGACAGTTGAGGAAAACGATCGCGAGTACCGTTATGCGATGTACGTAAGGGACGCAGTCGAACATTTCATTCAAACACAGCTCAGCCAGGAAGAGTACCAAGAGCTGCTAGAACAGAGCAGGGGTGCGTTTTTTCGGAAGCTACCGCATATGGCACACAAACGCTTCTGCGAGGAGCTCGCCAACTCCTCAGCAATGCTTCTTCGAAGCGAGCTCGCCAAGGACGTGCGCACCGGCATCCTTTCCTTTGAGCAATGGCTGGAAGCTCAGAAGCGGAATGCATCCTAGAAGCGCGTCGACTACTCGAGCTGACGAACGTGATCGAGTGAATCTTAGCTGTCTCGGATTTGAACCAACCCGGTAGTGTATAGCAGACAATCGACCGAGTAATATTTTTCTTTTCCACAGCTTTTCCTAACCCATTCGGGCAACCAAAGTGCCCTTTACTAAGTAGAGGGTCTTCGCGATGTCCGATTCACGCGAAGAAGCCCTCCATATGCTGGGGGGATGTGGGATGAAGAAGCTCGCAGGAGAAAAGCAGCCTAAGCAGTGGACGAAGGAAGATCGCGAGTTTGCAACGAAGGGAAGAGGCCTGAATGCGATCAGGCTGGTTGACCATGTCACTAAACTGCAAGCCCTTTCAGGCAGGTCCAGACGCGATTGCCGTGCGCTAATCGATCAGCAGGTCTTTGGGGGACTGCGTCGCGGCTGGACCTCCGAGGAGATAGAAGAAGCCCGTGAACTTCTGACGATCCGATCCATCAGTGAGGTCGCCAAAAAACTTGGACGGAGCAGGGATGCACTGAAAGGGCTTTGCCGTCGAGAAGGGATCAGCGTTCGCGGCTTACGCTGCGATATGCTCTCGGTCCCGACACTAGCCAATCTGCTGAATGTTCGAAGGAGTGAAATCAACTCCTGGATTGACAATGGGTGGCTCGAGATCTCGAAAACGGACGCAGCCAAGAATCAGACTCGCGTCTCGCCGGAGGCGCTAGAGAAGTGTCTCCGCGTTCACCGGATTAACCTGCAAAAGAGGAATGTCAGAAGCGCCACGATCCTCAGGGTCTTCGAAGAGTTCTGCTATGTCCCAAAGCATGCCGAAGGCAAGCAGCTGCTCGACATGCGCGAGGGCATGCGCCTGCGAGACCATGAAGAGTTCTCGGCCAGCCTCTGACATCAGCGCGGATCGGCAGTGCGCAGGATCATGAGGGCAACAACGAGGTTGTAGATTTCATGCATGAGTGTTGAGGCCGCGGCCGAGTTCGAGCGCCAGCGAAGCAGAGCGTATCCGAGGCCCATCGCGAAGATGACTGAGGACTGAAGCAGGGTCGAGCCCACATGAGCAAGCGTGAAGAGGCCGGCACTGCCGAGGACCGGAAGCAGCCAGCGCAGAAGAGCCGGCGCGTTCCAGCCGCACGCAACGACGTGAAGCACCGAGTATGCCGCTCCTCGGTACATGACCTCTTCGATCAGAGGGCCAACAGTCACCCCATAAAAGAGCACCTCTAGAGACGCGCGGCCAGGTCCGTGGCCTGCAAAGCGCACCAGCGACAGAGCGGCAGTCGCTCCCATGACGCCTCCAAGCACCGCGTAGAGCCAGTACACCGGCTTGCGCGGGGCGGCCCAGCCAAAATAGCGGAAGAGCGATCCCTTGCCGAGACAGCCGAAGGTGAACACCAGAACTAGCACGGTGAGCATAGAGCAGAGCGAGATGCTCGCGTGCCACAAACGCGGGAGCATAACGAGCCGGGCAGCAAACGTCACTCCAACCAGGCATGTCACCTCGAGGTAGTTTGGCGTTGAGGTGACTAGCTTGTGCGACGCGCGTTGGATGACGTGTTTCAAGCTTGGAGGCACTCCCGTCCCAGAATCTTGACCGAGTGTAGGCCAACTCCTAGCATCGGTTCCATGGGAACGAGCCGCTTGTTAACGATGGCGCCAGTATTGCTGTGTACGCTCGGCATCGGCTGCCGAACACCTGTGCCGGACCTCAGCGGCAAGTGGGAAATCACAACCAGGCTCGACAACAATCACAAGACAAAAATAGCGACCGAAGTCCTGCTCACCCTCGTGCAGACAGACGCGACCGTGCATGGAGACGCGGCTCTCAAGATGGACAACTCCAAGCAGGCCATTCACGTCCCCATCGCAAACAGCCTCGTGAATCCGGACGGCAAGCTGATGCTGCAAGGAAGCACGCCGCAGCCTTTCGGAACGGTTCTCTTCAGTTTCGATGGTACCGGCAAGGCCGGCTCACTTGCCGGAACGACCACCATCACGGCACAGACCATTCTCGGCAGTGAGATAGACAGCGGGCCGGTGACTTATGCGAGGGCCAGATGAAGAAAACAAGAAAGCGTTCCACCAGCGTCCTGCAGGCACTCGAGTTGCAGCTCACCCTGCTTGTCGACGACTACAGCGATGAGCCGGCAAACCTGTCGCATCACAGCATCGCCGAGGTGCTGGGCCGGGTCTTCGCCGCGCAATGCCTAACCGAGCATGGCTTGCGCGGCTATCAGTATGCAGATCAGGGTATCCAGGCGATCTTGAGCGCGCTGCGCGAAATGCCGAGAGCTCCAGCGCTCAGTGCAATGTCAGAAACTTCTCAGATTTGACCGAGTTCCCGGCTTGCACGATGCTTGCGCCAATCGAGCAGTACCATCCTGCCTTTCTGGAGCAAGCATGTTTACAAGCGTCGACGACCTCTCGCAACGCCTCGCTCAGACCGGATACCTTCTTGACCCCGACGCCACCAGGGTAGTCTACCTGGCAGCCAAGATGAACAAGCCCATGCTTCTTGAGGGTCCAGCCGGCAGCGGTAAAACGCAGCTCGCGCTCGCGGTCGCCGAGGCCGCAGAAACCCACGTTGAGCGTTTGCAGTGCTACCAGGGCGTGACCGATGAGCAGGCGATCGGCCGGTTCGACGAGAGCATGCAGCGGCTCTTCATGGACTACTCCAAAGGGGACCACGCCAGCTGGACCGAGCTGCAGCAGAGCCTGAAGGGCCGCGACTTCTTCCGTGCCGGCCCGCTGATGCGGGCGCTCGAATGCGAGTCGCCCTGCGTGCTGCTGATCGACGAGCTCGATAAAGCACCCGAGTCCTTCGAGGCCATGCTGCTTGAGACCCTCTCAGCATGGCAGCTTTCGATTCCGGAGTTCGGCACCGTAAAGGCGAAGAGCAAGCCGTTTGTCGTGCTGACCAGCAATGAGGAGCGGCGGCTCGGCGACCCCATCCGCCGGCGCTCGATGTATGTACGCGTCGAGCACCCAACCGCGAAAAGGGAAGCGGAGATCATCGCGAGTCGAACGCCAAACGCCGATGGTGCTTTCCACAAACGTATCGCTGGACTGGCGCAGGCCTTCCGCCACTATTCGCTTGAGAAGCAGCCATCCGTTTCAGAGATGATCGATCTCGCAGCTGCGCTCCAGCTGCTCGGCATCGATGAGGTAACAGAGCAGGATCGCGATGTGCTGCTGCCGCTGCTGGCAAAAACCAGCAGAGACCGTAAGCGCCTCATGATGAGTTCCGGCTTCCAGTGCCTGATCGACGACGGCGCCACTTTCGCAGCCGGCATGACGGCGCAGCAGGAAGCAAACGCATGAAGCTCCTTTGCCTGGCGTTTCTCTTCAGTTGCTGCTCTATGACTTGCCTGGCCGGCGCTGCGCCGCAGCACGAGGCACTCGCCCGGAGCTATGCGGCGCGCTACGGCATCTCGGCCGACCTCGTTTGTGCCTTTATCGATCAGGAGTCAGGCTGGGCACCACGAGCGCTTTCTAGCAAGGGAGCGATGGGACTGATGCAGCTCATGCCGGCTACTGCGCAGCGGTTCGGGGCGTTTGACCCCTATGACCCCGAGCAGAACATCGCGGCCGGAACGCGCTACCTGACTACCCTGATGTGGGAGTTCCACGGCGATGAGCGCCTGGTCGCCGCTGCCTTCTACGCCGGGGAACACCGGATCGAGAAGAGACGTCTCGACTACGCGAACCCGGACGTGGTCGCCTATGTCCGATCCATACGACGGCATTACCTTGCCCGCACCCAATCGGCGTCTGCTCGCCAGGAAGACTGAAATGAAAACGCTCACACTCGCACTACTCGCATTGTTGACCGCGGTTCCCGCGATGGCCTTCGACGATCCAACACCTGCAAGCGTTGTAAGCAGGACCATCGTTCCCGGCGAGGTCACGACGCTCCATCTCCGACCCGAGTTCGAGTCCGTCATCCACTTTCCGGAACCCGTCACCTCCGTCGTTCTGGGAGACCCGGAGAAGTTCAAGGGAGAGCACTCGGAAGGCGAGCCAGAGTACGTCTACGTCAAGCCGACGACGCGCCGCCCTTCCCAGTCGAATCTTCTAGTCGCGCTAAAGTCGGGGCAACATGTCATGCTCGAGCTCGTCAACGACGGCGTCATCACGTCAGCCGCGGCGCCAGTCGACTTCCTGCTCGAGTACAAGCGGGAGCGAGGCTTCCTGGTGAACGATGTCAGCCTCGACGAGACTGCGACGAAAACCGAGCCGGGCGGCGATGCACACCCATCTACGGGGTCTGCCGCACTCAATTCCGGCGCGCCAGCGACCGCGCTGGACCTCGAGTACGCACAGCAGCAGCGCATCCATGATCCTGCCTGGACGAAATGGCCCGACAACGCCATCGAGACCTCCGTGGGTGACACCCGGCAGTGGGAGAACCAGGTCGCGGTCAGCTTCTCCGTGTTCAACCCGACCGCCGAGCCGCTCGAGATTGTGCCCCCGCAGGTGCAGATCTCAGGCCTCAAGCTTAAGAAGGCCAAGCACGGCCTCAACGTCACGGCCGACCAGCTCGAGGTCCGGGACTATCGCCTGAGTGCCACTCGGCTTGAGCCGGGAGAGCGTGCCGACGGTGTTGTGCTCTTCGACCGGCCGAATTACAAGCAGTCCTCCGAACAACTATTTCTCCAGATTGCAGAAGCGGCGAAGGTCGACCAGCCTGTTCTGGTACGGCTCCCGTTTACTCCACCGATCGCCGGCAGCCCCGGCAAGTAAAGGACCGCAGCCATGGACGCACTCAACTCCAAGCACACCTCACCGATCAACCTCGACGAGGACGAGCAGCCTCTCAGGACCGAAGCATCTGGCACCCCATCGGTCGGTAACGCCACTCCCGCCGCCACGCCCTTCACCCCCGTGCGCGGATCGGGACCTGTTCCCGTAGCCTCTCCCACCACATCTCCGGCCAACTTCGTAACGCGTCTCGGAGGTGTAGGCAACACTCCTCTCGAAACGAAAAAGATGGTCTTCATCGGCGCAGCGCTTGCTTTCGCGTTAGGCCTTTTCCTATTCGCAAGCTTTAACTCGCGTACCTTGACGAAGCATGCGTCAGTCACAGGGAAGCCTGCCGGCCAGCAATCTAAGACGGGCCTGCTCGGGCAGTCGACCACGATTCCGATGATGGATCCCGTGCTGA
>CAXUEE010000178.1:0-6090 GCA_964249905.1 uncultured Acidobacteriaceae bacterium
GCGAAGAGCAGCGCGGCACAAACCTGTTTCCATTGCATAACAGATGTCATTCGATTTCTCACTAGAATCACGACCTTAGACGCGGCTGTAACCAACCCGCCGCACCTTTCCTAAAACGTATACTTCCCCGAGAACTGCATCTGTCGCGGCTGCACAAGAACGTTCGTATAGGAACCGAACTTCGTGCTCCCGATGTTGGTAGTATTCGTTGCTCCCCCGGTAGCCGAAAGTGTACTAAACCGACTGTCATTCAGCACATTGAACACCTCCGCTGAAATCTTAAACTGCTGTTCGCGAAAGGTGTGGAAGGACTTGCTCAAACCATCGTCCAGAGAAAAGTAGCCATCTGCCCGTAACTCGTTTCGCTGTCCTGTTTCACCCGGATAAGCAAAACGGAAGCTTGCCTGTGCTTGGGCAACAGTATCACTCTTGAACGCAGTCTCGTAAGGAGCCGAACTGCCCCCGACATAACGATGTCCCCCGGTAGCCAGTGGAGCAATCCGAACCGCGTAGCTCGGCAAATCGAAATTGGTTCCATAGTTCCCGTTGTCCACCGCCGACCACGGAAAACCAGTGCTGTAGTGAACGGTTCCGTTTAGCCGGAATCCACCCAGAATGCGATCGACAAGATTGCTATTGCTGAAGAAGGCCTGCCCGTGGCCAACGGGAAGATTCAAACTATAGTTGGCAGTGATCAGGTGGCGGACATCGTAGTCTGAAACGGCGTACATCTGGCTGGGATTGAAAGCGTTGATGATACTACTCGCGTTGCTGCGCTCCGGTGAGGAACCGTAATCGAGCGACTTAGCGTAGGTGTAGTTCACGTCGTACTCATTGCCATACTTGAAGGCGTGTCGCACCGAGAGTTGGAGTGCGTTGTAATTACTGGTTCCGACTGAGGCCTGAATATAAATGGATGAGTACTGCGGATAGAAGAACCGTAACTGTTGGCCGGCCGGAGCGAAGGCAGGCGTGGTATCGAAGTTATACAACGTATTCGTTTCGTTGCCGGTAGCACGGTCGACGGAAAGAGAAGCGTAGTAGGCCTGTGCGCCTTTGTAAGTAATGGCCGGCGTGGTAGCAGTTTTCGCCACAGTATAGCTTGCGTTGGGAAAGAGATCCTGGAAGTATCCGCTGTTGGCAACATTCGCAACCGACGTTCCGGCGTCAATCGCCTTGTCGTACGCGGTGGCAGCCTGAAAGTACGTCTGCCCGCTGGTGGGGTCATAGAAGTTGCTCGGTTGCGCCACATCTAGATTGTTCAACACGTGCCTTCCAAGCCGCCCGACATAAGACGCGGTTACTACCATGCCGCGCGTGACCTCATGCTGTACTGAAAAGTTGAACGTCTCCGCATATGGCGTCTTCAGGTTGCTATCGATATCGCTTTTAAACGAGCTGCCGAAGCTCGCAATCGTGGTTTGCGCCGGATCGATGGGGAAAGATTGCGGAGCGACCGTGACCGTCCCCACCGGAACATTCTGATACCCGGTAAATTCCGAGTAAGTGGAAGCGCTTGGATAGGCAACGGGATTTTGACGGCTCAGTGCAAAAGCTCCGTTAGCATCGTAGTAGTCGATGACAGCATCGCCAAAATGGTCATAAGCGAGTGCAAAGCCGCCACGAATCGATGTCTTGTTATTGAGCGTCGCATAAGCGAATGAAAATCTTGGAGCAAAATTCAATTTCTGAGGCGTCCACAAGTTCGGCGCACCGTTTGCCTGTCCTCCCGGCACTACCGAAATATCAGTACCGTAGCTGGTTCCAGCGGCGGCAGCCGCAACGCGGTCCTGAAAGAAGGTCGTGCCCAGATTGATATTCGGTGCAACCTGCTGCCCGTTGATCTCGTACGGGACGCCAAGATGGGTATAGCGCAGGCCCGCAATCAAGGTAAGTTGCGGGGTTGTCTTCCATTGATCCTGAACATAGTACTCCTGCTCGAGCGAGCGATAAACGTGCGTGGGAACTGTACCTGAAGGTGCCGGCACCAATTGGTTGTTCTTGATCAGGAAATTGGTGTACGAGTCCGCGCTCGTAATGCCGCCGACATTCGCAAGAATGTCGTTGTTATAGGAACTCTTGAAGGACTTCGCCACGGCGCCGTATGCCGTTGTTGGATCAAGACCGGATCCGGTGCCCGCAATCGCCGCACTCGAAAGCAAGGAAGCCGATACATACCCTATTGGGTAAAGCGTGGAATTCGCGTAGCGGCTGTTTGAGATAAAGCGGTCGTTGACACCGAACTGAATCGTATGCCGCCCCTTCACAAACGTTGCGTCATCCACAAGATTGTTGGTGGTGGTGACGTAATACGTCGAGGTGGTCGTGCCGGTCAGTGGGCTGAACGCGCTGAAGCTGATGTACGGATGAGCTCCCGCGCCCTGCACCGCCGTACCCTCTCTAATAAAGCCGTAACGAAGATTATTTGTCAGCGACTTATTGATGACCCAGATATGTCCAGCGCCTACTCCTTTATTATTTTCGTAGGTCAGGCTGTTTGCTCCCGAACCGGTAAACTGAAGCGCGCTGGCCGAGTTATCTCCCTGTAGCGTACCGCGAACAAAAACCGTCTGACGCGAGTTGAGCGTGTAGTCCAGGCGCGCCACGTTCGTGATCTGATGGATCGGAGCCGGAGAAGGAAATACATAAGATCCCGTGTTGTACCCATCTCCTCCTACCGTGGAGTTGGCAATGGGAAACTGCTTAAAGTAGGCGAGCGCTGCGGGGTCGGTTCCAGGCGCGCTACAACCCGTGCAGCCCTGATCCAGTCCGGCAATCTGGGTTGGCGTAAGAACCACAGTCCCACCTGCGGCTGTGGGATATACGACGTTTCCAGTAATCAAGCCTCCATAGCTCTGTCCAGAAACTGTGTCTCCGGCGACCGGATTAATAAGAGATGGCACCGTCTCCGTCACAACTGTGTCAGTCGCTTGCTTGAATCCTTCGTAAGCGCCAAAGAAGAACAGCCTGTTTTTCAGCAAAGGAAGTCCAAGCGAAGCTCCGTAAGTATCTTGTAGAACCTTCGCAGAGATGTTCGGTTTCCCTGACTGCAACTCCGATTGTTTATTGAACCAATTATTGGAAGCGGTCGCCGCACCGCGGTAATAGTAATACGCGCTCCCATGCAGCTGATTGGTGCCGCTGCGCGTACTGACCGAAACCTGCCCACCCGAAGAACGACCCGCATCCGCATTCCCATTGGTCGTCGTCACCCGGAACTCTTCTACGGACTCACGCGTGGAGCGCAGGACACCCACAAAGGCATACCCATAATTCGGATCGTTGTTGTCCACGCCGTCGAGCGTCAAATTGGTCTGGTCTTGGCGAGCTCCGTTCACGATGCCTGTTCGCGGATCCTGGTTCAAACCTCCAGTCGTGGCACCCGGGTCGAGAGCCAGCACGCCTGGCTGCAAAGAAAGAAGGTAATTCACGTTATTCGCCAGATAAGGCAGACTCTGAATTTGTTGACTGTCGAAAGCCTTACCTAGACTCGCATCGTTCGAGTTCAGCGCCGCGATGCCTGTGCTCACCTCGACGACCTCGCTAGCACCGACTGTCAGCTTGAAGTCCACCTTCAACGGTGTCGACACCAGCAACTCCACCGACTCCACTTCTTCCGAGAACCCGGGAGCCGTGACATGCACCTCGTACGTGCCCGGCTGCACCTGAGAAAACGTATATTCACCCTTCGACTTCGTTGAGGTCGTCTCCGTCGTACCCGTAGCGGGGTTCTTGATGCTCACCGTGACGCCCTGCACCACGGCTCCGGTCGAGTCCGTCACGACACCGCTCAATCCGGTCGTATTGGTCTGCGCCAACGCGGCCGACCCCGCCAGCAACAACGTGCCTGCAAGCGCGGTCGACGACCCAAGGCCAAGGGAACGGGAAACTAGGAACCAGGAACGTGCGTTGCTGCCTATCTGCATGGAAAACGACCTCCGGAAAGAAGCAGTGGACGACACAAAACGCGACGGCTCGCACGTACTCTGGAGCATGCGCCGTTCGCTTGGAAATGCTGTACAGCTTGAAATTGATGACTGATGATAGCCCGGACAGAGACGCGTTCCGTCGCTCTCGCCGCTTTGTCTATCCCCGGCATAACCGAACGACTTCGCAATGGACCCTCTCTATGGGCCGGATTACTGTTCCCTCAACGACCTAACCCCTTGGTATCTCGCAAACGAAATCGCGCTTAGGCGTTCGCGGCTCCCAGCATGCGTAAGCGCCTTGTGATACACCAGAGAGTGACCCCGAAAGAAGAGGTGCTGCTTGGACTTCGACCAGTTAAAGACTTTTCTGGAGGTCTCGCGGCAGAAGAGCTTCTCCCGCGCCGCGGTCAAACTCCTCGTGACGCAGCCGTCCATCTCCGCGCAGATCTCCTCGCTTGAAAAAGCCATCGGCGTCCGCCTCTTCGAGCGCGGCGGAGGCAAAGTTACTCTTACCGCAGCCGGCCGTGTCTTCGAGCCCTTCGCCGAGGATTGCATCTCGCGCCTCAACCACATCTCGATCACCATCGCCGACCTCGAACGCTCGCCGCGCGGCAGCCTCCTCATCAGTGCCAACGACTCCACCGCGCTTTACGTCCTGCCCACCTTCTTTGCCAACTTTAAAAAGCGCTACCCGCGCGTCTCGCTCAACATCGTCCGTGCCGAACGCGCCAAGACCATCGAGTCCGTCCTCAACCGCGAGGCAGACTTCGGCGTCGTCTCCATGCCCGTGGCCGATCCGCGCCTGCACGTTGAGGTGATCCACGAGGACGAGTGGACGCTCTGTCTGCCGCAGGACCACGCGCTCTCTGCGCTGGAGGTGGTCAGTCTCAAGCAGGTGGCGCAGCACAATCTTCTGCTGCCGAAAACTGGCCGCCGCCGCGAGCATCTCGACCGGCTCTTCGCCCAATACAAAATCCGCCCCCGCATCGGCATGGAGCTCGACTCCTACGAGCTGCTCAAGCGGCTGGTCATCGCCGGCATGGGCATCGGCTTCCTGCCCAGGATCAACGTGCTCGAGGAACTGCGCTCGGGCGTCCTGACCGCGGTCGCCACCGAAGGGGTCGTGATCCCGCGCAACCTCGCCCTGATCTCCCGCATGGATCGCGAACTGACCCGCGCCGGACATGCCTTCTACCACGTCGCCACCCGCGGCACGCATCCCACGGCTGAAGTGGAGCGCGAGCCGGACCGCCCGGAGCGGATCTCCGAGGCTCGCCAGCATGCAGCGGGGGACGCTCTTTGAACTTCCGCATGCTCGCCGTCGCATCCCTTGCTGCACTGCTCTGCGCCGCCCACGCCCAGTTTCCGCAGCCCGATGGCGGCACCGTCCGCCCAGGAACTCTGCCGCTCACCTGGAACACCGGCGGTCCCAAGTGCATGGAGATGCCCGAGTGGCAGGTTCACGAGTACAATCCTGACCTCTTCCTCCTGCGCCAAAGCGGCTGCACGGATTACGAAAAGCCCTTCGTCTATCTTTTCTTCGGCAAAGAGCGCGCACTCTTGTTTGACACCGGCTCGCGCAAGGGCAATCTCGCTCCTACGCTCGAGCGGCTCATGCATCAGTACCTCCTCCGCAATCACCGCGAGTCCATGCCCCTGATCGTCACGCACTCGCACTCGCACGGCGACCACATTGCCGGCGACGCCGAGCTCCAGGCCCTCAACGACCCAGCCATTCCCATCACCTTTATTCCGCCCACCGTCGACGGCGTCCGGCAACTCTATAAGATCGACCACTGGCCGGACGATCTCGGCTCGATCGACCTCGGCGGCCGCATTCTCGACGCCATCCCGATCCCCGGCCACGATACCGTTTCGATCGCACTCTACGACCGCCAGACCGCCATCCTGCTCACCGGCGACAGCGTCTACCCCGGACGCATTTACATCCGCGACTTCCCGGCTTTCGCCCTCAGCAACGCCCGCCTGGTCAGATTTACTGCCGACAAGCCCGTCAGCCACATCCTCGGCTGCCACATCGAAGAAACCCGCACCCCGTTTCTGGATTATCCCGTCGGCACCATCTATCAACCCGACGAACACGAACTCTCACTCCCTCGCGGCGTGCTGCTCGAGATGCAGGCGGCTCTCGATGCCCTTC
>CAXUEE010000178.1:6100-7562 GCA_964249905.1 uncultured Acidobacteriaceae bacterium
CCTTCACGGCGTTCCCAAGCGCGTCGCTTACGCCGACTTCAGCCTTTGGCCTTCCGGCCCTGCCTTTCGCGCCAATGATGCTGGCTCCCAGGATGCCTACCGCCAGCGTCAGCAGTATCAGCAGGAGCATATGTGGGACCAGACCCAGCCGCCCGTTTCCCCGAAGCCCTGAGCTCCATCGCGGTCGACCCACCGCCTACGAGCCCGTGCTTCGCGGCGGCGGACGCAGCGGAGCCGTCACTTTTTGACCGGGCATGCATCGCATGGGGACAGTGTTGAACCGGGCAGAGATTTCTCGCCGATGCATCCACCCTTTTCCGCCCAGCGTAGTCCTACCAAGAGCCCGTCCGGCGGTTCTGCCGCAACATAGAAAGGCCCAGGATGCTGATTCGCAACCCGAAACTCTACGGCGATGAGATCGCTTCGTCCGAGATTACGCCATCTTCTCTTTTTGAGTCCGGCCGGCCTTCCCGTCGCGCCTTCGTCTTCGGCGTTGGAGCTCTTGCCGCCTCCACCCTGCTCTCCCGGCACGCCTTCGGCGACGATGCTCTTCCCGTCACGCCCGGTAAGTTCCAGGCATCGGATCCTCAAACGCCTTTCGCGAAAGCCACCAGTTACAACAATTTTTATGAGTACGGCGTCGATAAAGACCTGCCCGCAAAGAACGCGCATACCTTGCACACCCGCCCCTGGTCGATTCAGGTCTCCGGTCTCGTCAAGAAGCCGCTCACGGTCAACATCGACGATCTCCTCCACTACCGGCCGCTCGAATCCCGCGTCTACCGCCATCGCTGCGTAGAAGCATGGTCGATGGTCATTCCCTGGGACGGCTATTCGCTTTCCGAGTTCGTCAACTTCTGCGAGCCCCTGCCCAGCGCCAAGTACCTGCAGTTCGTCTCCCTCGTCGACCGCAAGCAGATGCCTGAGCTTCCGGATGGGTTCCCCTGGCCCTACCTTGAAGGCCTGCGCATGGATGAGGCGATGCACCCGCTCACGCTGCTTACCTTCGGCTGCTATGGTCAGGTTCTGCCCAACCAGAACGGTGCCCCCGTCCGCGTCGTCGTCCCCTGGAAGTGGGGCTACAAGTCCGCGAAATCCATTGTCAAGGTAATCTTCACCGACAAGCAGCCCAAGACCATGTGGAATGAGCTGAACTCGGAGGAGTATGGCTTTTACTCGAACGTAAACCCAAACATCAGCCATCGCTGGTCGCAGGCGCACGAGCGGCGTATCGACGGAGGCTTCCCGCACAGCGTGGCGACCCAGATGTTCAATGGCTATGGAGACCAGGTGGCCAGCCTTTACGCCGGCATGGACCTCAACCGCTACTATTAGGCCCAGCCGGTAAGCCTGCTTCTGCAACCCCTCGGGTGCCCCATCTCAGACAGTTCCATCGTCTGAGGTGGGAAGCAAAGTCTCGGACCACCACAAATCCACCCCATGCCCACCCCCCTCATCCCCT
>CAXUEE010000178.1:7572-8032 GCA_964249905.1 uncultured Acidobacteriaceae bacterium
TCCATCTCCTCTGCCTCACGCCTTTCCTCCTCCTGCTCAAGAACTACCGCTCCGGCGCCCTCACTCTGTTTGCCGACCCCGTCAACTACATCACCCACTTCACCGGCGACTGGGCCCTCTGGATCCTGCTCGTCTCGCTTGCCGTCACGCCCTTCCGCCGCCTCCACCCCCGCCTTTCGAACCTCATCCGCTTCCGCCGCCTCCTCGGCCTTTACGCCTTCTTCTACGCCTCGCTCCACCTCGCTACCTACATCTTCCTCTTCTCCGGCTATGATCTCGCCACTGCCTCTGCCGGCCTCACCCACGGCCATCCCGCCGAGCTCTGGCGTCAATGGCTTGCCATCTGGCCCACAGTCCTCCAGGACCTCGAAAAGCGCCGCTTCATCCAGGTTGGCCTCCTCTCCTGGCTCCTTCTGCTCGCCCTCGCCCTCACCTCGCCGCAGATCGTCCTGCGCAAGAT
>CAXUEE010000179.1:0-3619 GCA_964249905.1 uncultured Acidobacteriaceae bacterium
CTCCCATCACATACCGCGGCTTGTCTTTCGGCAGCCATTCGAGCGTCCGGGCGATCATCTCCCGGGTCACCTCGCGCGGCTCTCCCACGGCCAGCCCGCCGATCGCATAGCCGGGCAGGTCGAGCTCCACCAGCCGCTCCGCCGACTCGCGCCGGAGATCCGCATACATGCCACCCTGCACGATCCCAAACAGCTGCTGCGTCTGGCGCGCCCCGGACTGTGCTCCACTGACCCCTCCGAACCACGGCACCTCCTGCTTGTGAGTCTGGAAGTACTCTGCCGAGCGCGCCGCCCAGGCATGCGTTAGCCCCATCGACTCCCGCGTCCGCTCATACGTGGCCGGATGCTCCACACACTCGTCGAACACCATCATCACATCCGCCCCTAGCGCAATCTGCACGGCCATCGAGTGCTCCGGCGAGAAAAAATGTTTGCTCCCATCCAGGTGCGACCGAAACTCCACCCCATCCGGCGTTACCTTGCGCAGCTTGCTCAGGCTGAACACCTGAAAGCCTCCCGAATCGGTGAGCATCGGCCGCGTCCAACTCATAAACCGGTGCACTCCGCCCAGGCGCCGGATCAACTCATGGCCCGGCCGCAGGTAGAGGTGGTAGGTGTTCGCCAGAATGATCTGCGCGCCCGCGCCCGAGCGACCCAACTTCTCCAGCATTCCTTGCGGCACCGCCTTCACCGTCGCCGCTGTGCCCACCGGCATGAAGACCGGCGTTTCGATCGCGCCATGCGGCAGCGTCAGCCGCCCGCGCCGTCCACCTGCCGCACTCTCGCGCAGCACCTCGAATCCAGACCCCATCTTCCCATTCTAGGGACCACACCGGGTTAGTCCAGGCGCTACACCCGGAATACGTTGCCGACCAGCGGAATGTACTGCGGGCCACTCTGTGGTTTAGCGGGGAACGGGACCAGGCGTCTGCCCGGCACCCGAGCACCCCAGCCAATTGCCGGTCTAAACTCACTCCTCAACCAGTTTCACCGCCTCCGCCACCGTCGTCCCATCCGGAAGCTTCCGGTAATCCCACCGCTTCGCATCCTGCTTGCGCGCGACTGTCTTGAGAAACAGCGCTTTGCCCAGGAAGTCCGTGTGCAATGTTTCCGTCTTCCAGTCTTCGCCGTCCAAGGGCTCGCGCGTCGTGCTGAAATTGCTGCCTGCCTTAATCGTCGCCAGAAACCCGAACCCGATGCTGATGTCCTGCGGCAGCCGTCCCTCGATCTGCCGGGTACGGAGTGCCTTGGCGTCGATCAGCACCGACCCATCCATGCCATGCAGCACCCGCTCCTCCAGACTTCCCGGCACAAACTTGGGGTTTGGGTGGTAAAAGATCCGAATGCCATTCGGCTCTACCTTAGGCGGGTCGAAGAGAAACGCTCTGGGCAGCAGCTGCAACATCGCCCGCGCATGCTGCTCATCCTCTCCCCTGGCTGCTTCGCGCTTCTTGAAGCCCTCCGGATCGGCGGCATCCGCTGCCAGCCGCTGTCGCTCCGCCGCAAGCCGCGCCGGGGAAAGCGGCTGCTCATCCTCCTTTACCAGGTAGCGGACTTTACCCCAAGCCGTCTCCGCGACGCGCTCGGTCCAAAGATGCCCCGCGCTCCTTTCCGAACGCTCTTCTGCCGTGTAGAGGTAATGTCCTCGGTGCGCTGACGCTCCGTCCTCATGCGCAATAAGGGTCTCGATCATCTGCTTCGGATCCTGTGCCCGTGCCGATACGCAGCACCCGGAAAGCAGGCCGGCCGCCATCGCCAACTCCATCCATCGCCGCCGAAGGACTCTCATTTCTATATAGGATGCCCCGAATCCCTCGCACCGCGCAGCCGGCATCCGCCATGCATCCTCTCTGTTCCGTCGCTCGATTTAGAATCAAATCATCTCACTGATGGATGCTCTTCGAGGAAGACCCGTATGTCCGCACTCACCAGGCCCGCCCCAAACCTTTCGCTGAACCAACAAGTGGACTCCGCCGTTTCTGCTGCGGGTATGCAGGTGCTTGCGCATGAGCCCGCCACCAGCTTTGACGGCATCCCCACGACACGTTTCACGCTTGCCCTGCCCGCGAAGCCCGAATGCACTCTCCCCCTCGAACTCTCGGACAGCTTTAATCCCGCAAGCGAAGAATTTGGCCAGCAACTTGCCTCTTACCTGGCTGAGACCGCCCAGCGCCTCCGCAGTGCCGCACCTGCCGCCCTGCTCTCGCTCACCGGGCTTACGCTCACATACTCCGACTTCCGCTGGCCCTTCCATGAGTCGACCCCCGGCGCAGATACGTAGCTCGTGCACGGCCGCATCACCCTTGCCGACAGCCCCGATGTCGCCGGTCAGACTTCCCCGCTTCACGCCAAGATCTCCGCCGCGATGACCGTCACCTTCCGCGACCTTGTGCGCGCGCCCGAGCAGCCATTTGCCGAGTCCGTCATCCTGAACGCGGTCCGTAAGACCCTCGACCAGGGCCAGCTCGAGCTGGTCCGGTCCGGCAACCGCCAGCCCGTTCCCGTGACCACCCGCTACTACTCTTCGCGTTCCGGCAAGTTCGTCTTCAACGACACCTCCGAGCCGCAGCGGCGCGCCTTTCTCGCCGCCAAAACGTTCTGGCTCTCCGGCGTCCTTGGCCATGGAGCCCCGGTCTGGCTGCTCGATCCCCGCGACACCCAGTACCTGAACACCTCGGTCGCCGACTTGAAGATCTCCGTCGAAGCGCTGGCGAAACAGGGCCAGATCGAGCTGAGCGCCGATCCATCCTTCGCCTCTCCCAGTTCCCAGCTGGTCGCGCGCCGCCCGGAGTTCGAAGCCACGCTCGCCGAGGCTCTTTCCTTCATTAAGCCCACTTTCAACGAAGATATGCGCCGCGGCCAGACCAATATGTGATCCGCGGGGAGGAGGCGTTCTTGGCAGACGAGAGTGCTTCCGGGACGCCAGGAACTCTCGGTCTCGTCGAGCAATACGACATAGTTCAGGCGATTCATCCGCGAGGCAGACCATGCACATCCAGAGATCCCGGACGTACTCCCTCCTGCTCTCTCTTCTCGTTGCCATGGCTCCGGCAAGTGCGCTGGCCCAAACCGCCGCAGGCCCGTCGCAAGCTCCCACAGCTGATGTCACCCCGACTCCCGAATTTGTTCGCCGCGATCGCGACACCCTAGCCCTCACGCTTCCCGGCCAGCCGGCGCCCCTTCTGCTGCGCGACTTCGACTTCAACGGCGAGCCCGTCGACACCGCCAAGCTCCATCTGCGCCAGCTCTCCCCCGGAGTGTATGAGCTCTCGTCGCTGGCCTGGACTGTGGGCTTCTGGCGCCTGCACCTCGCCGACGCCGCGGCAGGCTACTACGGTCTAGGTGAGCACTTTGACACGCTCAACCACGCTCACACCGTTGTGCGCAATCTTTCCATGGACGATGGCATCCGCAAAGGCTCCTCCGCCTATAAATGCATCCCGTTTTATCTGTCCACCTCCGGCTACGGTCTCTGGCTGGACACCACCGGGGAGGCCACCTTCGATTTCGACGCCTCGGACCGCGACGAGGTCATTCTGGATGCCGTCACCAGTCATCTGCGCGTCCTCCTTTTCACCGGCGGCTCCGAGGACGCGGGCCGCTTCCAGGGCCGCGACCT
>CAXUEE010000179.1:3629-8030 GCA_964249905.1 uncultured Acidobacteriaceae bacterium
AAACCCGCGCCGT
Source organism: uncultured Acidobacteriaceae bacterium (assembly GCA_964249905.1). Taxonomy (GTDB): domain Bacteria; phylum Acidobacteriota; class Terriglobia; order Terriglobales; family Acidobacteriaceae; genus Edaphobacter. The sequence goes on from CAXUEE010000179.1 coordinate 3,643, forward strand.
GCTGCCGCCGTACTGGGCGTTCGCGCCGTGGCAAGCCCGCGACTACCACCAGAACCAGACCCAGGTTCTGGAAGACATCGATAAGACTCGCGCGCTCGGTCTGCCGGCCAGCGTGATCCTGATTGATTCGCCCTGGACCACCTCCTACAACTCCTACATCTTCAATCCAAAGCAGTTCGACGACGCGCCCGCCATGATCAAGCACCTGCATGAGGCCGGGTACAAGCTTGTGCTTTGGCACACCAGCTGGATCAACCTCCAGTCCAATCCACCGGGAGAGGCCGGTTTCGCAGGCAAACTGCTTGAAAAGTCTCCCAACTACGACGAAGCCGCACTCAACGGCTACTTCGTCAAAAATCCGGACGGCACGCCCTGGGTGGGCACCTGGTGGAAGGGTAAGGGGTCGATGATCGACTTCACCAACCCCGGCGCCAAGCTCTGGTGGCAGAACCAGGTGCGTCTCGCCATAACGGCTGGAGCCGACGGCTTCAAGGACGACGATGCCGAGGGCGCCTTTTTAGGAGACAACGGCACCCAGCCGGTCATCTTCCACGACGGCTCCGACCAGCGCATGATGCGCAATCGCTACGGCACGCTCTACAACAATGCCATGGAAGAGCTGATCCAGAAGGACCTGCACGGCAATGGCGTCCTCTTTGCCCGCTCCGTTACTACCGGCGCCAATAATCTGGGCTTTCTCTGGGGTGGCGACAACGAGGCCAGCTTCTCGACTGACAACGGCCTGCCGACCGTCGTCACCGCGGGTCTCTCTGCCGGGATCTCCGGGATGCCGCTCTGGGGCGCGGACATTGGTGGCTATCTCGGCCAAGCCGACACCCCCAATCCCCTGCTGCTGCAGCGCTGGACCGAATTTGCCGCGTTCTCGCCCATGATGGAGGTCATGTCCTCCAAAAACATCGTTCCCTGGACCTTTGACAGGAACTCCCCCGCGGGAACGACTCCAGCACTGGATACCTATCGCAAGTACGTCCTGCTGCATATGTCTCTTTTTCCGTATCGCTACGCCGCCGCCCAGCAGGCTGCGCTGACCGGCATGCCGCTGCTGCGGGCCCTGGTGCTCAACTACCAGGACGACCCGCGTTCCCGAACTATCAAGGACGAGTACCTCTTCGGCCCCGACCTGCTGGTCGCCCCGGTGATCGACGAGAACACCAGCCGCGCCGTCTATCTTCCCGCCGGCGAGTGGCTTAATCTCTTTACCGGAGATGCCATTACCGGGCCTAAGACCGTCATCGTCCAAGCCGGCCCGGATGAGATTCCCGTCTACGCCCGCCGCGGCACGATTCTGCCCAAGATTCCGGAGGACGTCATAACGCTTGTTCCGGCCGCGGAGTCCGGCAACGGGACGGTCAAGTCCCTCGATTCACGCCGGGTCTATGAGTTGCTTGGTCCGGCTGCCGCCACGGCTACCAGCATCGTCGATTTTGAGAGCCGCATTCTTCTTCGCTCCGGAAACACGCTCCAGATTACCGACCCGAACAAGCCGGCTCCAGCGCACGTCCTCCTGCGCTGGCGCTTTTCTTCTCCCCGCAACGCGACCGTCAACGGCGCTCCGGCTCAGATCACTACCGGCGCTGACGGCACGCCTCAGCTGGAGTTCGATCACACGGGGACAAGCACCATCGCCTGGCAGTAGGTAAGTCTGCCCGTTACGAGGGTTCAGCTATGTTCGTGCCGCGCGGGTCGAGCTTAGATCGAAGTCAGGAAACGCTTTTGCCGGAGGGCGATGTCTACGGACGCACCCCCAGCCGATTCGTCGTTGCTGCCTCCACCACCGGCGTCACAACCGGAGCCGCCGCCCCGACCAGCTCCAGGACGTTCGCATCCTGCGTGCTCACCCAGACATTTCCTGAGCCGTCGATAGCCGCCGCCCACAGGCCACTGTTACCCGGGGCAATCGTAAAGCCGGCCTGCGCTACCGGCAGACCCGCATGGGTGAACTCGCTGACCACTCCTCCCGGGGCGTAGGAGGGAGTCCAGATGTTTCCCGCTCCGTCGACTGTCAGGAAACGGTTCTGGTTGAGGCCGCCTCCCGAACTGATCGTTAGAAGGACCTGGCCGGTGTTCGAAAATTCGCCCAGCGCGCCGTTCGCCGCTCCTGACACCCACACGTTCCCCGCTCCGTCGATCGCTTCGCCCTGGATCTTGCCCAGCGCGCCGGTCGGAAACACAGCGGATACCGGCGCGCTCGTGGTCGGAAGATTGATTAAGCTGCTCGCATCCAAGCCACTCGCCCATACATGGCCCGTGCCATCCAGCTGCACGTCGCCAATCTCGCCGGCCAAGCCGTCCGCGACGCCGGCCGCGACCAGCGGAACTCCGGTGCTATCGAAGTGACTCAGGAAGCTTGCATGGTCATAGCCATTGCCGACCCACACCGATCCAGCCGCATCGATGGCAATGCCAAACGGGTAATAGAGCCCACCTCCGGTATACCCGGTCGCTGGGCTCAAGGGCTGTCCTGTGGGCGAAAGCTCCGTGAGCGAATTGCCGAAGGTGTTCACCGCCCATACATTGCCCTGCGCGTCGATGGCAACAGAGTACGGTTGATTGAGACCGCCACCGCTAAAGCCGTTGCTGTTAGCCGGCACACCAAGCGGGCTCAGTTCAGTGATTGTGGATGCGTTCGAGTTTGCTGCCCACACGTTGCCGGCGGCGTCGACGGCCAACCCTGCCGGCGCATTCAGCCCTCCGCCCGCGAAGCTGACCGGCAGAATCCAGCTCGTGGGTGCCGAGGCCAGCGCCGGCTGGAAGGTCGCGCTTGACTGACTCTGCAAGGCGAACAGCTGGGCGACTCCGCTTGCAGGGTTGTGGGCGATGCTGATCGCCGCGCTGGCCGTGTCCGTGAGCGCGGCCCCGCCGCCCGCTGCCGCCGCCGCAAAAAGAGTGCTGCACTGCTGCGATGTAGGACCACCGGTTCCGACGCAGGAGGCCAAAATGTTCGCCAAGGCATTGATTGTCGACTGCGGCACCTGACCGTTGCCGGCGGGAGTCGCCGTCAGCGCGTGTCCGGTCGTGTTGTCATACAGGTTGCCGACCGTTGCCACCGCGTTCGCCAGGCCTGTCAGCGCCAGCGCCGATCCCGGAGAAGCGACATGCGTCGCATCGAGCGCATACGCGGAGAGCGCATAGGCCGTCGCCACGGTCGAGACCTCGTTCACCCAGATCGAGGTCACCGAAGCGGAGAGCGGACATGGTCCGACCGGAGCCATCAAGCCGATTGCCGAGTTAGGGTTGGCTCCGGCGCTGCCTCCACTGATCAGTAGATAAGCCTCGCTCCCGGCCCCGCAGTTCACGGCGTTGGAAGCGATGCTGAAGCCGCCGACGCTGTTCGACAGCACGTACCCGCCATGCGCGTCCGAAGATCCGGTGATCGATCCATCGAGCACCGAGATCGACGGTCCGCCGTAGCCTGACGTGCCGATCGCATACAAATAGATGGGCGCCCCCACAATCGGGGGCTGCCCGGCATGGGCGGTGCCGCTGACTACTGTCGGCGCGGGAGGCGCGATCACCGGCGCGGGAGCAGAGGTCGCCGTCGTCGTCGTAGTAGGTGCCGTGGGAACAGCAAAAAAATTGTTTGCCGAGCCGCAGCCGCTCGCGAAACCCAAGACACACGCCAACAATCCCACAACGAATGAACGACGCATGCCCTGACCTCCGGGGCCACATCCCCTCAGCGCCTTCCGCTTGCATGAGGCGCGTGCCGAAAGCGATGCTGCCCCAATCCGCATCCAGCATCGCGCCAAACGAGCCGCAGGTACATACGCCCAAGGTGTGATTACGGCATCACCCTAGGCGGGAGCTCTCCTTTACCCTGATCCAACTGCGCTGCAACCTTAGTTGGCCCTTTGCGAGCCGCATCAGCGCAGGTGATAGTTTTCGAGCCCCACCCCGGTCAGCTGTTCACAGATTTCCCACAGTTTCCTTTGCGCATTCACATCCAGCGCGGACGAAGCCATCTCCGCCGGCGCGCCATCACCACCGCGCATCTCCTGGAAACCCTGCGGACCGTAGTAGTGGCCTCCCCGGGCTTCGGGAGAAGTTGCCGCGAACAGGGTCGGCAGCGCTCCTTCCAGCTCTGAGTTCAGCAGCAATCCGATCATGCCGCTGAAGATTTTTTCTCCCACGCTTGCCAGGCCTGTGCTCTTGCCGATCTTGAAGATGTTCGTCCGCGCCACGCCGGGGTGCACCGCGATGCTTTTCGCCCCGAACCGTCCGAGGCGCAGCCTGCGTTCGAGCTCGAAGGCAAACATGAGGTTGGCCAGTTTGGATTGTGCGTACGCCTGCGTCCCGTGGTACTGGCGTTTCCACTGCAGGTCATCGAAGTCGATCCTGCCCCGCTTATGGGCAATGGAGGAGACGGT
>CAXUEE010000180.1:0-1522 GCA_964249905.1 uncultured Acidobacteriaceae bacterium
CCCGCAGGAGCCGCGAATCGTGGGGGGGGCGAAGGTGCCGCCGATTTGTGATGCGGGGATGTGGCTGGAGGAGGACGCGTGGTTGTGGGGGACGCTGACGGTGGCGCCGAACCTGGCCGATCCGGGAACGCTGGTGCGGACGCGGGTGAGGACGGAGTTTGGGGACTATCGCTGTTTTTACGCCAATGTGCGGGACGCGGTGGGAGGGCAAGCGGAGCTGCTGGTGCCGTCGCAGGAGGGATTCAACGTGATTCGGCTACTGGAGCTGGTGCGGCAAAGCTCGCGTGAGGGGCGGACGGTGCCGGTGTAGCCCTGTTACTCGATCGAGAAGATTGCATAGACGGTAGCGGAGCGAATGATTTTGTCCGGCACAATCGCGAGGGGCTTCAAGTTGATCTTCGTGGAGGATAGGCTGGCGTTTTCTGTATTGAGCTGCGCGCCGAAGAAGTTCCTTTGGGGCAGCTGATTGCTGGCGTAGATGAGCGGCCCAAGCCTGGTGTTCAGGCCCGCGGCCATGCGCTTCGCAATCTGCTCGGCATGTGAAAGTGCCTTTTGAGCCGCTTCTGCCTCGAGAGCATTGTCGTCGGCTAACTTCCATTCGATTCCACCGCTGTTGTTCGCTCCGCTCGTAACGGCAACGTGTAGGACTTCGGCGGCTTGGCTTGCGCGCGCGGTTACTTTCCACGTTTGAGAGAAGATGAACCGAAGACCTTTGGCGAAACGAATCTTTTCGTCATTGTCTAGACTCGTCAGGCTCTGTTGAGAACTGCGAATCTGCTCTCGTTTAAGTCCGGAGGTGATCAGGGCGTTTACGATCTGATTGGAAGTCTTGCTGGCGTCTGCGTATGTTTGCTCTTGATCCATTCCGTAGGCTGTAAATCCAATGGAAACCTCCGCCGTGTCGGCGTCTGATTCCGCAGAATCGGTTGCCGTGATCACGATCGTCTTATTGTCTTTGCTGACCTGAATGGTTTGCGCCTGAAGCCTTGCCAACGGTGTGAAGAGCATCCAAATGCAGAGAACACGGACAATCATAAGAACCCTCAATGTTTGAAGAAGCATAACTCAGGCCGACGGCCGGACTTGCCGAGAGTTTCGGATATGAACATGGAAGCGATTTCAAATCTGCCCCAGGGCTTTCTTTGGGGCGCTGTGAAGGCCGGGATCAAGGCGAGCGGCAAGCTGGATCTGGCAGTGGCGGCGGCTCCCCTGGGGTCGCATGCGGCGGCCATGTTTACCCGCAACCAGGTGGTCGCAGCGCCGGTGGTGGTGGGGCGGCGGCATCTGCTGGCGACCGGCGGCCGGGTGACGGTGGTGCTGGTCAATGCCGGCAACGCGAACTGCGCGACGGGCGAGCCCGGTGTGCGGGCGTGCGTGGAGACATGCAAGGCGGCGGCGGAGACGTTTGGGTGCCTCTTTGATGAGGTGTTTCCGTCGTCCACCGGGATTATCGGCGTCCCGCTGCCGGCGGAGAAGGTGCTGGCCGCGCTGGTGCACGCCGGCGTGCCGGTCCGGCAGTTCA
>CAXUEE010000180.1:1532-7023 GCA_964249905.1 uncultured Acidobacteriaceae bacterium
TGCCGGCGATGGTTCCGGCGCTGGGCGCGACGAGGGCGCATGCGGAGCTGTTCGCGTCGGCGATCCTGACGACCGACACGCGGATGAAGGTGGCGGGGGCGGAGGTGACGGTCGATGGAGTGGAGGTGCGGCTGTTCGGCGCGGCCAAGGGCGCGGGGATGATTCACCCGCAGCTTGGGCCGGCGGTGGGATCGGGCTCAGCGGCCCATGCAACGATGTTGGTCTATCTCTTCACGGACCTGGCCTCGGACCCTGCCGAGCTGCGGGGCTTGCTTGAGCCTGCGGCGGAGGAGACGTTCAACGCGATCTCGATCGATGGGGACACGTCGACCAATGACACGGTGCTGCTCTTGGCGAGCGGGGTAAGCGGGGTGCGGCTGAACGAGCGGACGCGGCCTGCGTTTGCCGCGGCGCTTGAGGAGGTGTGCGCCTCGCTGGCGCACCAGATCGTGGACGATGGCGAGGGCGTGACCCATGTGGTGCGGCTCCATGTGAGCGGCACAAAGACGGATGCAGCCGCACGGCAGGTAGCGCGAGCGATCGCGCATAGTCCGCTGAACAAGTGCGCGTGGTCGAGCGCAGATCCGAACTGGGGACGGCTGCTGGCGGCGGCGGGGTACTCGGGCGTGGCTTTCCAGGTGGAGGACGTGCGGATTGCGATTGGAGATCAGGTGGTGTTTGACGGTGGGGTGCGCTCAGCGCGATTTGATCGAGCGGCGGCGCACGCGGTAATGAGCCAGCGGGAATATGCCATTCATGTGTCGCTAGGAGAGGGGCCGGGGCGGTGCAGCTTCCTGACCTGTGACCTTACCGAGGAGTATGTGCGGATCAACGCGGATTATTCGACCTAGACGGCCCGAAGCCACGGCGGGAAGGAGAAAACCGCCGCATTCCCGGGTGGGGATGCGGCGGTTTCGGTTTGATTAGCGGGTGAGGCGGCGGCGAGCGGCCCCGGCGGCTCCGAGGAGGCCGGTGGCCAGAAGCACGAGGCTGCTGGGTTCAGGGGTGGCGCCGATGGCAACCGTACCGGTGGGCAAGGAGGTGCCGGCGTAGGCCAGCATGTCAATGTTCGGGATGTTGGGCGCCTGGTTGGAGTTGTCGTCGAGATACCAGCTGACATTGTAGGTGGTGCCTATGCTCAGGCCGGACAGGGATTGATCGAGGAAGTCGTAGCCTTCCACCGAACCATCGCACCAGAAGATGGTTCCGGAATGGGCGTTGGCTCCGCATCCGGAGCCGGAGGTGTTCGAAGCCACCACACCGATCGCGGACATGTCGACGGGCTGAATGGCGCGATTCCACCCGTTGCCGGGGAAGTTTGAGTTGACCACGCCGGCGCTCTGCTCGAAACCAGGATCGGAGAGCAGGTTGCTGGTCGTGCAGCTGGAGGCGGTGACGCAGGCGTCGTCAAAGGAGAAGTAGGCCGGGACCTCGCGGAAGGCGAAGGTAACGTATTCCGAGCTGGCACTGGCGACGAAGCTGGCGCTGAATTGGGTATAGGTGTTGAGCACGGTTGGGTGGGAGGTGGCCAGGTCGAAGATCGCGCCAGCAGGTGCATTCTGCGCCACGGCCTGGCTCGCAAGCAGGGACGACGCAGCAACAAGCGACGCGGAAAGAAGGACAGAGTTGAAACGAGTAGACATGGGATCTCCTTGACAAGCTTCCGCGAGTTTTGCGGTTTACAACTTTTGGATCAGGGGCCCGGCAGTGGGAGAAGTATAGGTACAACCTTTGGGGAAGTACAAGAAAAAAGTTACTTGCCAAAGAAACATTTACGCCCGTGCATCTTCTGCTTCGGGAAGGAACGACATACTCTCCCGTCTGTTATCCGGGCGGCGGCTGGCCGGGAACTGACTTATAACGAGGAAAGCGGAAACGGATCAAAAAAAGTGCTCACCTTTTTTTGAATTATGCCGATAAAGGGGTGGATGGGGTTCTTGACGCTCTTCGCCTTCACAGCAGAAAGCCGCTCTGCATCGGTCAGGCAGGGCGTATGTGACGTATGCTGTCGCGGCAATTTATGCTTAGCTGGACAGCTTTCAATTTCCGAACGAACGGATTCCTTATGGCGATGGTGTTAGACCAACCCGCAACACAGACGCAACCCAAGACGCTGATGCCGGGCACTGACTTTCAGGCTGAGGTTTCCGAGTGGCTGGAAGCTTTCGATCAGGTGGTTGCCGAGGATAAGGGCCAGGCTGCGACCCTGTTAAGCGCGCTGCGTGAGCGGGCGGGGATGGTAGGTGTGGAGGCGGCGGGTGCGCTGACGACGCCGTACCGGAACACGATCGCTCCGGAGGAGGAACTGCCTTATCCGGGAGATCGATCGCACGAGCGGCGGGTGGAAGCGCTGATCCGCTGGAATGCCATGGCGATGGTGCACTCGCAGAACAAGAAGGATCCAGGAATTGGCGGGCATATCTCGACCTATTCCTCGCTGGCGACGCTGCTCGAAGTGGGCTTTAACCACTTCTTTCGCGGGAGCTATGGGAGTGAGCCGGGCGACTTCATCTATTTTCAAGGGCATGCTTCTCCTGGGGTGTACGCGCGAGCGTTTCTGGAGGGCCGGTTCGATGAGAGCCGCCTGAAGAACTTCCGCCATGAGCTGCGTGGGGAACCCGGGTTGTCGAGCTATCCGCACCCGTGGCTGATGCCGGATTTCTGGAACTTTGCGACCGTGTCAATGGGAATCGGGCCGCTGAATGCGATCTACCAGGCACGGTTCATGTGCTACCTGGAGAATCGTGGGCTGATCCAGAAGACGGAGCGCAAGGTCTGGGGTTTCTTGGGCGATGGCGAGTGCGACGAGGTCGACACGCTGGGGGCCATCTCGCTAGGCGCGCGGGAGGCACTCGATAACCTGATCTTCGTGGTGAACTGCAATCTGCAGCGGCTGGACGGACCGGTGCGCGGGAATAAACGGATCATCGACGAGCTTGAGGGCGTGTTCCGGGGCGCGGGCTGGAATGTGATCAAGGTAATTTGGGGGTCGGACTGGGATGATCTGTTTGCGCGCGATACGTCCGGCTTGCTGCTGAAGCGGATGGAAGAGTGCGTGGACGGGGATTTTCAAAACTTCAAAGCCAAGGACGGGGCTTACCTGCGCAAGGAGTTCTTCGGCAGATATCCGGAGCTGTTGGATCTGGTGATGGACATGTCCGACCAGGAGTTGGGGATGCTGCACCGGGGCGGGCACGATCCGGTGAAGATTTACAACGCCTACAAGCGCGCGATGGAGCACAAGGGTGGTCCGACCGTGATCCTGGCAAAGACGGTGAAGGGCTTTGGGTTGGGCTCCGCGCAGGCGCGCAATGCTACCCACAGTGAGAAGAAGCTGGCGGACGACGGGCTGGCCGCATTTGTGAAGCGCTTCGACATCCCGATTCCCGAGCAGGCGGCCAAGGACGGAGCGTTTTATCGGCCGGAGCCGTCCGCACCGGAGATGGCTTACATGCAGGCGCGCCGGCAGGAGCTGGGCGGGTACCTGCCGCAGAGGAAGGTTCCGGCTTTGGGGGATCGGGCACCCGAGTTCAAGGCGCCGGGCCTCGACTTTTTCTCGAGCTGGCTGGCGGGGTCCAAGGGCCGGTCAATTTCGACGACGATGGGCTTTGTGAACATGCTGAATGCCCTGATGAAAGACAAAGCAGCCGGTAAGTGGATTGTGCCGATCGTTCCGGATGAGGGAAGGACGTTTGGACTGGAGTCGTCAATTCGGCAGGTAGGAATTTATGCGGCGGAGGGGCAGAAGTATGTGCCGCATGACGCCGATATGGTGCTGAGCTATCGCGAGAACAAGGACGGGCAGATCCTGGAGGAAGGAATTACGGAGGCCGGGTCGATGGCCTCCTTTACCGCGGCCGGGACGGCGTACGCAAACTACGGCGTGCCCTCGATTCCCTTTTATATGTACTACTCGATGTTCGGGTTCCAGCGGATCGGGGACATGGCGTGGGCGTTTGCGGATTCGCGTGGGAAGGGCTTCCTGATGGGCGGGACCGCGGGCCGGACGACGATGCTGGGTGAAGGATTGCAGCACCAGGACGGGCACTCGATTGTGCTGTCGAGCACGGTACCGACGTGCCGGACGTATGACCCGGCGTTCGTGTATGAGCTGGCGGTGGTGGTGCAGGACGGCATTCGCCGGATGTACGAGCTGGGCGAAGAGACGTTTTACTACATCACGATGTACAACGAGGACTATCCGCAGCCGGAGATCCCGGAGGGTTTAGGGACGCGGGAGCAGATCGCGGAAGGGATTGTCCGCGGGATGTACAAGCTGAAAGCCGCGGAGTCGGAGTCTAAGGTACATCTGTTCGGGTCGGGGCCGATCCTGAACGAGGTGCTGCGGGCGCAGGCGATGCTGGCGGAGAAGTACGGGGTGCATGCGGATGTTTGGTCGGTGACGAGCTATACGGAGGTGCGGCGGGATGCGCTGGCGGCTGAGCGCTGGAACCGGCTGCACCCGGCGGAGCCCGAGCGGCAGAGCTACCTCGCCAGTAAGCTGGACGGGAGCAAGGGGCCGATTATTGCGGCGAGCGATTACATGAAAAGCCTGCCGGATGGGTTGTCGCCGTGGCTGGGAGCGCGGCTGGTTTCGCTGGGAACGGATGGCTTTGGGCGGAGCGACAACCGGGAGCATCTGCGGCGGCACTTTGAGGTGTCGGCGGAGGCGATTGTGGGCGCGACGCTCTCGCGGCTGGCGCGGGAGGGCAGCTTCCGTGCGGAGGACGCGCAGAAGGCGCTGGTGGAGCTTGGGCTGGATGTGGAGGCGCTTGATCCGGCGCGGGCCTGACGTCCTACGATGAGTGCTTCGAAGGCTTACGAAAATCCTCTGCTTGGCCATGCTCGGATGCGCGCGATGTTTCGGGCGGTGGTGGAGACGCGTACGCTCGGTCAACACGTCGGGAAAAAGCTTGGATTGCCGCCGAAGCTGGAGGCTTGCTGGGGGCAAGGGCGTGGTGGTGGCCTACGCCGGAGCAGACGCGTTGACCACGGCGGAGTGGAGGCGAGTGCTTGCCGTTGCGAACCAGGGAGCGCTGCCGCTTGCGCTCGTGACGATCCCCGCAAGCCGGTCTGCGGCGGCTGGGGTTGATCTAGCGGCGGTCGCGGGCAGGGTAGACGGCGCGAAGATTCCGGTGATTTCGGTCGACGCGGGCGATGCGGTGGCACTGTACCGGGTGATGCAGGAGACAAGCATCCGGGCGCGGGCGGATGGAGGGCTGGTGGTGATCGAGTGCGTGCGATCCGGCGTCGATCCGGTGAGGCTGCTGGCGGAACAGCTGAAACAGAAGCGCATCTGCACGGAAAGCTGGATCCGCAAGGTGGAGGAGCAGGCGGCGACTCTGGGAGTTGCCTGAGGCTCCGGCTTTCGCGACTCGGCTGAGTTGCGGAGGTACACTCTAGAGGTTCCCGCAGGTCGAGCTTCGGGACGGTGGAAGCGTTTTGAGGTGTGTGTGGATAGACGGTTTTTGCTTTGCTTTGCGGGCGCCGG
>CAXUEE010000180.1:7033-8029 GCA_964249905.1 uncultured Acidobacteriaceae bacterium
TCCTCCCACGCCCGCGGATGCAACCCAAATGCCTTCCATGCCTGCGTATAGCCAGCCTGGGCCGGCTCCCGCGCAGATTGCGACGCCTGTTCCTGCGGCGCAACCGGTGGTCGCTCCCGCAACGCCGACTCCGCAGGCGCCGTATGTGGCGATGCCGCCCTATGTTCCGTACGGCGTTCCGGACGAGTATCGCCCAAAGGACCACGACGGCTCGGTGTATGTTCCGCTGGACAGCTGGATTTATCCGGAGATGACCCGGCTGTATTCACTGGGGTACGTGGATACGATGTTTCTGGGGATGCGGCCGTGGACGCGCAAGAGCCTGCTCCACATGATCGAGGATTCCGAGGATGACATTGTGCATTCGGACAGCGAGGAGGCGCAGGAGATTGTCGCGGCGGTGATGCGGGAGCTGGAGGCGGAGACTCCGGATCACGGCTTGCGGACGCGCGGGCTGGTGTATGGGGCGGAATCGGAATACGCTCGGGTGATGCCGATTACGGGAGAGACGCTGCGGGACAGCTATCACCTGGGACAGACGCTGGCGAATGACTACGGCCGGCCGTACCAGCCGGGGTTCAACCTGATCGCGGGGGCTTCAACGATTGAGGAGCTGGGGAGGTTCTCGCTGTATGTGCGCGGGGAGTATCAGCATGCGCCGTCGGCGACGGGGTACTCGCAGGCGCTCTCGGCGGAGCTCTCGAACCTGGATGAGATTCCCTACTCCGGCTACAACCTGAGCCAGGCGACGATTCCGACGGGACCGATCGGAGCGCAGAATCCGTTTCGGCTGGTGGAGGCGACGCTCTCGGTGCACCTGGCGGGACATGAGTTCTCCGGGGGGAAATCGGATGCGTGGCTCGGGCCGGGGCAAGGGGGTGCGGTGGCGTGGAGCAACAATGCGGAGAACATTTATTCCTTCCGGATCAACCGGGTGGAGCCGCTGCATATTCCGCTGCTCTCACGGGTGCTCGGGCCGGTGCGGTACGACTTCTT
>CAXUEE010000181.1:0-1842 GCA_964249905.1 uncultured Acidobacteriaceae bacterium
GGCCATGAGGCTACGCCAAGCCCGTGGACTGAGCCTGCTCCTGCGCATGGTAGCTGGAACGAACCAGCGGGCCGGCCTCTACGTGGCGGAAGCCCATCGCAAGCGCCTCATGCTTGAGGAAGAGGAACTCGTCCGGCGTATAAAAGCGGCTCATGACCAGGTGATCCTTCGACGGACGGAGATACTGGCCGATCGTCAGAATGTCGACCCTGCGGGTCGCCAGATCGCGGAAGACGGCGAGCAGCTCGTGCATCTCCTCGCCCAGCCCGACGATGATGCCCGTCTTGGTCACCTGCCGCAATCCGAGCTCGGCGGCAATCTCCTTCGCCTGCTCAAGAAAGCGCAGCGAGCGGACGTAACGGCCGCCGGATTTGGCCACGCGGTAGAGCCGCGGAACAGTCTCGATATTGTGGTTGAGGATCTCGGGCTGGGCGGCGACGACCAGGCGCAAAGCCGCCTCGTTGCCCTGGAAATCCGGCGTGAGAACTTCGATCCTGCACCCCGCGGCCTGCCGGCGGATCTCGCGCACTACCTCCACAAACGCCCGCGCGGCGCCAAGATTGTCGTCATCGCGGTTGACGCTGGTGATCACCGCATGGGCAAGGCCAAGCTGGGCGACCGCGAAGGCGACCCGGCGAGGCTCGTCCAGGTCGATGGGCTCGGGCCGGCCCTTGGGCACGGCGCAGAAGCCGCAGCGCCGGGTACACAGATTGCCCAGCATCATGAACGTCGCGGCCTTCTGGTTCCAGCACTCGCCGATGTTCGGGCACTGCGCACTCTCGCACACCGTATGGAGATGGAGGTCGCGGGCCAGCTTCTTGAGCGCGTGAAAGGTCTCGCCGCCAGGGGCCTTGGCTTTCAGCCACTCCGGCTTGCGCACCGGAATCTTGGGGCCGAGCTCAATCTGGACGAGTTCGGAGATCTGGACCGGCGGCGCCATGGCAATGATTGTATCCGCAACTTCCGTACCAAATCTGCGGGCGCGGTACCCCAAGCTCCTGTAGGCAGCCCTCGCAGTATGATTTCGAAGAGAGGTGCTCCCTTGTCCCTGACCCCCTTCCACATTGCTTTCCCGGTCGACGACCTCCATGCCGCGCGCCACTTCTACGGCCAGACCCTCGGCTGCCCGGAAGGCCGCAGCAGCGCCGAATGGATCGACTTCGATCTCTTCGGCCATCAGGTAGTCGCGCACCTCAAGCCTGCCGCGCCCGCCGAAAAGCCGCACCACAACGCCGTCGACGGCCACGCCGTCCCCGTCCCGCACTTCGGCGTCGTCCTCACCATGGACCGCTGGCAGTCGCTCGCCGACCGCCTCCGCGCCGCCGGCCAGAAGTTTGAAATTGAGCCCTACATCCGCTTTCAGGGCGAGGTCGGCGAACAGGCCACCATGTTCTTCTACGATCCCGCCGGCAACGCGCTCGAGTTCAAGGCCTTTGCCGACATGAGCCAGGTCTTCGCCAAGTAGCCGCCTACTCTGTTGCCCCAAAAATTAGTTGTCATCCTTCGCCAGCGGCGGAGGATCTGCTTCTCGCTTGCAGTGCAACTCCAACTCAACCAAAGCTTCTAACTCCGCTGCATCTGCGGAAAAGCGGTCACTCGCAGCTTCGCCGCCCCATACGGAATCAGCGTCAGCTCTTCCACCTCCGCCTCGCTCTTCACCGGGGACACCGGCAGCACGCCGGCAACCCCATCCACGGCGCGCCACGCATCGAGCAGCCGCCCCCGCACCCGCAGCGTCACCGGCGGCTGGGCCGCGGTAAACGCATGCGGCGCGACCGGGTGCTCCGCTGCTTCCAAGCCCGCCGCCGACGCCTCATCCACCTCCAGTGCATAGTTCCATTG
>CAXUEE010000181.1:1852-7924 GCA_964249905.1 uncultured Acidobacteriaceae bacterium
ACCGACCCGCGGAACCAGCGGGTTACCCGCGGCTGCATCGGAAACAGCAGGTCGACCCAGTCCCCAGCCTTCCATGCGCGCTCCAGATGCAGAAACGTCCCGGGCTGCACGGGAAATCCGGACGGCTTTCCGTTAATCTCCACCGTAGCCCCCGCCGCCCACCCCGGAATGCGGACCGCGAGGGGAAAAAGAAGCTCCCGCTCCGGAGCGACATGGATCTCCACCTTCTCGCGGAACGGGTACTCCGTCCGCACCTCCAGCTTCACCGGTGTGCCCTTTACCTGGGTCTCCACCGTGCACGGAGCGTACACGCACGCCACCAGGCCACCCTCTGCCGAGCGCATCCACAAGCTGTTCGTCAGCTTCGGCCAGCCCTGGTGAAAGTTCGCGGTGCAGCAGCCGAAGTTCGGCTCGAGCCCATAGAGATTCGACTCCGGCCCGTTGGTCGTCCACGGCTTGGTGTGGAGGCTGACCTGGATCTGGTTCGGCTGCTGATCGTACTGATGTGCCCACATGTCGTCGGTAAAGGTGCCAGGCAGAGCGTTGAACGCGATCTTTTCGAGCCGATCCGCCAGCGCCGGATCCCCGAACACCGCCAGCGCGACCTCCAGCGAAAACATCGTCTCAACCACCGTACAGAGCTCCGTGCCGTGGCTCGGATCGAGCCCCGCCAGATGCTCGTCGCAGGAGAACATACCGCTCGGCATGCCGTGGTAGCGGTCGAGCGCCAGCAGCTGCCGGTCGAGGTTTGCTTTTTCGCCCGGCTCTCCACGCAAGCGGAAGCGCACCGCGGCCGTCTTGATTGCCTGCCCATTGTTCACGCCATGCGTCTGCATCCCGTCCGCATTGTTCTCGGTCGCGGCTTCCATCTTCAGAAAAGCGCGAGTAGCCGGCTCCGTGTAGCGAAACGACCGGAAGCTCTCCACCCAGTCGAACCCCTGCCGCTCAAGCAGCGCGGTCAGCTCAGGAAGCTTCGGGTCGCCGGTTCGCTCGTAGAGCCACTCGACCACCAGCGCCTCGTCCTGCCACCGGTACTTCCCCCAGGAACTCAGCGGACGGCCCGGCAAGGACAGAAGCTGGTAGTGGAAGTAACGGGTCATGGCCGGCAGCACGCGCGCGTCGTGCGTCGCGTCGTAATACTGCGCCAGCACCTTCACCATCACCATGCGCGGCCACCAATCGTCGTTGCCCGCGGGACCGATCATGCCGTTCGCTGCCTGGTGCGTCAGCGTCCAGTCGATAAACCGCATGGCCTTGCGCTTCAGCCTTTCGTCTTTGAGGAGAACGGCCAGCGGGAACAGGCCGTCCAGAAAGTAAGGGCCGCGCTCCCAGCTCTCGCCCGATCCTCCCAGCCAGCCGCTGTTTTCCCCGGCATCGGGCCAAAACTCATCCAGATGCCCGCCCATCCCCGCGGCCTGCACCTCCAGCTGTCCGCGCAGCCAGCCCGCCGGAGAAATCTCCCCCAGCGCGAGCGGCTCGAATGCTCCCGGCACCAGCTTGCCTGCGGACCTCGTTTGCGCAGGCAACACGGCCGGCAAAGCGAGACGAGCCATGCCCGCGGCAGCCAACTGCAACGTGCGTCGCCGGCTCAGCTTGCTCATCCCAGGATCCCCACTCTCTCTTTTCCGCTCGAAAAACTTTGCCCCGCCTGCAAGCTGTCAAGCCCCCAAATCCTCTAAGTCGTTCTAAGCAAAAGGATTACAAGTGGCATAAGTCCCTGCGCAGCTTGCTATACTTAACTTAGGTGAGTTTTCGGGCATCGCTCCCGCCCGTGTACTCAGCCTTCCTCGGCACCCCCGCCAGCTGTCGTCCTTCGCCGCAGATGCGTGCTTCAAGATCGCAGCGCACTTCGAGCAAGTGCCCTAAGCATTTTGTTTTGAAGACTTTACCTCTAACTTGTTTCCTTTGAATACTTTGCGCGATAGACGCGCGGCAAGAGTCTCGTAAGTCTATTCTTTTGAATACTTTAGCCACTTAAAGTACCCAGGGGTTGAAAGGGTTTTGCGGGAAGGCGCTCCTACTGCACCTTCCCCCGCGGACGGAACCGTCGCAATTCATTCGCGCAGGCGATTCCATTCAGCGCAGCCAGTTTCAAATTGTCCGCCGCCAGCCAAAGCCAAAACCGACGGCCCCGGGTGGCGGTCGCCCGTACCCGCACCATGATATCTTCCTGCCCCGCTGCGCTCAGGTTGCTCGGTGGGTCGGACTCGTCCGACACGACATCCATTGCATCGCCGGCCAGCGCCTGCTCGATCTCGCCCGTCGTGGTCTCGTCTTCCAGCTCCAGCAGCACCGAAGCCACATACCCGTGAAACACCGGAGCCTGGATCAGCTCCAGATCGAGCGGCGGCAGCAGTCCCTGCCCGCACTGCCCGTAGTGCCGCACAATCCGCTCTTCGGTCGTCAGCAGAGAGATCTTGGCGGACTCTCCAAGCGACGGCAGTACGTTGAACGCCACCTGCGCATCGTACTGCTCCTTCGGCAGCGTCTGGAACGAGAGCAGGTTTACGGTCTGCTGGTGCAGCTCGTCCATGGCCTCGCGCCCACCCTGCGAGGCCGGCTCGACCACCGTCGCCGCCAGGCTGCGGATCTTTCTCGCGGCGCCCACCCTGGCCGCCACCAGCGCCAGCATCACGGCAGCCGGGTGCGCCGCAACGACCGCGGACGTTTCAAGATTTAAGCCCTGCGCTTCCGCCGCTGAGGTCGCCCGACCCTTGAGCGCAGCGGCCACCCAGGGCGCGCGTACCAGGGCCCCGCGTTCGCCTTCCAGCGCAAAGGTCAGGTCGATAACACTTGCTCCGCTCCGCCGAGCTTCTTGCCAGTGTTTTTCGGTCTGATTTCGGTCTCCGGCACAGAAAACGAAGTCCATCCGGTCAAACGATCCCGGCTCGACCTGCTGGATCACTGCGGCCTCCTCGCCGGCGGACGTCACCTGTCCGCTCGCCTCTTCCTCGTCGAACAGCAGCACGTCGGACGCTGCCAGCAGCGACTCGTTCAACTCGTCAGCAAGCTCCTTGCCCAGGAGAGAGGTCGCGCCCACGATCCCGATCCGGTACATCCCATCCGTCATCGAACCTCCTTGGTTCCTGCCCTAACTTACACTGAGCCGCCGGCGCCGGCTCCAGGCATACGCCAGCCGAGCCAGCACGCCGGAGACCAGGTAGCCGAGCGCAATGGTGATCAGCATGATCTCACTGAAGCGCGCCACTAACGCGATCACCAGGGCCAGCAGGACGAAAACCTGGAACGGCTGCCGGCTGTTCCCCTCGATCTCCTTGCCGCTCCAGAAGCGCCAGTTGCTAACCATCAGGAAGCCAATACCCGCAAGCAGCAGCAGCCAGACGATCGAGATACGCGCATCGGTAATCGGGCTGCCGTCAAAGCAGTGAACGACGGACGCAATGACTCCCGCGCCCGCCGGAATTGGCATGCCGACAAAATACTTACGCCCCGGCCGGCCCGGGTTCCGCGGCTGCGGATTGATGCTGATATTGAACCGGGCCAGCCGGCACGCCCCACAGATTAAAAAGACGAAGCAGAAGACCACGCCGAGCGGCAGAATGCGCTCCCGGAGCATAGGGAACATGTCCACAGGCAGCATGCGGAAACCCCAAACATACGCGAGCAGTGCGGGCGCCACCCCAAACGTGACCACGTCGGCGAGCGAATCGAGCTCCCGCCCGAAATCACTGGTCGTTCGCGTCATCCGCGCTACCCGGCCGTCTACGCCGTCGAATACCACAGCGAAGCCAATGGCCAGTGCCGCATGGTCGAACGCCGCTACCTCGCCGCCTGCCCCGCGGACACTTTCCGTAATGCCGTAGAAGCCTGCCGCGATGTTGGCCGCCGTAAACAGGGACGGCAGCACGTACATGCCGCGGCTGGGACGTCGCGCCTGCCTGCCCGCTTCCGCCGCCGCAGCGCGCAACGCCTCGCCCATCAGCCAAGCCCACCCGGGTCAGTTGTGGGTAGGACCGCCAACACCGTAGCCCCACCCTTCACGCGCGAGCCGGTCTTTACGCGCAAGGTCGCCTCCGCGGGCAGCAGCACGTCGCAGCGCGAACCGAACTTGATCAACCCGATCCGCTGTCCGCGCTCCACCCGGTCGCCCGCTTTCAGGTTGCACACAATCCGCCGCGCCAGAAGTCCGGCAATCTGCTTCAGGGCGACCTCGCATCCGCCGCCCTCGATCTGGATCATCGTCTGCTCGTTGGTCAGTCCGGACTCCGGGTTCATGGCGTTCATAAATCCGCCCTCGCGGTACTCCACAAGCTTGACTGTCCCAGTAATTGGCGACCGATTTACATGCACGTCAAAGACATTGAGAAAGATGCTCAGCCTGAGTTTGCTTCCGAGCGTCGTCTCCACCCACTCCGCCTCGGTTACCACGCCATCGGCCGGGGAGACGATCACTCCCTCACCGGCCGGAATCGCCCGTTGCGGATCGCGAAAAAACCAAAGAAAAAACAATGCCAGCAACACCGGAGGCAAAGACACCCACCACACGTGCGTCACCGCCCAGAGCACAGCCGCAACCGTCCCCAGTCCCAGCCCATACCAGAGACCGTCTTTCACCATAGAAGACGATTATACGTCCAGCCGTCCCGTAAAAGGCTCGGGCTCGGCGCCGCCCACACCGGCTCCTGCCGGTCGCCTTGCCGGTGCGCGCCGCAAAGTGCAGCGCATCAAAACGGCATCCTCGACAGGGTTGTGATAGTAGCCGGGCCGCCGCCCTGTCGCCACAAATCCAAGGCCTCCGTAAAGGCGCACCGCTCCGGCGCTTCCGGCCCGTACCTCCAGCAGGATTCTGCCGGCATGCTCTTCCCGCGCCCACTCCATCACCGCCCGGCAGAGTGTGCTGCCCACTCCCTGTCGCCGCATTCCGGCATGCACGACCACGCTTTCGAGCTCCGCTTCGATTTCGCGGCCCACCCGCAGCACCTTGCCGACGGCAAATCCGCACACATTCCGGCCTTCCGCCGCCGTGAAGAGGACACGTTGAAGGCCGCCGGATCCGGGCCGCCGCAACATCGCTGCATAGTCAGCCACCGCCCAGTGGGGAGCGGTCGCCGTCTCCCGCTCCAGCAGGACGATCTCCGTGATGTCCTCCTCCGTCGCCCGGCGGATCGCCAAGGTTGGCTTCGCCGCCGCTGCTTCCTGACCGGTCACCGCTCGCATCGTCCGCCCTCAAGCCAATCACTTTCGCGCCGCAGCCGCCTGAGCTTTCGCCAGCAACTCGGCATCCGTGCGACGAAGGTAACGCGCATCCGTAAGCGCCACGTCACTCCACTCCCCGACCCCGATCCGCCGCGCGGCCATCTGCGTCATCTCCTGCGTCCCCGGCTCCCGGACCAGCCGCACCCTTTCGCCCAGCGACTCGATGACACGGGCCTCACAGGTAAGGGCTCCGCCCGACTCGGCGATCCAGCTTCGCGCTTCGAGCTCCGTCAGCAGGCCTTCCCCCGCGTTCCGCATCGGGTCATAAACCCCGCCATAGTACTCCCCGCGCCCCGCATCGAGCAGCGCCAGCCGCTCCGGACGCTCTTCAGCCGCCGCCACAAGCGCCAGCCGCGACATCGCGACCATGCCCACCCCGGCAGCCTCGCACAGACCCTTGCTGACACTTAGGCCGACCCGCACCCCGGTAAAAGATCCCGGCCCGGTGACCACGCCGACCCCAGCCAGAGACCGCAGCTTCCATCCCGCTTGCCCCAGCAGCGTACGGATTGCCGGCACCAAACTCTCCGAAGAACCGCGTCCAGGCAGCCGTTGCTCGGCGACAACCGAGCCAGATTCCGCCAGTCCCACCACGCCCTCCGTCCCGCAGGTGTTGATCAACAGAAGTTTCATCGGCTGCGACCGGTCTCAAGCGCCAAAAATGTTTCTACTGCGTGCAGCAGCTCCGGGATACCTTCGCCCGTGATCGCGACCGTGCGCAGGACCGGAGGCGTCCATTTGCCGTCGTCAGGAAGGAGACTCTGCATCGCGCGGATCTCCGCCTCTACCCGCTCCGCGCCTGGAAGATCCCCTTTGTTCACCACAAAGAAGTCAGCTACCTCCATCACCCCCGCC
>CAXUEE010000182.1:0-5231 GCA_964249905.1 uncultured Acidobacteriaceae bacterium
CCCTCGGACGAGATCCCCATCTGCTTGCCAGCCGCGCCGGCGTGCTCCGTACTATTGGCCGCCCGGTACGCTCCGCTTCTCCCAACCAGGTGCCTCTGCTTTCCGCTAACAACCATTTCGGACTAGTTGTCTTTGGACATACCCTCTCCAACGCGGAGACCGCGGAATTTGCCATCCATTTCCGCAGCGTCAGCCCACACATTGAATTATTGATGACCTTCTTTGATCAGAGACCCCATACAACCGAGGCGCTTTTCGATAGCTGCATCCGCAGCACCGATGGACCGGAAACGCTGGTGAGCGCTGCTCGCACGCTGCTCCGCACTTACAACAAAATAGGCGGAGACTCGGCTTAGGCCTAAGGCAATTATCTTTCACAAAAGCTGGCGCTTTGCTTGCCCTTGCGCCTTGCCCACAGTAATCTCTCCGTATTGGTCGACAGGCGGTACGGAATGCGATTTCGGCGATCCTTCCCGGTTCTCTCGCTTCTGGCGTTACTTGTGATCCACGCCGCAAGCTCCATTGCCCATGCGCAAAATGGGCCTGACATCTTCGTCACCCCTGTGCCAAACATGCCCTTTAGCAGTCTCGTGCAGGTGGAGCGCTCATTAGTACAGCCGAACGGCACGGTCGTCCTGACCAAAACAACGCGCGCCCTCAGCCGCGATCACCTGGGCCGTATCTACAATGAACGGCGAGCATTGCTGCCGCCTGCGGCAACCCAACTACCGGCGCTTCTAAGCGTCCACCTCTACGACCCGCAAACCAGAACGTCGACCATGCTCGATCCCCGATCGAAAACCTTCTGGACGTTCTTAGTCAATCGGCCTCCGTCTACCTTGCCGCCGACCCTGCTTGAGGTCACGCCGACCGGCAGCAGTGTGCCGCAAAGCGAGTTCACCAAGGAAGAGGACCTGGGCACACAGACGATCGCTGGGGAAAAGGCTCATGGCATCCGCGAAACACAGACCATTCCGTCCGAGGCCGGCGGCTCCGGCAAGCCCATCGTCGTCACCGACGAATACTGGTATGCCGATAACCTGCGCATCAATGTCATGATCAAGCACAGCGATCCCAGGACGGGAAGCGTCACCATGACCACCACGGCGATTGAGCGCACCGAGCCGGATGCCGCGCTCTTCCAGGTGCCCGAAAGTTATACCCAAAGACGGCCGGCACGGCAGGAAGCGCCCTAAACTTTAGGGGAATGGAGATGTTTGGAGGCGCGGGCCGGGATCGAACCGGCGCATAAAGGTTTTGCAGACCTCTCCCTTACCACTTGGGTACCGCGCCACATTTGCCGGACCGGCTGACTCACTTCTACACCACAGTGGCTTCAGGAGGAGCGAAGCAACTGGAGCGGGAGACGGGACTTGAACCCGCGACCCTCGCCTTGGCAAGGCGATGCTCTACCACTGAGCTACTCCCGCTTGGTACAGATTGAAGTCTATCGAAGCGATGTATGGTGGTCAACCTCGCCTCGCTCGCGCCCTAGTGGCGCACAAAGGTGTACAGCAGGCTAACCGATGCAGCCGAGATCACGGCGGTTGTGGTCCAGCCTGCCACGTTCATCCAGCGCCCGTTTACCTTGTCTCCCATGATGGAGGGACGGTTGGTCAACACCATGATGAGCAGCATCAATGGCGGCGTGGAGAACCCTTGCACGATGCCGGCCCAGACAAGCGCTCGCATCGGGTTGACTCCGAAAAAGTTGAGTCCCATCGCAGCCGCGGTAAACAGGGCAATCGCCGCATAGAACTTCTTTGCCTGTCGGGGCTTGTAGTGCAGGCCGTTCACCCAGCCTTTGCTCTGACACACGTCATAGGCGGCTCCGGTCGTCATGACCGGAATCGCCAGAAATCCGACGCCGATGATACCTGCCGCGAACAGCGCGCTGGCAGCTCGGCCGGCCAGGGGCTGCAAGGCCCGCGCCGCGTCGGCTGCCGTGTCAATTGAATGCTGGCCTTTGGCAAACAGGGTCGACGCCGTGGAAAGTATGATGAAGTACATGACCATGCTCGAAAACAGCATGCCGAACAGCACGTCCCAGAAGCTCGTGCGCAGAGCGGACTCTGACGTCCCTCGCCGCGCAGCTCGGCTACGTTTGCCCGCCGCGATTTTCTCTTCAACCTCCTCGTTCGACTGCCAAGTGTAGAGATACGCCGACAAGGAAGTGCCGATGATCGCGACTAGGATCGCCAGCAGGTTGCGATCGAGTTGCAGATGCGGCACCAGTGTTCCCCGTATGGTCGCCGCCAACTGCGGATGCGACAGCAGCGCCGATCCCACGTAAGCCAGCAGCGTCAAGGCAAGAATCCGAAACACGTTGCGAAATGTGGCGTACGAGCCCCATACCTGAAAGACAAACGAGATCGCCGCAATCGCGGCAATGATAGCCCAGCCGGGAACGTGCAGAAATAATCCGATCGCCGCAGCCATTCCGCCGATATCCGCGCCAGCTTCAATGACATTGCCGAAGATGACGCCTGCCAAAATGAGGTATAGCAGGGATCGTGGAGCATGGCTCCGCAGCACCGCAAATAAACCCTGCCCGGTGACCTGCCCCAGCTTGCCCGACAGATAGACCACCGTGACCATCATGGGAAAGGTGACGGGCGCGGTCCACAGGATGCGATATCCAAATTGCGCGCCGGCCTGCGCATACGTGCCTACAGCGGAGCAGTCGTCGTCGGCTGCCCCGGTAATCAGGCCCAGGCCTAAGGATCGAAAAACCGTATGTTGCCGGTTGTCGGCAGTCTGCGCGTCAGTAGATGGAGCGGGAAAAAGGGACATGGCTCACGTAAGAGGGACGTAGATGGATCACGGTGGTTGGACCGGTGCTTTCACCGAAATGCCTTTAGACGGCCCCATTTCTCAACAGAGCTGTGGAGCGGCATCTCCTAGGTATAGATGCCGGTCTTGAGAGGCGCTCACCGGGCTACATGGCTCCTACAGCCCACATCAGTATGCACGGCCTTTGCGATCGAAAGTTATATAGCGACTCGCTACGCGTTACCTAATTGAGGGCAGAGGCTTCAGACGCGAACCGCTTCCGCCGCGCCGGCCGCGATGATTGCGCCATCCCGCATGTGCATGATGCGGTCCGCAAATGCGGCGGCCTCCGGGTTGTGGGTGATCATCAGCACCGTTTGGCCGAATGCTTTGTTGGAGTGGCGCAGCATGGTCAGCACCGCGTCCGAGTTCTTGGTGTCAAGATTTCCAGTCGGCTCGTCCGCCAGGAGAATGGAAGGCTTGGTCACCAGCGCCCGCAGAATGGCGACCCGCTGCTGCTCGCCGCCGGAAAGCTCGGAGGGACGATGACCGAGTCGCCCGGCGATGCCCAGCATCTCGGTGAGCTCATCGAGCCGGCGGCGATCAAGCTCCTCACCGCCGCCGGCAATCTCCTGTGCAATCTCGATATTGTCCCGTGCCGACAGTGTCGGCAGCAGGTTGAACTTCTGAAAAACAAAGCCGATTTTGGTCTTGCGCAAACGCGTCCGCTCGGCGTCATCCAGTGCGGCGAAATCGATGCCATCTATCCGCACATGCCCTGAGGTCGCCCTTGTCAGGCCGCCCAATATATAGAATAGGGTCGATTTGCCCGACCCGGACGGCCCCACAATCGCAACAAACTCTCCCGGATCGACAGAAAAGGAAACATCGCTTAACGCGGGCACTTGCAGCTTGCCGACCCGGTAAGTCTTGCCGAGGTGTTCAGCCTCGATCATAGATTGGACAGCTCGGGAGTTCACTCCTGCATTCTAGGGCAATCCCCAGAAACGCACCGGCTGCGGTGCTGAAGCAAAAGCTTATGCGGAGACGCCACTCAGGCGTGGAGCTCTGATGGCGCGGCAAACGGCCCCGTGTTCTCGGAGGAAGTGGCCGCGCGCTTCGGTCCGCGCTTGCGCACCAGCAAAGCCCGAATCCGCTCCATCATCTCCGTCGGCGTCACGGCTCCCTTGGGCAGAAAAGCGTCCGCCGCAGAGGCTCGTGCAAAATCCTTCACGGTTGAGCTGACCAGTAACGCCGGAACCTCCGGGTGTTCGGTCTTGATCCGTCGCACCATCTCATTGCCGTCCATGCCAGGCAACATCAGGTCGCTTACCACAAGGTCAATGCCTCCCTCGGCGAAGCGGTCGAGCGCCGCCTGTGCTCCAGCAGACTCGATCACGCGGTAGCCACGGGTTTCCAGCATGAACTTGCGAACACTGAGGGCCTGCTCATTGCCATCCACTAGAAGAATCACCTTTTTCGGACGCATCGTTCTGTTCTGCTCGCTTCCTGTTGCGTGTTGCTTGCCAGGTCGGCGCTGCTGTTCTCAGGACGAGCAGCGGCGTTGCCCCTGGCAAGGGGGTTCTGTAGACCATGCCATTCTTCCCATCGCGGTTTTGGCCAAAGCGGGGCTAACCGCGCCGGGAACGCCGCTCGCTGGAGACGCGAAAACGCGAAACTCCAGCAGGCGCGCCGAGTGGCACGTCGTTTGGCCCTGCCGCCTGGCAATGCGCCGCCGAAGGCAAAACAGGCACGGGGATCAGAAAGCTCCGAAACGCCTCGTCTGCGCAGCGACCCGACTGCAGCGCAAACGGCGGGGCAGAGCCTCCATCCGGTCAAGTTGTCGAGTAAAGGCGAAAGTTGCGTCCCCTTGCCAAACTGCGGCTCCTGAACGCTTGCTCAGACTACGGACCACTCCCGTACTGCGCAACGGCGAACAGTAGGAGAAGACAGGAAGGTTTTGAGCAAGAAAAAAAGGAAATCTTGCCCCAAACAGGACAATCGCCTGTGGCGATGCGCCTTCCGCTCTGTGGAACTGATGTGCATCACAAAAGGAAATACCGTCCTTCTGCGACAAGAACGGTGCAGCCGCCCACACGAACGTAACTCCCTTTTTCCCAAATCTGCTCTGCCGCGGCACTTTGGTGCGGAGTTAATACAGCCGATGTATGGAGAAAACTCAGTCGGCCGACCTCCCTGCCCTGTTCCAGCAGCAACTCCGTGCCGGCAGGCGCAAAACCGTGATGTACCAAGTACGCGGTTGCCGCGCCTGCGGCAGAGCCGGTCGCCGGGTCCTCCCCGTGAGGAAACTGCATGCGCGCCCGCCAGTGATTCGCATCCCGGCCGGGCGCAATCACGTAGAACCACTTGCCGTCGGTGCCGCGCAAATACTGCTCCGCGGCCCGCATGGGTATCGCCAGCGTGCGGAGGGCCGCTTCGGAGCAAAGTGGGACCACTAC
>CAXUEE010000182.1:5241-7918 GCA_964249905.1 uncultured Acidobacteriaceae bacterium
CTACGAAAGGAATGCCGGTAGAGACGGTCTGTGGTGGCTTCTCTGAATCCAGCGTCTCCAGCGGCAGCCCAAGTGCGTCAGCAACGGCCTGCAACTCATGCCGCCGGCCGAAGTGAGGCAACGGCTGCTCCATATCGCCGCGCACGGGCCAATTGAAGGCCAGCTCCCCAGATCTAGGCGCCATGCCAGGCGTAAAACGTACCGGTACTACGCCGAGGGGGAGGCGCAAACGAATTTCGACGGCCCCTTGCATCGCGGGCATTGTCATCCGCAATGCCGCGGCGGTGCCGAGCGTCGGGTGCCCGGCAAAGGGTAACTCTTCGTCAGTCGTAAAAATTCGCACCGGCATCGCGTCCTCGGGAGCGCCATCACCTGGAAAGCAGAAGCTGGTCTCTGAAAGATTTATTTCCCGCGCCAGCGCCTGCATCTCCGCATCGCTCAGGCCGGCGCCATCCAGAAACACTGCGAGCTGGTTGCCGAGCAACGGCGTTTCAGTAAAAACATCCAGGATCAGATAGCGGTATATGCGCGGCATGCATTTTCTCCTTGGGTCACCTTGTTTTCAGGTCTGCGTGCTATGCTCACGACATCCTCCGCAGACCTTTGGCGGTGCTATCTTCCAGAACGTGCAGAGCCGGCCCATGACTACCTCCCTGATCGTCAATTCCGGAACACAGCTCCCTACGAGCTCCTGGATGCGCGGCTCCGCAGCCTGGCGGATGGCGATGGCCTGTACGATGCGGCTGCGCCCGTAGCGCCCGCAGCCGCTTTCCCGGAACCTTCTCCCGAAATCCGCATCTCTCAAGGGAGACGACTTTTATCAGCGCTTCTCGCGTTGAGCACTGACCATCTGCCATGACTCTTGAGGACCTGGAGATTGTATGAGCATCACCGCTGAATCCCGTATTCCCCGTATTCTCGAGCAGGCCCCGGACTTTGAGGCCAAGAGCACCCATGGCGTCATCAAGCTCTCGGACTATACCTCCAAGGGCAAGTACGTGATGCTCTTCTCGCACCCCTCGGATTTCACCCCGGTTTGCACTACCGAGTTCATCGCCTTCGCCAAGCGGCAGGCCGATTGGGATCGGCTCAATATTCAGCCGATCGGCGTTTCCGTCGACTCCGTTTTCTCGCATATTGCCTGGGTGCGCGACATGGAGCAGATCGGCGGAGTCAAGATCCAGTTCCCCCTGATTGCCGATCTTGATTTCAAGGTTTCGATCGCTTATGGGCTGGTGCACGAGGCTGTTTCGGATACAGCCGCCGTACGCGCTGTGTTCGCCATTGATCCGAAGCAGAAGATTCGCGCTATTATCTACTATCCACCGCAGCTTGGCCGGTCTGTCGATGAGATCGTGCGCATCTTCGAGGCCATCCGCACTACCGACCAGAACGGCGTTTCCCTCGGCGCCGATTGGCAACCCGGCGACCCGGTCATCGTACCAAGCCCAGCCACCGTGGCCGACGCTGAAAAGCGTACCAACGGCGGTGGCGCCGGGCTCGATGTGGAAAGTTGGTACTTGTCGAAGAAGACGCTGTAGCGCAATTCAGGGAGCGAGATTACAGGCTCGTTAACTTCGCTTCCTTTTGGGTTTTATAGGTCGTCGAACTTAGGTGACTTAATCCGCTTGTATCCGGAGTTATACGGCCTACTTACTTTTTGGTGGGAATTTTCCTAGAAGCCGCTTCACTGTCTTTTTCAGCTGCTTGTTGTTCTTTTTTTCCGTGCCGGAAAGATCGTCTTTCATGACGCCGCGAAAAAGCAGCCGATGATTCGCGGTGTCGAACATGTCAAGAACTAGGTTATTCTCCGGTACATTCAGCGCGTTGAAGGTCGCCTCGCCGTATTGTGGCTTCCAGCCCGGGCCCCAGCCCTGCGCGCTCCATGGCTGGCCCCAGCCGCCGCAAAAAGCTTGGTAAGCCGCGGTAAGCTGCGCCTCACCGCGAATATCGCCGTAGGCGAAGAGCGTCACGCTTCCTCCTGATGGCGCCAACTGCCAGCCTCGCTTCCTCAGTATGCTGTCGATCGCCATGCGTACGCTGTCGCTATACGGAGGCATGGCTAGCTTTACCTCGCCCCAGGAGTAGGTGCGTCCGGCAAGCGGTACGGAGCGGTCGTACTCGCTCGTAACCGCTGGAGGCGTAATCAACGCAGCCAGGCTGGTCTCCTGCGCCCGCGCAACCGCGCCTGGAGCTAGGGAACCTAAAGACACAGCAACAAGAACCAGCGATGTTCGACCCCTCATGCTCCCTTTCCGGCGCGCCTCCGGTACGCGGAAGCATACGCCAGGTAGGAGTCCGTTCCATGAATTATGGTTGACCTTAAGCTTCACAACGCAGGGCAGGAACCCAGCCGAGAGACAAAGTAACGGCCGGAAATGCGTTTACCCCCTGCTTTTCGGCGGAAAATTCTTGAACATCTTATCTACATCCTTGTCGAGGTTCTTTGTATTCTTGTCGGAGTTCTTCGAGATTGCATTGTCCGACATGCCACGGAACAGCAGTTGATGACTGGAACCATCAAAGACATCGAGGACTAAATGACCGACCGGCTGCTGCGTCGTAGTGCTGGTCGCCTCGCCGAATCCCGACCCAAAGCCGAACCCGCGAAAGCCCCATCCACGGCCCCAGCCGCCGCCCAGGTTGTTGTAGTAGGTTTCTACCTGCTGCTCGTTCT
>CAXUEE010000183.1:0-3156 GCA_964249905.1 uncultured Acidobacteriaceae bacterium
GCTGGAGGTCGTGGCCGCACTGCTTGCAGAAAACGTCCGTAATCTCGACTCCGCGAAAGCACTGGCCGCACACCGGAGCCATCTGGAACTGGCACTGCGGGCAAAAGTGATAGCTGGAGGCAAGCTCGGTCGAGCAGTGCGGGCAGCGGGACAGCATGGGCTGACGCAGCAGAAAGTACACAACAGCGCCGATACCGCCAGGCATCATGATCACGATCAGCATCCACAGGGCGGCAGGCATGTTGCGGCGCTTGACGTCGCGGCTGACATAGCCGACGAGCAGAATGTAGCTCGCGACCAGCGTGCCCCAGGAATACCCCATCAGCAGCCGCATCGGCAGCATCTCGTGTTTATGGTGAGGAAGCACGCCGTGGAAGAGATACTGCATCGCGGTGAACGCGGTGATGGCGAGCAGGACCGACCAGGCAGGAATCATGCGGAGGTCGTCAGAGCCAACCGTCTGGCGTCCCGGCCCGGAGATATCAGAGCCGGTGTACTGCCGTGTGGAGTGAGAGCTTGAGTGCCAGGGAAACTTCATCGTACGTTGTTCTCGTAATCGGCTTTGCTTCCAGCAGATCCGCCGCGCCGGAACCAGACAATGCCGAGCAGGACGACCGAAAGAGGCAGGCACCACATCATAAGGACAAGCATCTGCTGATTGGCGTCCGGCAGACCGGTCGGGGCAAGCTCGTACTGGTCGAGTACGCTCCAGATGGCGCAGGTGAGGACCACGAGCAAACCCGCACTCACCGCGAGCGGAATGTAAAGACTGCGGAAGGTCTTTCTGCGAGCCTCGATCGTCTTGGCGCGCTCGCGCACCACGCGATGGGTGCGGTTGACAATAGCGGCGGAGGCGGTGGCGCTGAACGGAGCAACAAACGGAGCGGAATGAGTGGAACGTTTTGGGTGACTCATCGCGCGATCCCCTGCACATGGGTCTGGCGAAGACGCTCAACCTCCGGCTTCAGGGCCGCCAGACCGCGATAAAGACGCGACTTCACCGTCGAGAGGGGAGCGCAGGTCACGCTCGCGATCTCCTCAAGCGACATCTCCTCGTGAAAGCGGAGGGTAAGAACCTCGCGGTAGTTTGGTTCGAGCTGGAGAAGAACCTCGGCGATCTCGGCGCGGTCTTCACGGCTGGCGAACTGCTCGAGCGGCGAAGGCCCATCGATGGCCACTTCAAACGGACGCTCGTCATCGCACACCTCGCTCATCTCGTCCAGCGAGGCCATCTGGCGTTTGCGGGAAAGGTCGATAACGAGATTGCGGGCGATGGTGAAAAGCCAGGTGTCGAAGCGAGCCTTGCCGTTGTACTGGGCGCCGCGGAGCAGAACGCGCATCCAGGTCTCCTGGAACAGGTCCTCAGCAACCTCGCGCTTGCCGGTAAGGAACAGGAGATAGCGCAGAAGCCGGTGCTGGTAGAGCTCGATCAGGTGATCAAGCAGCGCGGGATCGTTGCGCTTCAGACCGCGGGCGATCGCGAGGTTTTCGGCCTGGAGTTCTTCGAGGCGCGCAGCTTCCTCGCTCCGGGAACGCACGGCGAGGGCCGCGAGGGTAGGCGCCATGATCACACTCCTCTAGACGAAGGTGTTTTCCGGAAAGTTGCAGGGTCGAGCGACGTACAGCCCTCGTCTATTTTAGCCGTAAACTGAATCGATGGACTTGATCTACGGCCTTCATCCTGTGGAGGAGGCGCTGCGGGCCGGCGGGCGGCGGCTGGAGTACGTGCTGATGGCCCGGGAACGCACGTCCCGGCACGAAGTCGTGGTCGAGCTTTGCCGCGCGGCGGGAGTTCGCATTTCCCAGCAGACAAAGGAGCAGCTGACCCGGCTCGCGAAGACCGATGCGCATCAGGGAGTCGTGGCGGCTGTGCGGGAGCGCAAATTTCTGGCGATCGAAGATCTGCTCGCGGCGAAGAGAAGATTTGCGCAGAGATTTTTTCTGGCGCTGGACGGGGTGGAAGACCCGCACAATCTAGGCGCGTTGCTGCGCTCGGCAGATGGTGCAGGGGTGGATGGGGTGCTGCTGCCGGAGCGGCGGACCGCGCCGATCTCCGCGGTGGTGGCGAAAACGAGCGCAGGAGCCAGTGAGCACGTGGCCATCGCCCGCGTGACCAATCTGGTGCGGGCGCTTGAACAGATGAAAAAAGCCAATGTGTGGGTAATCGGCCTGGATGAGCGCGGAACGCCCGACTACACGGATTTCAGCTTCAATCGCGACTGCTGCCTGGTCCTGGGAGCGGAGGGATCCGGCCTGCATGAGCTGGTAAAAAAGACGTGCGACCACCTGCTGCGGATCCCGATGGCGGGAAGTGTGTCGTCCTTAAATGTGTCGGTGGCAGGGGCGGTAGTGATGTATGAGGCGCTCCGGCAGAGGACGCATCCAGGGGCGGTAACAGTGGAAGTTCCAGTGAAGCCGCGCAAGGGGTTGGGCAGCTGATGAGGGGCGAGGGAAGAGCGGAGCCGAATCGGCATCGACGCCCGACCGGTCGGCGGTGTACGTCCCATCCAGCGCAGGAGGCTGCGAGGAAGAAGGCACTGACGCCCTCTTGCTGGATGCGGATGTACAACTTAATACTTGTGCTGACGGCTGCGTTGGCGCACGGGCAGGTCGTGGCGGCAGGGGCTCCGGCGCGCGTGGAAGCGGCTCCGGATGCGCTGCCAAAGGTGGCGGTGACCAATGGGGAACGGACGGCGGTGCTGATTACGGCGACACGGCTGGACGTACACCTGACTCCGGCGGAAGCGAAGGAAGAGACCAGGGCTACGCTGACCATACAGAACGCGAGCAAGGAAGCCCTGCGCAGAATTCCGCTGCAGATCTCGGGCTCTCTGCGCTGGGAAAGCATAGCGGTAAACACGCCGGCGGGGCTGCGGCCGGTGGAGTTTACACAGGCGCCGGTTTCAACGGACACGGACCATACGGGCTATGCGCAAGAGACGGTGCTGACGCTCAAGGAGCCGCTGGCGGCGGGTGCCTCGCTTACGGTGGCCGCGCTGTATGCCGGGCAGATCCGGCAGTCGGCGCAACGACTGGAGATCCTGGGAGTCTCGGCGGACAAGGCGGCAGCCGAAGATTGGGACGCGATTGTGCCGACGACGGATGCGGGGACGACCGCGCTGCGAGGCTTTGGAAAAGTGCTCTGGTATCCGGTGG
>CAXUEE010000183.1:3166-6653 GCA_964249905.1 uncultured Acidobacteriaceae bacterium
CTAACCGCCCAGGCGGCTGTGACCACGGAGGACGAACTGCTCGCGGTGGTGACGGCGCGTCCGGAGGCGATCCAGAGCTACGGCTCGGCGGCGGCGCAGGTGCGTACGATGCTGGCGCAGTGGCTGGGACCGACACCGCGAACGCCCATGCTGCTGCTGGATCACAGAGGAACGCGGTATGAGGATGAGGGATTTCTGGCGACCGAGCTGCAGCCCGAGCAGCCCAATGCACGGATCGTGCCGGAGCTGCTGACCCAGCTGGTACACGCCTGGTTTGGGCCGGGACGTGAAGCTGGAGCCGGTTCGGGTGCGCGGGCGGGCGTATGGCTGGATCAGGGACTTCCGGAGTTTATGGGGTTGCTGTGGACGGAGCGTACCGCGGGCCACGCGGCGGCGCTGGCCGAGTTGACCCAGGCTTCGGCGCTGCTGGCCCTGGCCGAGCCGGATTTGGTGGAGCATCCTGAGGCGCGGGGGGAGCCGCTCGAGGAGGCGCGTGCGGAGGTGTACCTCCGCCTGAAGTCGGCCTCGGTGCTTTGGCAGCTGCGTGACCTGCTGGGGGAACCGGTACTGCGCGCGTGCCTGGCGGCGTGGCGGCACAGCGTGAGCGTGAATCCGAAGCTGCAAGGCGAGGCTGGGGCGTTTCAGCGGTCAATGGAAACTACGTCGAAGCAGGATCTGGGATGGTTTTTCCATGACTGGGTGACTCAGGATCGCGGGCTGCCGGATCTGTCCATCGTTGCGGCCATTCCCCGATCCGTGCCCGCGCAACCCGGCAAGAGCGCAGGGTTTCTGGTAGCAGTCGAGGTGCGCAACGATGGAGACGCCGTGGCCGAGGTGCCGGTAACCGTGCATGGGCTGACGACGAGCCAGACGGAGCGGCTGCGCATTGGAGCGCATGCCAGTAACTCAGTGCGCATCCTCTTTGAGGATCAGCCGGAGTCCGTACAGGTGAACGATGGGAGTGTGCCGGAGGTGCGGACTGCGGTGCATACGGTGGAACTGAAGCAGTAAGCTCCCGCAGTGTCCGTCCCCACCAAGTCCTTTGTAGTCAGTCGAGACTGCCACCCGGCGATCGTCTCAGGCTCGCGTGGCTGGAAGCCGGACGACGAACTCGGTCTCGCCGGGAACGGAAGAAAACAGAATCGTCCCGCCGATCTGCTCCACAATCCGGTGCACGATGCCCAGCCCCAAACCTGTGCCGATGCCGACCGGCTTGGTCGTGTAGAAGGCATCGAAGATGTGCGGCTGGTTTTCCGGCGGGATGCCGCTGCCGGCATCGCGGACCAGGATGCACAAATCAAGCGCCTGCGAATGCGAGCTGCTGGACTCAGCCCACGTCTTCAGCACGATGCGGCCACCGGTCGGCGAAGCATCGATGGCGTTGTCGAGCAGGTTGGTCCAGATCTGGTTCAGCCCGCCACAGTCGGTGGTAAGAGTCGGCAGGTTGGGAGCCAGGCTTTTTTCGAGCGTAATCTGCTTCTCGCGCAATTTATGGCCCAGGATCACCAGCGTCGCATGAATGCTGCGGTTTACATCGAGCGCCTGCTTCAGTCCGCGGCCCTCATAGGCGTAGCTCTTCACGGCGGCGACCAGCTCCGTAACGCGCCCGATGCTCTCCTCAATCGTGCCGACCAGCTGCATGCTGGAGATCATGGCCTCAAGCCAGCTGAGAGCATCGGAGAAAAAGGGTCTCGGAACCGTGGCGTAAGCGCAGGCAAGCGCGTCCGAATCGAGGTTGATCGAGACGAACGTCGGCGCAAGCTTCCACGCATCCTCCACCCCGGACTGCTCCATCCAGGTGGTCAGCGTGTCCTCCGCATCGGCCTGTTCCAGCGAGCTGAGCGTCACCTGCGGCCGGGCGGAAAGCGCGTACTCCTGCAGATCGTACATGCACTGCTTCTGCTCCTCGTTCAGCTGCGTGCGCGCCCACTTGGCCGAAAGCTTGTGCATACGGGTCAGATTGTCGCGCAGCTGCGTAGACGCCCGGCGCGCGGCAGCTCCAGGATTGTTCAGCTCATGCATCAGGCCGGCAGCCATGGTGCCGAGCGACGCCATCTTCTCCTGCTGCGCCGTCGCACTGTGCACCTTCGCCAGGCGCATGGACAGGTTGCCAAGCACCTCGCGGCGCGTGGCCGGGCTCTGGTTCAGCAGCTTCCAGAACAAATCCTCCGTCAGGCAGAGCACCAGGGCACTCCCCACCGTACGCAGCGTCGACGTCGACGGAAAGCCGGTCAAGAGCTGCACCTCGCCAAAGCTCGCGCCCGGATACACCGTCGCCATCACGTGCTCGGTCTCTTCCTCGGGCGCCGTATAAAACACGCGTAGCGACCCTTCGAGCAGGATGTAAAACTCGCGCTTCGTGCTCCCCTGAGCGCTCACCTGCTCGTCGGAGGCGAACCGGCGTTCTTCCGCACCGTCCAGGCAGTGCAGCGCCTCCTCGCTCACTCCGGCGAACAGCGAGGTCGAGCGGAGCAGCGCAATCACCTCCGCGCGGAGGGGAGGGGCTGCGGTCTTTGCAGGCTCGGTGAGCGTTTCGGCCATAGGGGTCACTCCCAACATCAGTCCACTATCCATCCCGATCAATCCAGGGTCGCCAGATACTGATGAACGAACTGAATCGCAATCGATCCCTCCCCGACTGCGGAGGCGCAGCGCTTCACCGACCCATGACGAACATCGCCTGCGACAAAAATTCCGGGCACGCTCGTCTCGAGCAGGTACGGATCGCGATCCAGCTTCCAGGCGTCCCGGGCCTGCAATTTCAGATCCGGACCGGCAAACACGAACCCTTTCGCGTCACGGGCGATCCTGGCCGGCAGCCACTGCGTCTTCGGCTCCGCGCCGATAAACACAAACACCGAGCTCGCGCCACGCTTGGCTGTCCCGGCCGGCGTGGACAGCGTAATGCATTGCAGATGGGCCTCGCCCTCGAGCGCCGTCAGCTGGGTTCCAGTCTCAACGACAATGTTCGGCATCGCTTCAATCTGCTCGATCAAATACCTCGACATGCTGCGCTCAAGGTCCTTGCCGCGCACCAGCAGGCGCACCTCCCGGGCGTGGCGGGAAAAGTGCATCGCCGCCTGACCGGCCGAGTTCGCTCCGCCAATGATGTACACGGTCTCATTCGCACAGGAATCAGCTTCCGTGGCGGCGGCTCCGTAATACAGTCCCGCGCCCGAAAACCGGTCCTCCCCGGGAATATCCAGCCGGCAATACTGCACCCCCGTCGCCAGGATGCACGCCCGGCAGGTGACTTCCCGGTCATCGCTCATGCGCAGCACGTGGTAGCCGTTGTCGGAGCCGATCTCCGTAACGCGCTGAGTAAGAAACTCAGCCTTGAAGCGGCGCGCCTGCAGGTAAGCTCGCTGCGCCAGCTCCTCGCCGCTGATCCCGTCCACGAACCCCAGATAATTCTCGATCTTCGAGCTCGACCCAGCCTGGCCGCCGGCCGCGAACGGTTCGACCACCAGCGTCTTCAGGCCTTCGC